>OMOG01000101.1 GCA_900290305.1 Candidatus Sulfopaludibacter sp. SbA4
CCCCCCCGCCCCCGATCAGCTCCCTGCCCCCCTGGATTGCCACAATCTTCCCATCCACCACAGCTCCGACCCCTATGACTGGAGCCTCACGGACGCTGCTTTCTGCGCGGTCGCGTCGTCCAATCCCCCTAAAACTGTTGCCCTGGTCGTGAGGCCAGGCTTTCGCTCGCCACAATGGGTCCTGGAGCAGATCAATATCAACTCCTGCGCCGGGCAATTCGTTTTTTTTGCCCCAGCCCTATTACTATCCTTCTTCCCCATTGCCCCCCGAGCCGCCTAATCCGACGTCAACGTGCCACCTGGCCTACTTCTACTTCGATGAAGGGCTATATATACCGACGATCAACGGCGTCACGCAGGTGCTGTTCAGGCTTTTTCCGGTGCCTTGGGACTCCACCTACAAGAGCGCCTGGCAAACGTTCCTGCTCGCGCTCAACGCCAGATACGGGCAAAACCCGGCCTTGGTTTCCGTCACCGTCGCCGGACCCACGGCTGAGTCAGACGAGACACTCCTGCCAGGAGGATCATCCGGTGTCAAGTCGTGGAGCACCATCCTGCAGAACCAGTTTGCCGACAGCCGCTATTGGAATTCCGACCAGGCCTTCATCGACGAGTGGCAGAACGCCATCGACATGTATGGGCGGATCTTCAGCGACGTCACCCTCACCCTCACTTTGTGCTGCGAGGGCTTTGGAGGGATGATCGATTTTCCCGTTCCTTACACTCTTCCGCCTGCGGCCAGCGCGTATTGCGCCGGATCTCTGAAGATGGGTTGTGGGGCTGTTTACTCGATCCTGTCCTATTTCGAGCAGCCAGGGGCCGGTGGCCGTAACGCTAAGGCCGTCGAAGACGACGGGCTGGCGTCAGTTTTCACCAACGTCGGCCTCTCGTTTCCATCGGCGGGGGTGGCGGAGAGCACAGCCCAATCGACTCGAATCCTCGGCGGATTGGAGTTCGGCGGGGGCCTCGGTCCAGCATCGTGTCCGGACGCCACGGCTGCCAATCCCGCCTGCTCTCCCCAACAAGCGTTCTACAACACGATCGCGAATTTCTTCAACGGCACAGCCGCCGCCGATCTGGTTCCCCGCCTCTACGACGCCGCTACTATCTCTCGTTTCCCCACTCTAGCCGGGGGAACAAAAACTGGCGCCGTGCCGCTCAATTACCTGCAAGTCTATTACGGCGATATTACCGCCGCCGCAGCCGCTGCCGTAGTCAATACCGGAGAGGGCGCCAGCCCCACTTACTCGGGGCAGGATTTGCTGAATCTGGTAAGTCAGGGGCTCGCCATGATTGCCGAACAGCCGCTGCCCTTGCCGCCGCTTTTGGCGGGATCGGGCGGGCCGGCGGCGGGCAGCGGAGCCAGTCAGTCCTTTACGTTTACGTTCTCCGACAGCAGCGGGTATCAGAATCTGAGTGTTGTGGATGTGTTGATCAACAACGTGCTGGATGGGAGCCACGCCTGCTACATCGCGTTCGCTCCATCGGGCGCGAATTCCGGCTCCCTGTACCTGGTCGATAACGCGGGCGATGCCGGTGGGCCGTACTCCGGCATGGTGCTGCCGGGAAACGGGACAGTCAGCAACAGTCAGTGCTCGATCAACGGCGCCGCAAGCTCGGTGAGCGGGTCGGGGAACAATCTGACCCTCACGCTGGCTATCCTGTTCAACGCGAGCTTTACGGGCAACGAGGTGTTTTACCTGTCGGCCGAGGACAAGTCGACGGGGAGTTCGGGATGGCAGGAGGTGGCGACGTGGAACTTGGGGGGCGCCCCGCCGGGTGGTCCGTGGGTCGGTGGGATGAGTCCGGCGAGTAGTAACAGCTTGAGTCAGACCTACACGTTCACCTTCACTGACAGCAAGGGTTGGCAGGACATCGCGGTGGCCAACGTGCTGATCGCGAGCGCGATCGACGGGCGGCATGCCTGTTACGTGGCTTTTGTGCCCTCCGGACCATCCGCGGGCTCGGTGTACCTGGTGGACGATACGGGGGATGCGGGCAGGCCGTATGCGGGGCGGGGTGCTGCCAGGCTCGGGCATCGCCGGCAACAGCCAATGCGTGGTGGGCGGCGAGGGAAGTGCGGTGTCGGGCAGCGGCAATACACTGACCTTGACACTGCCGATCACGTTCTTCGCGGGCTTCGCCGGCGGCCAGGTATTCTACCTAGCGGCAGGGAACGGCGCGTTGAACTCGGGGTGGCAGGCGGTGGGAACGGTGACGGTGCCATGAAAAGATTCGGATTGCTGTTGACAATCTCGCTGGCTTTCGGCTGCTCGGTCGTGGATGCGGCCGAGACGCCTCAGGTGCCCAGGCACCCCCAGGGCGTCTACGCCATTGTGGGCATCAATGAAGCCAATGACTTGGTTCTGCTCGCCAACAACCCCGGGATTTCGGGGCTGACGGTGTATGTGGAGTGGAGCGTCCTCAACCCGAACGCTCCGGCTTCCGGTCAGCTCCCTGCCCCGCTGGATTGCCACAATCTTCCCACCTACAAGAGTTCCGACGCTTATGATTGGAGCCTTACGGACGCTGCTTTCTGCGCGGTGGCGTCGTCCAGTCCTCCCAAAACCGTGGCGCTGGTCGTGAGGCCGGGCTTTCGTTCGCCACAATGGGTCCTGGACCAGATCAATGTCAACTCGTGCTCCGGGCAGTTTGTGTTTTTGCCCCAGCCCTATTACTATCCTTCTTCCCCATTGCCTCCCGAGCCCCCTGATCCGAATCCAATGTGCCACCTGGCTTACTTCTACTTCAATGAAGGGCTAAGTGTGCCCGCTATAAATGGGGTTCCGCCGGATCTGTTCCGGCCTCTGCCGGTGCCTTGGGACCCGACCTACAAGAGCGCATGGCAGACGTTCCTGCTCGCGCTCAACGCACGATACGGGCAAAACCCAGCCTTGGTTTCTGTGGGTGTCGCCGGACCCACGGCTGAGTCCACCGAGATACTCCTGCCTAACGTTTTTTCCGAGGTCAAGTGGTGGAGCACCATCCTGCAGAACCAGTTTTCCGATAGTCAGTATCGGAATTCGAACCAGGCCTTCATCGACGAGTGGCAGAACGCTATAGACATGTATGGGCGGATTTTCAGCGACATCACCCTCACCCTCACGTTGTGCTGCGAGGGTGGTGGAGGGATGATCAACTTCCCCGTTCCTTACACTCTTCCGACTGAGGCTAGCGCGTATTGCACCGGTTCTCCGAACATGGGTTGTGGGGCTGTTTACTCGATCCTGTCCTATTTCGAGCAGGCAGGGGTTGGAGGCCGTAACGCTAAGGCCGTCGAAGACGACGGGCTGTCGGCTGGTCCAGCGACGGGCATGGGAGTGCCCGCTGTCAAGCTGGTGGCGGAGAGCACAGCCCAATCGACTCGAATCCTCGGCGGATTGGAGTTCGGCGGGGGCCTTGGTCCGTATACTTACCTCCCGGCTATACAAACATTATGTCCGGACGCCACGGCTGCCAATCCCGCCTGCTCTCCCCAACAAGCGTTCTACAACACGATCGCGAATTTCTTCAACGGCACCGCCGCCGCCTCTCTGGTTCCCCGGCTCTACGACGCCGCTACGATCTCTCATTTCCCCACTCTCGCTGGTGGAACCAAGACTGGCGCCGTGCCGCTCAATTACGTGCAGATTTACGGCGGTAACTGCGGCATCTGTAACATCACCGCAACAGTCAATACCGGAGCAGGCGCCAGCCCCACTTACTCGGTGCAGGATTTGTTCAATCTGACGAGCCAGGGGATCGCTCTGATTGCCGAACAGCCGCTGCCCCTGCCGCCGCTTTTGGCGGGATCGGCCGGGCCGGCGGCGGGCAGCGGAGGCAGTCAGACGTTTACCTTTACCTTCTCCGACAGCAGCGGGTATCAGAATCTCAGCGTAGTGGATGTACTGATGAACAGCGTGCTGGATGGGAGCCACGCCTGCTACATCGCGTTCGCTCCATCGGGCGCGAATTCCGGTTCCCTGTACCTGGTCGATAACGCCGGCGATGCGGGCGGGCCGTACGCGGGACTGGTGTTGCCGGGGTCGGGCGCCGTCAGCAACAGTCAGTGCTCGATCAACGGCGCCGCAAGCTCGGTGAGCGGGTCGGGGAACAGCCTGACCCTCACGCTGGCTATCACGTTCGGCGCGAGCTTTACGGGTAACAAGGTGTTTTACCTGTCGGCCGAGGACAAGACGACGGGCAGTTCGGGCTGGCAGGAGGTGGGGACGTGGAACGCGGGGGGCGCCGCGCCGGCCGGTCCGTGGGTCGGCGGGATGAGTCCGGCGAGTAGTAACCTCTTGAGTCAGACATACACGTTCACCTTCACCGACAGCAAGGGTTGGCAGGACATCGCGGTGGCCAACGTGCTGATCGCGAGCGCGATCGACGGCCGGCATGCCTGCTACGTGGCTTTTGTGCCCTCGGGCCCGTCCGCGGGCTCGGTGTATTTGGTGGACGATGCGGGGGATGCGGGCGGGCCGTATGCGGGACTGGTGCTGCCGGGCACGGGGATCGCCGGCAACAGCCAATGCGTGGTGGGCGGCGAGGGAAGTTCCGTGTCGGGCAGCGGCAACACGCTGACCTTGACGCTGCCGATCACGTTCTTCGCGGGTTTCGCCGGCGGCCAGGTGTTCTATCTCGCGGCAGGGAACGGCACAGTGAACTCGGGGTGGCAGGCGGTGGGAACGGTCTCGATACCGTAGTCTCCGTTGACGTCCGGCAGGGCGCGGGGTAGGGTGAAGGAGGTGACCAGTCGAATCGCCGCACTTCTGACGCTTGCCGCCTCGCTCGCCGCCGCGGACCTCCACGAAGCCGTGCAGTCGGGCATTCTCGACCAGGTCAAGGAGCAGATCGCGCGCGGCGCGGATGTCAACCAGCGCGATGCCCTGGGCGCCACGCCTTTGCACGACGCCGCCTGGAACGGCAGTCTCGAGATTGCCGCTTACCTGATCGCGCACGGAGCCGATGTCAACGTCCGCCATTCCGAGGGCGGCTCGGCGCCGCTGGCCTACGCCGTTATCAAGGAGGACTACCCGATGGCGGAGTTGCTGCTGGCGCACGGCGCCGATGTCAAGGCGGCCGACAAGTCAGGCCTCACGGCCCTGCATCTGGCTGCCCTCCGCGGCTCCCTGCCGCTGGTCGAGCTGCTGATCGGGCGGGGCGCCGAGGTCAACGCACGCGACCAATCCGGCTGCGCCCCGCTCGATGAGGCGGCCCTGCACGGCTACCGCAACGTCGCGCAAACTCTCATCCGGCGTGGCGCGCACCTCGATGAGGAGAATCCCGAGAGCGGCGCCACTCCGCTCAACGAAGCCGCCACCAAGGGCCATAGCGAGGTGGTGGAACTGCTGCTGGCGCTCGGCGCCAATCGCGCACGCCCGGACCGCAGCGGCGCGACTCCCCTGGATAATGCCGCCCGGGCGCAGGATACCGGGGCGCTCCAGGCGCTCGTCGCCAAGGAGTCTCCGGGCGCGGCCTACGGCGCGCTGCTCCACGAGGCGGCCCTAAAGGGACTGGCCGAAGCCGCCGATATTCTGGTTAAGAAGGGAGCGAACGTCAACGCCCGCGACCAGTCGGGCGCCACGCCGCTCCACCAGGCGGCCCTCAAGGGCAACCTCGGAATCGCGCGGTTATTGCTGGATCACGGCGCGGAGGTCGACGCCCGCGATGGCGACGGCGCTACTCCGCTGCTGGACGCGGTCATCAGCGGCCACGCCGAAATCGCCGCGCTGTTGCTGGACAAGGGCGCCGACCGCGAGGCGCGCGACCGGGAGTCTCAAGCTACCCCGCTTTACCATGCGGCGGCATGGGGGCGGACGGCAGTGGTCGAACTGCTCATCGCCCGCGGCGCCAATGTGAACGCCAGGAGCAAGGCCGGCACTACTCCTCTAGGGGCCGCGACGGCTAATTCTTTCCCGGATGCCGCCCGGATTTTGAGAGAACACGGGGGAAAGCCCTGAGGGCAGGAGTCAGGAGACAGGAGACAGGAGTCAGAATGGCTGCGCGTCTGAATCCGGGCTCGCGGCCGGGCCGCCGGCCCTCGGGGTACTGGTTTCTGAGAGAACCCGGCGCGAGACGGCACTCTATAACGAGAGCAGAAGCGGGGGCCGACTATTCCGACTCCTGACTCCTGACTTCTGACTCCTGACTTCGGGCCCTTGAAAATGACCGAATCACTGTTCACGCCGGCGGCCCGCCGCCACGCGGTGCGCTTGGCCCGCGCCATCGCTCCCTTCGCCGTTCGGCTGGAGCGCCGTTTCCGCGTGGTGCTGCGCGGGCGGTCTTACGGGGCCGCGGAGATCCGCGCGCTTCTGGCCATCACTCCCGCCGCCCTGTCGCGCCTGCTCTCGCTCGGCCGCTTCCTCGAACAGGTGGACTACAACGGTTGCCGGCTGGCCAAGCTGAATGTGCCTCCGGGCGAGGTCAAGGAGCTGCTGCGCGAGTTCGGCAAGCTGCTCGAAACGCAGCTCCCGGGCCGCTTCCACCCGGCGCGCGAGCAACTCCAACTGGCCACCCTCCTGACCCTGGAGACGGCCTTCCACCGGGTCCGCGAGGCTGAAGCCCAGGCCTTTTTCGGGCTCTATCGCGCGGAGTTGGAGGCTCGCGACCTGGACGATCTCATGCGGAGGTTCGTGCGCATCCTGACGCGCACCTTTCACGCGCGCAGCGGGCGCCTCCTGCTGCTGGACCAGTCCATCGGCGGCAAGCTGACGCGGCCTCTCTATATCGAACGCGGCAAGCCTGCGGAACGGCTGATTGCGGATCCACGCATGCGCGGCCGCTATGCCTCGTACTGGTCGCATCCGCTGGGCGCCTCGGCGCTGGTCCAATTCGGATTCGCGGTGCCTTACCCGTGGCTGCCGCGCGAGTTGGCGCTGCTCGGAGCGGCGGGGGAGCGCTGCCGGGAAGCCATCGAGAAAGCGCGCCTGGAGGGTGAAATCCGCCGTCTCGAAGCGCAGGCGCGCCACACCGAGGAAGAAGAGCGGCGGCGCATCGGGCGCGAGCTGCACGACGAGGCCGGCCAGTCGCTGCTGCTGCTCCGCCTGCAACTGGACATGATGGGCCGCGATGCTCCGGCTTCCCTGCTTCCGCGGATCCGGGAAGCTTGTGGCGTGGCAGAGCGAACGGTCGAGGAGCTGCGGCGGATCGTGGCCGCCCTCAGTCCCGCGGTGCTGGAACGACTGGGCCTGGCGCCGGCCCTGCGCCAGTTGGCCGCACGGTTCCGCAAGATGCATCCGGCGGAGCTGTGCCTGCGCATCTCGGTCGGTTCCGAAGCCCTTCCCATGCACATCCAGCAGACGATCTACCGTGTGGCGCAGGAGTCCTTACAGAACATCGCCAAACATTCCCAGGCTACCCATGTAAACCTTTCGCTCCACGTGGCCGATAAGAGTATCAGGCTGAGCGTTACGGACAACGGCGCCGGCTTTAATGGGAAAACGGCAGACAGCCAGCCGATGTCATTCGGCCTGGCTGGCATGCGGGAGCGCGCCGCCATCCTGGGTGGAACTTTCGTGGTGCGAAGCTCGCCTGGAAAGGGCGTGAGCGTCACTCTCCTTCTGCCTCGTGGAGCACAGGTGGCACCTAATGGCAAAGATTCGAGTACTATTAACTGACGATCATACGCTTTTTCGACAAGGCATCCGGAACCTGTTGACGGCCGAGAACGACATGGAAGTGGCAGGCGAGGCGGGCAACGCTTCCGACGCCGTGGCGGTAGCCCGGCAGGTGCGTCCCGACGTGGTCCTGATGGACATCGGGATGGCCGGCATGAGCAGCTTCGAGGCTACCCGGGTGATCCGCAAGGAGCGCCCCGAGACCCGCGTGGTGTTTCTCTCCATGTACGATGACGAAGACTACCTGGCGGAGTGCGTCGACATGGGAGCGAGCGGTTACGTTCTGAAGGAGAGCCCGGTCGATCAGTTGGTGACGGCCATCCGGGAAGTGCATCGCGGCGGCAGCTTTCTGAGTCCGCGCCTCCTCACCCGGCTGGTGGACGATTTCCGCATGCAAGGCCGCGGCCCACGCCAGCCGCGCTTCGGCACGCTGACCAAGCGCGAGCTGGAGATCCTGAAAATGCTGGCCGAGGGCAAATCGGTGAAGGAGATCGCCACCGGCTTCGAGCTGAGCGTGAAAACCGTGGAAGCGCACAAGTTCAACCTGATGCGTAAGCTGGACATCCACAACAAGGCACAATTGGTGCAATACGCCATACAGAAGAAGGTGATCCGCTTGCCCGAGCCCGTTCCGGCGTGGGGGTGAGTGGCGGCCGGCCGCCCGGCGCCCCGACATGGTTCTGCGCGGCCGCCCCTAACGCGGATTTCTCATCGGTCGCGGCCCAGACATGCCGGCAGAGTGCCGGCACGGCACGCTGAGAGCGTGCGCCACGGTCACGTGCGAACAGACTGTCGAGGGCGGGCAGGGCGCAGGGTCATGCCGGGATTCTTACCAGTAAGATCGTACCCTCATTGGGCTTGCTTTGTACCTCCAGGGTGCCATTCACGAGCCGCGCGCGCTCCTTGATACTGACCAGTCCCAGCCCGAAGGGCATGGTGGCGCGGCCCGGGTCGAATCCCGCTCCGCGATCCGATACGGAAAGGCTCAACATGCCATCCACGCGCTGCAGCTCGACCTCGGCCTCCGCGGCATTGGCATGTTTTGCGACATTCCGGAGCGCCTCTTGGGTAATCCGATAGATGCAAAGGGCGACGGGCGACGGTACGCCGTCAAACGAGCCGGATGTCCGGAGCGACACCTGAACACCGTTCAACGACCCGAACTCCGCACAATACGCCCGCAGAGCGGCCCCCAGACCGGAATGCTGCAGCACAGCCGGGTGAAGCTCATGCGAAATCTGACGAATGCTCTCCGCCACCTGAACCAACTTTTGCTGGAGGCGGTCGGTTTGCTCGCGCGCATCCACTTCCGGTTGAGGGATCTGCCTTTTCAGATTGCTCATCCCGATGCTCAGGGCTGCGATTTGCTGGCTGAGGTCGTCGTGCAGTTCCCGAGCGAGGTGAGTCCGCTCTTCCTCTTGTGCATTAATCAGGCGCCCGCTTAGCGCCCTGATTTCCCGCTCCGCTTCCCGCGACTGGAGCAAGCTTCGCTTGAGATTGCGGGCCAGCAGCCCCACCGCCACCACCGTAACGATGAGGATGTTGACCACGTTGGTGACCCGGTGGAACCTGGTGCCCCCGGAGCCGCTGGCGGCAAGAATGAGCCCGGCGGAGGCAACGGACACAACCACCAGGCCCGCAAAGCCGAGGTAGGAGCGCCAATCCAACAGGATTGCGGCAGCCACGAGGATCAGCGGGAACAGCAGCAGATCTTCGTCGCTGAATCCCGCACCGAAGAATGAGATCACGATCAATCCGCAGGCCAGCTCACTGAAACAGATGACCTTCGTAGCCCATTCGACTTTCCCCTGCCGATTGAGCCAAAGGGCGGCGATCAAGCACAGATTCTCGACACCCTGCGTGCAGGCGGTGCCCCTCCAGCGGTGCACCAAGGCCTGCACCAGCGAAACAGTGGCCATCGCCATCAGGCCGAGCGAAAGGACAAAGACTGTCTGGCTGGTGCGTGCCCTGTCCCCGGCACTCTCCTCCGCGAGTGGGGCTCTCGTCTTTGGCATCCTCGTCACCTCCCTCACTATCGCTCGAAGACAATCCCCGCGCTGGGCAGGATCGGGAACATCGTGTCGAGAGTCAGAAACGACTGAAACGTCTTGGTGTTGTAACCGTCGAAACTGTCAAAGATGTAGTTAGTGCGGTTAGTCAGATTGATCACTTCCCCGTACAACGTCAGCTTCCACTTATCGTGGGTCCACGACTTATTGACGCGGAGGTCGGTTCGTGAGTACGGGCTCAGGCGCAACTGGTTGCGCACGGTGGTCAGATAGTAAAACGAGCCGATCTGTTGCAGGTAGCCGGGGATGGGGAAGCCGCTGCCGTAGTTCCAGCGCAGGCTCAGATTGACCGTCGGCTTCAGGCGGTAACCGCCGTACAGATTGACCGTGTGGCGCTGGTCGAAGTCCGAAGGGAACCGGACGGCCGATCCGGCCGGCTCGTCGCCATCGCGCATGCCGGTGCGGCCGAAGGCATACGAGATCCAGCCGGTGAAACGGTTGGCGCTGGAGCGCTGGAGGAAGAACTCCACGCCGCGCGCGTACCCGCGGAGCGAATCGAGATAGGACGGGTTCAGCGGCGGGATGAAGATTTTGCCCTTGATCAGACGGGGATCGTACAACGGCTGGAAGGGAAGGTCGCGGTCGGCGCGATTGTAGAATTCGAGGCGGAGGCGGGTGCGCTCGCCCAGGCGCTGCTCGATGGCGGCGGTCGCCTGGTTGGAGCGGAGGGGCAGCAGGCCGCGGCTGCCCAGCGGCGAAGTCAGCAGCGAGATCTCCGGGTACTGCACATACTGTCCGAAGGCGAGCTGAAGCTGAGTGGCCGGCGTCAGCAGGAGCGCCGCGGAGGCCTGCGGCGAAGTCGCGGCGATGCCGTCGATCGAATGATAGTCCCAGCGCGCGCTAGCCGCCAGGTGCACGCGCCCGGACCACGCGGTCCACGATTGCTGCGCGAACCCGCCCACGCGCGTGGCGGCGCCATTGTAGTGGTCGAGCAGGCGCGGCACGGTGGCCACCGAGAGGTACTGGTTGGAGAATCCGGAATCGCGGAGTTGCCGCACCGAGAAGCCCATGTCGAGCGGATTGCGCGCGTTCCACATCCATGTGGCGGTGGTGTTCGCGACCCACTCGCCGTAGTAACCGGCGCCCAGCGGGAGGTCGTTGGGGTTGTTGTTGTCGAACTTTTCGCGCATCCAGGCGGCGTGCGTGGCGACCAGCAGTTTCGGTGACGGAGTGTAGCGCCAGCCGAGGTTGCCCAGGGTGTAGTGGTAGCCCGCGGTCACCAGCGAATTGACCCCCAGCGACGCAATGTTGGTATGGCGGTCGAGACTCGAGTAGCTTTCGAGGACGTAGAGGGTGATGTTGTTCCTGGGCGTGAGGTCGTAAGTGAGCCGGCCCTGCGCATCTTCGAAGCCGAAGATGAAATTGGTGCTGGGGAAGGTGCGCGCGAAGATGTACTGCAGATAGCTCTTGCGCACGCCGGCCAGCCACGAGCCGCGCTTCTTCCTGCCCAGCGGCCCTTCGGCCATGAAGCCCGCGTTGGAAGCACTGGCGGACGCGCGAAAGGTGATGCCGTTGCGATTGCCGTCGCGGGTGTGGACGTCGAGCGCGCCGGCGGTGCGGTCCTCGAAGCGCTCGGGGTAGGCGCCCTCGTGCAGCTCCAGCTCCTCCACCATGTCGCCGTTGAAGGCGGTGGCCGATCCCGAGACGTTCTGGCCTTGGAGCATGTGAAACGGGGCGTGGAGCAGGACCCCGTCCAGGTAGAGGCCGATGCGGCTGTAGTCGGCGCCGCGCAGGGAGAAGCGCGCGTCGAAATCGTTGTTGGAAGTGACGCCGGGAAGACTCTGCACGGCGCGCAGCGGATCGTCGGCCAGGACGCTGGCGAGGTTCTTGGCGTCGTTGCCGGCCAGCACCAGCGCATTGGGGCTATCCTGGCGGGTGGTTTCGAAAGGACTGGATTGGGCCTGCACGGTGTCGGTCTGGCGGAACGTGTCGGGGCTGAGAACGACTTCGAATTCCTTGGCCTCGCCGGCACTCAGGTGGAAGGGACGCTTGAAGAGATGATAGCCGACCGTGGAGACATTGAGCGTGTAATCGCCGGGAGTCACGCCGGGGATGGCGAAGCGGCCGGCGGCGTCGGTGGTGGCACGCCAGGGGCCGCCCACGAGTTGGATCACTACGCTCGCGAGGGCCTCGCCGCCGCGGGCATCCAGGACGGAGCCGCGGACTTCTCCGGGAGCCTGCGCCCGGGCCGGTGCCAGGGCCAGGACGAGCCCGCACCACAACAGGCGGAAGTTGCTCACTGCCCTGATGATATCAGTAGGACAGGCCTCCCGGCCTGTACATTTTTTCTCAGAAATCGCGGTCCGGGATGTCGAGAATGCGCCGCGTGTTTCGACTCACCCATGAAAGCGCACAAACCAGTGCGAAAATCGAAGGAGCAAACGACATGAAATACATTTTGATGATGAACTGCCCGAAGACGGGTTATGAGACGTTTGGCGCCTGGCCGAAGAAAGACCTCCAGGCGAACATCGCCTTCATGATAGGCTTCGACAAGGATCTCCGGAAGGAAGGGGTGTTGGTTTCGGCCGAAGGCCTGGCCAGCCCGCAGGAGGCCAAGCGCGTGCGAGCCGGTAAGGACGGCGCCCCCATCACCGACGGCGTGTTCCCGGAGGCCAAAGAGTACCTCGCCGGCTACTGGATCGTGGACGTCGAGACCCCCGAGCAAGCCTACGCGATCGCCGCGCGGGCGTCGGCCGCGCCGGGACCCGGCGGTGCGCCGATGAACATGCCCATCGAAGTGCGGCAGGTGATGAGCGGACCGCCCGAAGACCTGCTGTGACGCCGGGGCTGCAGGACGCGTGTTCCTGGGCGTGGTGGTTCGCCGTTTCCGCGACTTTGCAGCCTCCGAGGACGCCGTCCAGGAGGCGCTGGTCGCAGCGGCCGTTCAATGGCCGCGGGATGGCGTTCCCGAGAATCCACGCGCCTGGCTGATTCAGGTCGCCTCCCGGCGCAGGACCGATCACGTGCGCAGCGAGGTGGCCCGCCGGCGCCGGGAAACCGCTGCGGCCATGGAATCCGGCTTCGTGACGCCCGCTGGCGAGATGGAGAACGAGACGGACCAGGACGACACACCCATCCAGCTCATTATGTGCTGTCACCCGGCACTGACTTCGTCATCGGCAATCGCCCTCACCTTGCGGGCGGTGGGCAGCCACCATGGAGCAGCGGATCAGCCGGCCAAGCAGAGCATCAAGGCTTCCGGTGTGCCGTTCCGCTCGCTGCGGCGGCGCACAACTGCAGCGTTGCGAGTTGCGCGAAGCCATCCGGCTGACGCGGGCCGTTCACGCTTCCGGAAGACCCCGAGGTCGCGGGATTGCTGGCGCTCATGTTGCTGACCGATGCGCGCCGCGCGGCGCGAACCTCGCCCGGGGGCGAGCTGATCGCCGAGGGCATCGCGATACTGACCCGCGACCTTGCCCAAGGGGTCGATCGGCCCTTACCAGTTACAGGCCGCCATCGCCGCCGTGCACGACGAAGCGCCGCGGGCTGCGGACACCGACTGGCGTGGTGACGCTGAATCACGCGATCGCCGCGGCCATGGTGCACGGCCCATCCGCGGACTCGCGTTGCTGAATGCGCTCGACTCCGATGGACGCATGGCTATCCGGAGACTACCCGCCCGCGATTGCACACTACGGAATCGCCGCCCGCCGGACGGCGAGCCTGCCGGAATGGAATTACCTGCTCACCCAAGCGGCCGGCTCAGGGAGAGCCAGTGAAGTGCCATGAAGGAGCATCACTCCATCCCCCCGCGCTCATGGAGCAGCGTCAATGTCTTCTCGCTGGGAAGCTCGGCGCCGGGAAATCGCAACGCGTATCCAAGCGGCGTACACTCCACCACTTCATCCGGCCGCTCGTAGTGGCCGGGAAGTTTCACCCGCACGGACAGGTCCGCTCCGCGTTCCAACAGCAGATGGGTCACTGGCAGGCCCCAATCGCGGAATTGGGTCACGGAGTGGAAGATCGCGGTCTGCCCGCCAATACCGGCCTCATCCACGAGCGCTCGCGCGTTCACTGCCGCACCGCGATCGATCAGAAGTCTGGCCGCTTCCACACTGCCGTATTCCGCGGCCACGTGCAGTAGTGTGGCTCCCCGCAGCAGGAGACGCCGCGCGCCCGTGCTGCCGCAGTCGAGCTCCGGGAACCGTTGATGCACGAGGCCCGGGTTGGCATCGAGACGCTCCGCCAGCCGATCCACGCGGTTCTGAATCGTGTCGAACACGCCGGGCAGGTTGTATCGCGAGACGCCGCCGGCATCGATCAGCAGGTCCATGCACCTTGCAAGTTCCGCGGAACGGGCATAGGTTCCGATCAGGTAATCCAAGGCCGTGGTGCGCCGCGCCGGCTTCGGACCGTTCGCGTCCGCGCCATGCTCCAATAGCCACTGGAGGGCGGCGGGATTCACCGATTCACAGGGCGCGAAGAGGATTGGAAAATCGCCATTCCATTCCGCGTTGACATCGGCGCCCGAGGCAACCAGAAGCTCCATCATCGGGATGCGCTCGCCTCGGAGCGCCGCTCGCATCAGCGGGCCGTCGCCGCCTTGATGGACGTCGGACCCGTTTTCGATCATCCACCGGGCGATGGCCAGCCTCACCGGCGCAGGCGGGCCCCAGGGTACGCGGCACTCGGCGGCCCAGGTGAGTGGGCCGTTCTTCCCATAGCCCAGCGGAGCCCGGTGCAGAGCCGGGTTGCGCTTCATGAGGGCTTTGACGCGATCGAAATCGTTGGTGTCGATCGCCTGTTTGAGCTGCCCGATCTCTTCGAGTGAGTCGACGTGGGCCTTGAGCTTCGGCCAACTCGCGAAGCCGTAGAGCCTGGCGATCTTGAATTGCGCGTCCGCGACGGACGCGGCGCCACCGGCCTCGAGCAGATCCCTGGCTTGATCCTTTAGATGCCGGAGATTGGGACGTTCGGGAAGCGGACGCGGCGCGTCCTGAGAATGGTTCGACATGGCGAACTCCTTTCATCGAAGCGCCCGCCGTCCGCACATCGGGCTGAAAGAAGTTTCGCGAAAAAGCTGCTGAAAACGGGTGGGCTTCTACCCTTTCCGCGGACCGGATGCGTCCCCTACGCTCGAATGAGCATATCACATGCCGGGACGTGGCGGGCTAAAGGCAGGCCACTAAAGGCCACTAAAACGATGGCCTGCCTTCGAGCCCAGTCCTACTCCTGCCGCAGCACCTCGACCGGCTCGATGGACGCCGCGCGGCGCGCCGGCAGAAAGGCGGCCGCAAGGCCGATCGCGAGTAGCGCCCCGGCAGTCGCCAGGTACGCGAAAGGGTCCGCGGGCTTTACGCCGAAGAGCACTTTTTCGACCGTGCCCGCGGCCACCAACGCTGCCGGCAGCCCGATTGCCAGGCCGGCCGCAACCAGCAGCAACGGGTCGCCCAGCATCATCCACAGCACCTTACCGCGCCGCGCCCCCAGCGCGATGCGGATCCCGATCTCGCGCGCCCGCTGCGCCATCCCGTAGGCCACCACACCGTACAGCCCGACGGCCGCCAGCAGCAGCGCGAGCCCTCCGAAGAACCCGGCCACGGTGGCGAGAAGCCGATCCTGGTAGATCGAGTCATCCACCCGCTGCGCGATGGTTTTAGGGTCGCCGCCCGTCACGTCCGGACCCAGGCGCTCCACTTCCGCGCGAATGGCCCGCGCGGTTTCCTCGCGCGGCAGCGCGGAGCGCACCAGGATGGCGCCCCACCACTTCGCCATTCGCGCCGCGGGCAGGTACACCGTGGGTACGGCCGGCTGCCGCACTCCGCCGTGAGCGACGTCGGGCACTACCCCCACGATGAACGTAGGGTTCAGCGGATCATCCAAAATGCGCTCCAGGGGATGCCGATCGCCAGCAAGCATTTTGCGCACGAAGGCTTCGTTCACCAGCGCGACCTTGCGCGATTGGGGCGTGTCGCCGCGGTCGAACTCCCGGCCGGCAATGGGCGCGGCGCCCAGAGCTTCGAAGTAGCGCGGTGCGACGTTCTGAATGCTCACCCATGCCGGCGCCGTGGCCGTTATTTCGGATCCCGGGATCCGGATGGTGGCCTTGGAAAAGCCGTCCCTATACGGTCCGGGTGCGCCGTAAGTGACCAGCGAAACGCCCGGCAGCGCTTCCAACCGCGCAACCAGGCGGTCGCGCGCCGCCTGGATCTGGGGCGCCTTCCACGCCTGGGGAAAGTCGAGCGAGAACTCCATGACGGCCGGATTCCGGAATCCCAGGTTCACCGACCGCAGCGTTGCCAGGCTGTGGCCGAAGAGGCCGGCCAGCGCTACCAGCGTTACCGAGAAGGCCACCTGCGACACCACCAGCATCTTGCGCAACCCGGATTGCCGCCCGCTCGACTGCGCGCCTCCCGACTTGATGCAATCCGCCGCATCCACGGAGGTGGAACGCCAGGCCGGCAGCAGCCCGAACAGCACCGCCGACAGCAGCGAGATTCCCAGCGTGAAGGCCAGCACGAGGGCGTTGGGGACCGCGGGGAACGGCTCCGCCGACTCGGCCGGCAGGAACTGGAGAACGCCGCGCTCACCCCAGAAGGCGAACGCCACTCCCAGCAGGCATCCCGCTCCGGCCAGCAGCAGGCTCTCGGTCAATGCCTGGCGCACCAGGCGGCCGCGGCTTGCGCCGAGCGAAAGCCGGACCGCGACTTCCTTGCGCCGCGCGGCCCCGCGCGCCAGCAGCAGGTTGGCCACGTTGGCGCAGGCGGCCAGCAGCACCAGTCCCACCGCGGCCATTAACACGCTCAGCGAATGCCCGAACTCGTCGCGGAGCATGGAGAGTCCCCCGGCGCCCGCGCGCACTTCGATCCGCTGATCCATCGCGATCTTCTTGAAGCCGGCGTTGGGGTGGTTTCCGTAGACGCCGGCGAGGTACTGCTGCAGGAGCACATCCATGGCCGCCTGAACGTGGCGGCGCGAAGCTTCGGGGCGGCGCCGCGCCATGATCCACAGCCAGTGCCAGCCCGCTTCCATGATCTCGTTCTCGGTCATCATGGCCGGCACCCACAGGTCGGGATGGTGGTCCACTTCCACGCCGCGGAATCCGGGCGCGGCGACGCCGATTACGGTCAATGGCTTTCCATCGACGACCAGGGTACGTCCCAGGACTCCCGGGTCGGCGGCGAAGCGGCGACGCCAGAAATCGTTGCTGAGGACGGCCAACGGATGGGCATGAGGCGTGCGATTATCGGCACCGGTGAACAGCCTGCCGATGGCCGGAGCCACACCCAGAACCGCGAAATAGTTGCCAGTGACAAACTCGCGCTGGGCCGTCTCCGGATGGTCTCCCGAGGCGGTCCGAAAAGGCGCCTTGTCAACGCCGCTCCGCGCGATGACGCCGTTGAAAAGATCGGTCCGCTTAGCGATGTCCAGATAGAGCGGGTAGGAGGAAATGCCAACGCCCCAGGCGCCCGTGCGGAACATGGTCACCAGTTCCGCGGGCTTGGCCACATGCAGTGTGTCGAGCATCAGGACGTGGAACAGGGAGAAGATGGCGGTGTTGGCGCCGATTCCCAAGGCGAGCGAAAGCACGGCGGCCGCCGTAGCGGCCGCCGTAAACCCGGGGTTGCGGCCGAGGCCGCGGAGCGCATAGCGCAGGTCCTTGGCCGTCAACTCGAACCACGGAACGCCGCGCCGTTCGCGATAGATCTCCTGGGTCTGGGCGACGCCGCCGAATTCCCGGCGCGCGGCCAGGCGGGCGGCAGTGGCATCCATCCCCTGCCGCCGGAACTCCTCCTCCTGCATGGCCAGGTGGATCTCGATTTCATCGTGCAATTCGCGGTCCAGACGGCGCCCGCGAAAGAGTGCCCAAAGACGCTGCAAGCTGGTACGCATGGATTAATCCTCTTCGGCGAGCCGGACAAACCGCTCCATGATGGCCACCGTGCGGGACCATTCCTCGGACTCCTTTTCTACCTGCTGCCGGCCCTTGCGTGTAATTTCGTAATACTTGGCACGCCGGTTGGCGTCGGAGGTGCCCCAGCGGGAACGAATCCATCCCCGCTGTTCCAGGCGCAGCAGCGCCGGGTAGAGGGTGCCCTGGTTCAGGTCGAGCGCGCCGCCGGAGATCTGCTGGATGCGCTTGGCCAGTCCGAAGCCGTGTTGCGGCCCCATGGTTTCGAGGGTGCGCAGGACCATCAGGTCGAGCGTGCCCTGCAGAATATCGGATTTCGACTCTCCTGTAGACATTCAAAAGAAGTGTCGCGCTTTTCCTTTTGAATGTCAACAGGTAGGCGGGGTGTGCGCCGGTTCGGCAATTCACGTGCTTCTTTTTCGGGCATGAGGCTATGGCACTTGACCCTCCCGGTGCTGGCAGCCGGATTGCTGTACGGCCAGCCGCAGAAGCCCGTCGAAGGCGGGGAAACCATTTACCGGCAGCGTTGCGGGGGCTGCCACGGTCTTGACGGCAAAGCGCAGACCGCCATCGGGAAAAAAGAGGGGATGCGCGATCTGACGTCGGCGGACGTGCAGAAGGAGAGCGACACCCAGTTGACCCGTACCATCGCCAACGGCAGGGGCCGGATGCCGGCGTATGAGATGATTCTGGGGGACGAGCGCATTAAGGCGGTGGTGGGGTACATCCGGGAAATGAAGCAATGACCCGGCTTCTGAACGTGAGGGCGTATGATAAGGGATAAGGTGTCCCCATGACCGTCGAGTTGAACCCTGAATTGGAAGCACTTATTCAAAAACGCCTGCAAAGCGGCGTGTTTCAAAGCGTCGAGGATGTCCTGCTGCAAGCTCTGGAGTCTCAGGATGCCGAGGAAGCGTGGCTAGAATTGCACCGTAGAGAGGTCGGAGAAAAACTGGAACGGGCGATGGAGGAGTTCGACCAAGGAGGCGGCATCCCCGGAAGCGAAGTGCGCCAGCGCCTGCGGGAGATGAAGTCCGCCAGCCTAGCTTGGGGCAAATGAAAGAGCTTTACGCTCTCTCTTCCTACGCCCTTCGCGATCTTTTCGAAATTTGGGGCTACATCCGGCAAGACAGTCTCGAGACGGCGGATCGCGTCGAGACCGAGTTGCTGGACAAATGTGAATCCCTGGCGCGAATGCCGGGCCAGGACATCGTCGGCCCGACTATACCAAGGCGCCAGTCTTATTCTTCCCGGTCTATTCCTATCTGATCGCTTACCGCCCGGGAACCCGTCCATTGCAGATACTCGCCATCGTACATGGGGCGCGCAACGTGCGGAAGGTTCTCAGGCAGCGAGACCTCTAGCATCGCTCATGCAATTCGTCTCGCGTCCAGGTCACCTTGCCGGCGGTGCCCCGATCGGGTGCGTTGCGGATTCTCGCCAGAAATCGACGCCTGGCCACGGCGATCTGTTCTGTGTTCTTGTGAGGCCTCACGTATCCATTGTAAACTCGCCCTGCCGACCCCTGCCGCAACTCGCTTTCCACCACGGGGTTTGCAACATATTAAGATATCGGTTACCCGTGCGTCTCGATCGGTCCTTTTCTATTCTTCTCCGCGTGTGGCTGCTGGGTGCAGCGGCCTGCGCCCTCCATGGGCAGGTGCTGGTTTCCCTGGGAGCCGGCACGGGATGCGGCTCGCTCCAGGGCGCCCAGACCTGTACGCTCACCGCCCGCGTCACGGGGGCAGTCAACCAGTCGGTCACCTGGGGCTTCAGTCCGACGGTGGCCGGGGCGGCGGTCGGAAACGGCAGCGCCCCCGATTCCACCGGTCTATCCACCATTACCTACAAGGCTCCCAATTTCATCACCACGCGCCAGATCGTTACTGTGACGGCCACCAGCGTGGCGGATCCCACGCAGTTCGCTACCGTCTCCATCACCCTGGTGCCGATCACCATTATTGTGCTGGTGAACCCGCCTTCGGTGACGCTCGGCAACGGGCAGACGCAGCAGTTCTCGGCCAGCGTAAGCGGCATCAGCCAGACCGGCGTCACCTGGAGTATCAACCCGCAGGTGGGCGCAATCGATCCTAACAGCGGCATGTACACGGCGCCGTCGCCGATCGCCGCCAGTCAGAAAGTCACCGTCATCGCCACCAGTGTTTTCGATCCCACCACCAACGGCACGGCCACCGTCACGCTGCAGCCGATCTCGGTGACCTTGTCTCCGGCGGCGGTGACCTTGAGCGCCAACCAGTCGCAGCAGTTCACCCCCACCCTCTTGGGTTCCAGCGCCGGGGTTCTCTGGTCCATCAGCCCGCAGGTGGGGAACATCACGAACAGCGGGCTGTACACAGCGCCCTCCAGCATCGCGGCCAGCTCGAAGGTCACGGTGACCGCGACCAGCGTCGACGACCCGACCAAATCGGGCACGGCGGTGGTGACCCTCCAGCCAGCGCCGGCGATCACCGTGGCGGTCTCTCCGGCCAGCGTGACTTTGACCAACAGCCAGACGCAGCAGTTTACCGCCGCCTTACAGAACAACATCGCCGGAGTCACCTGGTCCATCAACCCGCAGTTGGGGGCGATCGACAACACCGGCCTCTACACCGCCCCGGCAACCATCACTTCGAGCAACTCGAAAGTCACGGTGACGGCGACCAGCATAGACGACCCCACCAAGTCGGGCAGCGCATCCATCACATTGCAGGCCGCTCCAGCGGCTTCCGTGACGGTGACTCCGGCTACTGTCACGCTGAGTAACAACCAGACGCAACAGTTCTCCGCCACCGTGCAGAACTCCACCGCGGGAGTGACCTGGTCCATCAATCCGCAGATCGGAACTATCGACCCGACGGGTTTCTACACCGCGCCGGGATTGATCTCCGGAACGCAAAAGGTCACCGTGACCGCCACGAGCATCTCGGATGCTTCCAAGACCGGCACGGCGACCATCACGCTGGCCACGGCGGTGGACGTGGGCGTAGGGGCGCCCCCCTCGCTGGTGCAACAGTTCGTGCAGGCCTACTACCGGAATGGGTTCAACTTCCTGGTGACTCTGCCGCCGTTGGGCAACGTGAAGAAACTGGGGACCACCGGCTATGTGCAGGAGTTCTCCGACCTCAAGACATCCGGCTTGAAAGACGCCCTGGCCACCATTAGTCCCACGGTAAACACCACTAATCCCGATACCGGCGAAGTCACTTCCGTAGTTCAACTCTTGGGTAATCTGTACACGAACTACACGTCGGTGGGCGCATCCACTGCCGGTTATCCACTCGGGGATACACTGATCTGCCCGGGCTTCGACCCGGCCAACAACTGCGAATACGATTTCTTCGACAAGGGATATGCGCTGTTTGCTTACGCCGTGCCCCTGGCGACGGGGCAGGACTTCGTCGTGCGGCTGGGCTTCTACACGGAGTGGACGGCCACGGGCGGCATCTCGGTGCTGGGGCGTCCGGTGGATGTGGAAACCGCCATTACCGGCGCAATTATTCCTCCAGCTACCGCAGGCACGACGGCAACCGTACAGACCTTCGCCAGCGGCGCGATCTACACCATCACTTCGGGGCCGAACAAGAACAAAGTGTTCAGCGTGCTGGAACCGATCTGGGACCTGTACCAGACCGAGCTCGGGCCTTCCGGGACGCTGGGTCTGCCCACCAGCGAGTTGCTGGAGGTTTCGAGCGGCGTGTATCGGCAGAGTTTCGAAGGCGGAGCCCTCCAGAATACGACGGGAGGCGGCGGACCCACGGTGCAGTTGCCGGTGGCTTCGGTAAGTCTGATCGGTGGGCCATCGGGCGGCGCCGTCACGTTGAACCTGGGGCAGACCCTTCCGGTTACCGCATTGCCGATCTCTACCAGCGGCGGGAACCTCACGGACCGGCCGGTTTCGTGGAGCACCACGAACGGCAAGGTCGTCTCGATTCAGGCGACGGGGCAGAGCGCGGTGCTCACAGCGGTGGGCGGCGGGACGGCCAACGTGACTGCGTCCAGCGGAGGCGTGACCAGTCCCAAGCTGACGGTGACGGTGATCGCGCCGTGCTGCCAGATTGGCGATGGCGCTCCATCCTCGGTGGTGCAGGCCTTCCAGGACGCCATCACCCGCAACAAGCTTTCGATTCAGGTTCCGGCTCCTTCCGTGGCGGTGCGCGTGGGGAACGGCTACGTGCAGATGGTGCAGTCGAGCGATCCGAATTCGCCGGGCGCCTACATGCTGGCGCAGGCGGACCAGGCCGGCACGGCGTACATCGTGGGCGGCGCGGTGCTGGCTCGATATCAGAGCCTGGGCGGTCCCGCGGGAGCCCTGGGATATCCCATCAGCGACCAGAGCGCCTTGGGAACGCAGCGGTTCGCCGCGAGCGCGGCGCTGGCCGGCAATCCGGTGCGCCTGGTGACCGGCGGAGTGCTGGCCAAGTGGGCGCTGCTGGGCTACGAGACCGGGGCTCCCGGGCCGCCCATTGCGGAGGCCACGGGCTTTTCCACCTTCGGCGCCAACTCGGGTTCCAGCCAGACTTTCGGGTTTGGCACGATTTATGCGGCCACGGCAGGCCCGCGCGCCGGACAGAGTTACTACGTGGGCGGCCTCATTCAGATCCGGTACAACGCGGTCGGCGGGGCTGCGGGCAACTATGGCATGCCGGTCAGCGACGAATTCGTGACCGGGAGTCTGCACCAGCAGAACTTCGAGGGGGGCAACATCACGTATTCCACCGGCGATACCGCCGCGGTCGACCATCCCGCCGCCAAGGTCCCGGCCGTGATTGTGGCCCCTACTTCGATTTCGGCCGGCGGACGCGCGCGCCTGGCGATTTCCGGCTTCCCCAATAACAGCACCATCCGCGTCTCCGTGACCGGCGAGCCCGATTTCCTGGTGACCACGGCCAACGGCGCCTATGGTTGGGACATGGCCGTTCCGCTGACCGCGCAGAGCGGCACGGTGAGCATCCATGCGGCGGATACCGGCGGCTCCTCCACCGCGGACGGTTCGCTGAGCATCAAAGGCTTCGCCAACAACCGTCTGCCCATTGCCAAGGTGCAGGGCGACAATCAGACCGGACTTCCGGGCGCGATGCTGCCGATCTCGCTGCGCATCGCCCTGTTGGATTCCACCGGCAGCCCGGTGGTAGGCGCAGCGGTGGTCTTTCAGGCTTCGCCAGGAGCGCAGCTTTCCACCGGCGCCGCACTGACTAACAGCTCCGGGCAGGCCGAGACGTTCGTGCGTCTGCCGACCTCTGAAGGTGTCACCGCGGTGACCGCCGACGTGCCCTCGATTGCGCAAGCTCCCGTGACCTTCTACATGCGCGCGGCGGCTGCGAGCCTATCGAACTTCCCCAAGCTGATGCAGGCGGGCGACACTCGCCTGGGCAATGGAGGCGCCACCATTGCGCAGAAGGGCGCCCTGCTCACGGCGGTGACTTCGATTCTGAAATATCACCAGAACCGCGGCGAACTGTCCTCGCCGTATGGCACGGCCGATCCCGTGACGCTGAACCAGTTTCTTTTGTCGGATTGCGCCGTGAATCCCCTGCATGGCGCATTGTGCGACGGATTCCTTTCGAATCCCGATTCGGGCGAGCAGGTCGTGAATCTCTGGCGCGCCGCGGATTTCACCGGCGGAGTGGATGTAACCGTGCAGAGCCCCACTGTCACGGCGGTCGCCGACCTGCTGGCGCAAGGATATCCCGCGCTGCTTTCGCTGGGCCTCTCGATGAACGGCACCCTGGTGGGCGGCCATTACGTGGTGGCTATGGGGGTGGCAGCCGACGGCTCGATCGTCATCCAGGATCCGAGCCCGCTGTTTGCCCGCAGCAATCTGAACGACTACCTCACGGGCTTCAGCGCCGCGGGCGGCACTTGGACCGCGACTCTTCGCGGCGTGGCGCAGTTTGCGCTGCGCAGCCCCAGCGCCACGCGCTTCATGGTGGCGGCGCTCTCCCAGCCGCCCGCCCTGATGCAGAGCCTGGCGCTGAATGTGACATCGCCGGCGGGCGCGTGCGGCGTGCCGGTCGACCTGCTCGACGCGGTCGATTCCTCGGGTAACGGCTCCGGCGGACTGACATCGCGAATCCAGGTTTGCGACGGATTGCAGGCGGCCTATCAAGTGAGTGTCGGGGCCTCCCAGCCGTACCGCGCCTTCGTCACTGACTTGGCCGCCGGCGGTACGTCGGTGGATGTCTCGGGTAGTGCCCCCGCCACTTATAAGGCCTCGCGCCCGCAGCTTGCGCTGGATCTGGAGCCGCAGAACGTCGCCTTTACGGCGGACGCGGTGGTCAATGCCGCCACGTTCACCAGCGGGATTGCACCGGGCGGGATCTTCTCGATCTTCGGCACCGGTCTTGCCGGCTCCGGCACGGCCACCACGGTGGATTTCGATGGCACGGCGGCGACGGTGCTCTCGGCATCGCCATTCCAGATCAATGCGGTGGTGCCGCCGGGGACCGCCCCGGGCACGCACACGCTGGATGTGGCCTCGGCGTTCGGAAACGCCCAGCAGACGGTGACGGTTTCCCCGGTTGCGCCGGCGATTTTCCTGATCGGCAATCCGCCGGTGGGCGCGGTGGTGAATCAGAGCGGCACGCTGAACGGACCTTCCGCGCCGCTGCCGCGCGGGCAGGTCCTGATCATTTACGCGACGGGGCTGGGCGCCGTGGTCAAGCAGGGGCAACTCTCCGTGGCCACTACTCCGGTCACCGTGATGCTGAATGGACAGGAATTGCCCACTGCGTATGCCGGGCTGGCGCCTGGATCGATCGGAGAGTACCAGGTGAATGTCACGATTCCAGCGAACACACCTCCCGGCTTGTCGGTGGCGCTGGCGCTCAAGCAGGGCGGCCTGTTGAGTAATACGGTCTCAGTGGCGTTGCAGTAAAGAAAGCTGAGGCTCAGTCCCGCCGAGGTGGCCCTAGCTGCCTGACCAGAGAAGCGCCGATCACCCTGCTAAGACACGGTTTCTCAGTGCCGCCGGTATCCCGCCATCATTATCGGCGATCGCCGCCGAACCAAAGCTGGGTTGCGGCGCCAGGCGAAGCACATGAAGGACGCCAGCGCCGGTAACAGCCAAGGCCCCCCACTCACGCACTTCCTCAACGCATCTCGTCGAGCGACGACGAAAGTGGGCTCTGGCTGACGCCGCTTCGAGTGTAACGGCCGAAAGCCCTCGCCCCAACCTCGACAACAACACCGTCAACGCGCGCGTTACTCCGCAGAGAAGGCGAGCAAGCGCCATCCCGAGAATCGGCGGATGAATTCGTACACTCAATTCGCTACAGTAGATCATCAGTGAATAAGCCGATTTTCATCAGCTACCGGATCAATGATGCGGCGGGTCACGCCGGGCGGCTCTCGGATGCGCTGAAGTCACGGTTCCCGGGCCAGGTCTTTCTCGATGCCGATGTCCTGAAGGGTGGCATGCTGTGGGCACCGGAAATCGAAGAGAATGTCCGGAATTGCGATGTCTTCCTGGCGCTAATCGGCGAGATGTGGCTCAGAGCCCAAGACCCCGACTCCGGAATGCGCCGGCTTGATCAGCCCGAAGACTGGGTCCGCCGTGAGATCGAGATTGCCTTGGCCAGGAATCCGCGACCTCTCATCGTGCCCGTCCTGGTCGGCGGCGGTGCCCTTCCCAAAGCCGCACACCTTCCAGCCAGTATTGCCCAACTCCCTGACTTTCAGCACCAAACCATCGACCCTTCCGACTACGAGCACGGGATTGAACGCCTCGCCGAACGGTTTCCAAGACACCTCCAGCCGATAACGCGCTCCGTCCTTACTCTGGAAGGCTCGCCCGCAGAAGCCCGGGGTGAAACTGATCGGGAAAGCACACGGGGTCGAGAGCTGCGACTGGGCGCAATGCTCGTAGATCATCGGAGCTTCCTTCACAATCGCCTCGACAGCTTTGTCGGCCGTGCAAGCGAATTAGCCAGCCTCACTTCCTTGATCCAAACCAATCGGTTAACCGGCGGCTACATCACAATTACTGGCGAAGCGGGCCAAGGGAAGAGTAGCATCATCGCCAAACTCATCGATACGTTCGCCCCTGAAACACCCATTGTACACGTCATACCCTTCAACCCGGGCCCAGACCACCAGATTATCCTGCTCAGAGATATCCTGGCGCAACTGCTTCTCAAGCACGATCTTCCCGACATCTATGTCGCGAGCGAGACTCGTCCAATTTTGCGTCACTCTTTTTCAAAGGTCCTTCAGGAGATAGTCAGCCACTCCGGCAGAGAGACGATTTTTATCGACGGCCTGGATCAAATTCAGGAGGACTTGACCGGTGAACGCGACCTGACGTTTCTTCCGCGCACCATTCCTCCCGGCATAGTATGTGTGATCGGGACCAGGCCAAATGATACGCTGAGGCCGCTCGAACTGCTCACGCCGCATCAAGAATACAAGCTACCGGTTCTGGGCGAAGGGGACTTTACCCTCATTCTGCAGCGTCGAGGGGTCGCGCTGCCTGCGGACCTTATGCACAAGCTCTACCTTGGATTGCAGGCTCACGCTCTATACTTGGATCTGGCGGCCAAGGAACTTGCCTTCGCTGCTAACAGCGATCCGGCGGCCCTATTCTCTCGGTTGACGCCTAACCCTGAAAGCGTGTTTTCGCTTTCTATTGACCGTCTGAAGCTTACAAGAGACCGGTGGCAGCACATACTTAAACCGATCCTCGGAGTGCTGCTGGTAGCTCAGGAAGCGATTAGCGAACATGCGCTCCGGATCCTTCTCCGAGCAGAGGGAGACGATGTACGCGAAGGCTTGCTAAAACTAGGCGGCCTGGTAAGCCACGACTCACGTGGTTACTATCAGCTCTTTCATCTAAAGTTCTATGACTACCTTCGATCAGCCAAGCATGAATACGATGCGCGTAGCGTGTTCGACCCGGACGATGAGATCAATTGGCACCGCCGGGTTGCTGAATGGTGTGCACCATCGGCACTCCATTCCATTGACCGATCCGATGAACCCGCCGGCGACAGCAAGGAGCAGGAAAGGCGGTCCTACGCTCTGGACCACCTGGTGGCGCATCTGTATCACGCAAACGAGTGGACCCTGCTATTCGGCTGCCTTGACAGCGATGAGTACCGTCGCGCAAAGCTTCAGCACGATCCGTCAACAAGAGGTTATGCTCGCGACCTCGAGTTTGGTTGCCGCGCGCTCGTCAGCAAATTGTATTCTATCGACGAACGTATTGCATTGACTGCTAAGCTGTGGTGATACTCGTTAAGACGGATCACGCTGGCCAGTAAAGTGAAGGAATATCCCGAGCAACTGTTTACTCTCTTAGTGCTTCGCGGGCGCCACAAGGATGCTATAGAGTTGATCGAAGGCTTGCCCGGTCCGGAAGCGCAATCACGCGCACTTCATCGAATTGGACAGGCGCTGGCATATGGCCGTGTGCATCGCGATGAGATATTACCACTCTTGCTTCGCTCGCGAGATCTAGCTCTGCAGATCCGCGACCCTTGGCGACAGTCTGAAGCCCTCCTTTCGATCGTTGGAGCCCTAGCTGCTGACAAATGCTGGGATGATGCCGTTAAAGTATCGTATGAAATAGGATATTACAAGGATCGGTTGGCGGGGCTAGGTAAAACCCTGGATGCTCTGGCATGCGCGGGCGAGAACAGCCGGTTCAGCGATCTCCTCGCTGGAGCCAGCCGCCTGGCTAAACTGACGGGCCTGCCTTGGCTTGCCGAACCATCTTATAGGCGAATGGAGGATTTGCTTGCCAACCCGGCGCGCGGATTGAGTGTCCTCTCTTGTATTAATGCCGATTCCGACGACAGTGTAATCGCCAAGGCGCTAATCAGCACCGCCCCTGAACTTGTCTTGGATTTATGGTCCGGCCGGCTGAGTAGCCCGTGTCCTGGGACGTGGTTCGACGTTTACGCATGTGTTGCCAAAGTTATCCTAGAGCAGCGGAGTCCGCTCGCGAGGCGCGTCTCTCAAGACCTTTTGTTCCTGGCGAAGAACAATATGAGGGGTGACACAATTCAGCTCGCACTCCTCCTCAGCGAGGCAGGGCTGAACTCTGAGGCTGCAGCAACGCTTTCAGCCTCGCTTACGAATACGCTCTTTGCGAGCGATTCCTTGGAGCGGGCTGAGGCCTTGGTGTTGCTTGGTGAAGATATTGCGGACTTGACGAAGGGGTCGACCGCGGCCAATCGGAACACTGACGTCCTCGATGCGGCTCTGGAAGTCGCACGTACGGTGGAATCGCAGCCGCAGAGGACCGCCATGCTGCAAAGAATAGCCGATGGATTTGTGAGATTGGGAAATGCAGCGAGGGGAGCGCTGGTTTATATCGAAGCTGGTGGGGGGCCGCTAGTGGTTTATGAAGAGGTTGGGCTGCACGCCCGAGTTGAGGAACTCGTCAAAGAGGGAGATCGCCTGGCGGTGTTGGCTTTGAAATTGTCGGGTCAATACTTTAAAGAGACAGTTGAGGCGAGGGACTGGAGTGAAGCCGTCAGATTGATTGAGGACGTGGAAACGCCGCCGAGAGAGCTCGGAGAGATTGACGGCCTCATCCAGAAGCGGATAGAGGGGCGGTTGTCGGGGTCTGAACGTGAACGTTTACCGAAGTTAAGTAAGGTTAAAGACAGGTACAAGGAGAGCGTTGATCTACGTGCCGAGAGAACGGCATTGTTGATTCGAGGAATGTTCGCCGCAGGCGAAAGACGGCGGGCCAAAGAGTTTTTCCCGAGGGCGCTGGCGTATGCCACTGGTGTGCGGTCTGCGGCGTTGAAGGTAGGACTGCTCGAGAAGGTGTTTGAGGCTGCGGTTGAAACGGGCGATGAAGGAGTCGTTCTTAAGGCGAGTTCAGAAATGATCGTAATATCGAAAGAGGAGTCCAAGCCTTATTCGGAGCATGCAGCAGTTGTTGAAAGACTTGTCAAGGGCTTGATCCACATTGGACAAGCACCTTTCGCAAGTAGGCTCATAGAGACGGAGTTGATTGATGGTCGAGCGCAGGAGGGTAGCGAGGCGCAGCGCGCCGCGGTTTTGAGAATGCTCGCAAGATCGCTCTGGCGTTTGGGCGATATGGGCCGGTACCTCGATCTGCTGCATCGTCATTGGCCGGCGGCGGCAAGCCAGAGAGAATTGCTCGCTTTACTGCCACTGGCCAGTACGGTTTTATGCCATGACAGCCCCCAGCGTGCTGATATTATAGCCTCTTTGGTTTTCGGAGAAGCAGTTCGGCTTGGTGACCCAATCGGCTAACCGGATGACATGGGGTGTGGCCACGCAACGGACAGGAATTGCCCACGGCGTATGCCGGGATCGCGCATGGATCGATCGGAGAGTACGAGGTGAATGTCACGATTCCGGCCAACACGCCGGCCGGATTGTCGGTGCCTCTGGCGCTCAAGCAAGGGGGCCAGTTGAGTAATACGGTCTCGGTGGCGCTGCAGTAACTACCGCCTTCGGGATACTAGCTAGCATCGAACGGGTCGATTCCTCGTCGGGATTATCGATGAAATGGTCGTCGCGTGAGACGACCTCGAAGCCGGCATGGCGGTGGAGAAGAACCATCTCGAGAACGTGGAGGTCATCCTCGGAGTGCCCGACGGTCCCAAGCTGCCGGCCGGCACGCTGGATGGAGTCCTGATGGTGATCGCGTACCACGGGGTCGCCGACTACGAAAAGATGCTGGAACACGTCAAGGCCGCGCTCAGGGAAGACGGGCGTCTCGTGATTGTGGATATGGCTCCTCACGAAACGCTCACTCGTCCGCGCGCGGATCAAACGAAAAACCACGGCGTAGACACGGCCCGCAGCGCCGACCGTGCGCGACATCGCCATGTCATAGAAGCCATCGCCGGCTCCGATATCGGCCACCCTGGAGCCTTCCTTCAGCCCGAGGCCGCGGATGATCTCGGGGATCTTGAGATCGTGCTCGCGCTTGGCGTCGGCCGGCTCCGGCGCTTGCGCGCGCGCGGCAGGCGCGGCCAGCAGGCACGCGCCTAACAGCAGAACGACTGACTTCATTTGTCGCCAGTATAGCGCTCGCCACCCAGCGCTTCGAGGAGGTCGCGAAAACGCCGCCGGCTCACCTCCAGACGCTGGCCGTTTTTCAAGAGCACCTCGCCCGAGCCTCCCGGAAACGGAAACACCTCGGCCACCGCGTTCAGGTTGATCAGGGCCGCCCGCGACACGCGAAAGAAGCGGGCGGGATCGAGCCGCTGCTCCAACTCGTTGAGCGTGGGGTCCATCCAGTACTGGGCACCATCGCCCACCAGCTTGGTCAGCCCGCCTTCGGAAGCGAAATACAGCACGCGGGATTCGCCCACCACGATGTAGTGCGCCGCATTGCGGACCAGGAACCGCGCGGGCCCGGTCCGCTGAGTGCGCACGGTCAGGTCGAGGGCGGCAACTCCCTCGCTCGCCAAGGGCGAGTCACTGCGGCGCCCGGCGGCCAGCGATCGCACGCGGTCGAGGGCCTGCGACAGACGCACCCGGCTGATGGGCTTCAGCAGGTAGTCCACCGCGTTCAGCTCGAATGCGTCCACGGCGTGCTGGTCGTAGGCCGTGCAGAAGATCACGCGCGGACGCGGCTCCGCCAGGCAGGCCGCCACATCGATGCCGCTGCAGCCGGGCATTTGGATATCCAGCAGAATCACGTCCGGCTTGAGCTCCGCGGCCAACTGCATGGCCTCGACACCGGTCTCCGCCTCGCCCACCAGTTCCACGTCCGCGTGGGCCGACAGCATCTGCCGCAGCCGGACCCGCGCCGGCGCTTCGTCATCCACAATCAAAACGCGCATGGGATTCTCAAGGTTACCTTCGTGCCGCGTGGCCCGCACTCCCACTGGAGTTGGGCCGACTCGCCATAATACCCCTTCAGACGCTCGGAGATGTTCCGCAAACCGTGCCCCAGCGGCGTGTCCGGCGGGAAGCCGGGGCCGTTGTCGGTGACTTCGACGCGCAGGCACTGCCCTTCGAGCGCGGCGCGCAGGCCGACCCTGCCGCGCCCTTCCACCGCCGACACGCCATGCTTGATGGCGTTCTCAATCAACGGCTGGATGGTCATGGCGGGGATAGGCACTGCTCCGGCCGCGGAATCCACGTGGAAATCCGTCTCCAGGCGCTCGCCGAAACGCGCCTTCTCCACCCGCAGGTAGGCCGTCACGAACTCCACTTCTTCATCCAGCCGCACCCACTCCTTCTCCGACTTGCGCAGCGTGTAGCGGAACACCTCCGCCAGTTGCTCCACGGTCTCGTCGGCCAGCTCCGGTTGGCCGGGGATGAGGCCGGCGATGGCGTTCAGCGCGTTGAACAGGAAGTGCGGATTGATCTGCGCCCGCAGCGCCTTCAGCTCCGCGCGGCTGGCCAGCCAGCGGAGCTGCTGCTCGCGCTCCTCCTGCTCGCGCCGCTGCTGCCGGAAGCGGACGTTCTCGAGCACCACGCCCAGCGTGCGCGCCAGCGATTGCAGCAGCCGCCGGTCGTCGCTCATGAACGGGATGGAATTCGGCCGCTCGTCGAGGGCCACCCATCCGGACGGCGTGCCGTTCTGCGACAGCTCCGCTGCCAGGCCACCGCCATCGCCGGGCTGTCCCTCGGGCGTGAAGCGCACTTCGGCGCGTGCCTGGAAGATGTCGTTCAGGCTCTCGGAAGCGCGCCGTTGCAAGTCCACGTCCGTCGCCGCGCTCTGCACGGCGTGCACGAACTGGCGTTCCGCATCGGCGGGGGAGTAGCGCCGCCGCAGCCACCGGCGGTCGATGGCCAGCTCCAGGCGGTGGTAAACCCAAGGCGCCGCCAGCCAGAAGGGCAGCAGCAGCAGCGCGCAGATCCAGGGACGGCTCCAATCCCCGGGGAGACGTTCGAAGACGCGGGTTCCCAGGGCGAACAGGAGGGTCAGCCCCACCAGGGCCAGTAGGAAGAACGCGCCCCGCTTGATCAACAGATCGAAGAACACCAGGCGCTCCTGGTAATACAGGGTCACGCAGAAGAAGCCGAGCACGAGATAGTCCGGCAGAAGGCTCGCGAGCGTAGCCGGCCACGCCACGTTGACGGCCGCGCACACGACCATCAGGCAGAGCAGGGTGCGGAGCAATATGGGCTGGCGGCGCCGGGTGGCCTGGTGGCGTCGCGCGGGTTTCGGCAGCCTGCGTGACAGCGTCTGGACCGCGAGGCCGAGCGCGCCCGCCGCCCCCAGCATCACCGCCGGAAGACTGTCCAACTGTTCGCCCCAGCCCGTGGAAACCAGCTCCGCGCCCTCCAGCCCCCGGACCACGGCCGCGATGCCGCTCAAAGCATAGAACCCGGCGAGCACCCACCGCCACAGGCGCGGCTTCGGCAAATCTCCGCGCTCCTCCGCGTACACCAGGTGGAACAAGAGCGGCGCAACGAAACCAGTCACCACCCCCAGTGCCAGTGTGAGCGCCGTCACCCAGGCAGAATCCTCGCTCAGCGCCGCGGCAACCTGGCGCGCGATATTGATCAAGAAGGCGGCCGCGCACACCACCGTGAAGGCGGGCAATACCGATCCGCCATCGGGCTGGGGCCGCAGCCGCCGCTCCCGCCAATAGAACAACGCGAGCACGGAGAACGTCAGCGCACCAAACGTGAAGGTGATCAGCGACGCGAGGTAGAGGAGCTTGTAACCGAGCATGGGGCTCGCGCCTCAAGGCGCTTTGTCGATGGGTTTGCCGGTCACCGTTTTCAGAGCCAGCAGGATCGCCGAGTAATTGGTCTTGTCGGCCTCCAGGAGAACCGCGGCGGGCTTCCCGTCGTCCGTATGATAAACGATTCCGATGAGGTGGTCTTTACTGACGTGCAGCAGGCCGAAGAGCGCCAGCGGGCTGAAGACGATGCTGAGCGCCACCACGTCGGCCACGCGCCGATGGGCTTCCTGGCCGTAGCTGAGCGACGTCACCAGCTCGGGCTTGATGCTGACCGTCACGCTGCGCGCGAACGCCAGCACGATGGCGTCGGGCGAGACGGTGAGGGTGGTGTTGTAGTCGTAGGGATCGACCTTGACCTGGACGGTGCCGCCGCGGTAGCGCAGCTTGTTCCACGAATTGCCGCCCGCCGCCCACGCACACTGCGCGAAGACGACTGCCGCTGCGACGGTGATGGCCAGGGCTCGGCGCATGGTGAAGTGCAAGCGAGTTCAGTATACGGGGCGCCTCGGGGCGGAGACAATGGTTTCCGGACGAGTGGCGGATGCGTCCGATGGGCGGCAGGCGGTGGGGGTGAATGGGTGAGCCGCCGCTCATCGGGGAATCCGACCGCTCATGGGAATCCGGTGGAAGTTGACGGTGCTGGCCGCTACCATGCTCTTGGTGACGCGATTATGCTCAAGCTCCTGTTGGTCTCCGTCCTGACCTGTGGCGCCGCACTGGCGCAGCGATCCCAGAATTCGGAAGTCAGCATTCTGCTGGGGGTTTCCGGCCCTTCATCGCACACAGTGGTCGGGGCCAGCGTGGTGATCACGGGCTCCGCGGGTGCGGCGCTTCAATTGGCGTACAGCTACCAGGTGCTGTCGTTCACCGCCGGCTACTTGTATGTCGAAATTCCCGGGACCTTCACGTTTCAGGCCCGCGGGACCGTGGTCGGGAACGGGTCGGTTTCCACCGCCGATAACAACATGACCTTGTTCACTCCCGGGGTGCGCTTCAAGCTGCCGATCCAATCGCGGCTCTCGCTCTACGGAGTGGCCGGCGGCGGAATCGGATCGTTTGGCAAGGACGAGACCGACGTCAACCGCCGAGCGGGTGTCTTCATCGGCACGAGCCGGACCGAGCACGGTGTGTTCGACGTGGGGGGCGGGATGGATTTCCGTTTGACCAAGCTGCTGAGCCTGCGCGGCGAAGCCCGCGATTTCATCACGGGCAGGAATCTGGGCGGCGAGAGCGGGCGGAACCATCCGGTGTACGAGTTTGGGCTGGCGTTTCATTTCTAGTCTGGAGGCGCAGACCGTCGAGAATATCGGCAAGTCGTCGCGACCCTGCCAGGGCGGAGTGTTGAGTAACTCAACAGTCTCAAGAAACGCTGCATAAACGCTGCAAATAACTATAGTAAAAGGCCCCACGTCTAAAATATAATAAGGTCTGAATAACTTATATTCCCGACTTTTTTGACAAACAGGAGTTCACACGATGGGGGTCAGAACGAACCAACGACTTCCCAAGGCGCTAGCTGGTCTTCCGGCAGTGGCGCTGATGGCTGTGGCCGCCATGACCACATTGAGTGCGCAAACCGTTATGCCGCCGCGCCTGGTGGTGCGGGCGCTGACAAACGGCGACATCGCGGCTTATAAGCTACCGTCCACGACGCAGGTCTCGGGCGGACTGGAAACGGTAGCGCTGGGCGAGCCGCTGTATTTGGAAGTACAGATTGACATGAGCATTCCCGCCGGCCAGATTGCGGGAGCGATCTGGACCTTGACCACCAAGCCGCTCCTTTCGGCGGCCACGCTGGCCGCGAGTCCGCTGGGATCGAGTGTGCCCATTGCCGAGCCGTCGGACCGCCTGGTGTACCAGGTGGCTGGACGGCAATTGCTGCGCCCCGATGTACCCGGGATTTACGTGGTAACCGCGACCGTCACCGCCGGCAGCAGCGGTTCGACGACCATGGCACAAACCTTCATTGCCGGCACATATATGGGTGTAGCCGCATGCACCAAATGCCACAACGGAGGCCTCGCGCAGGTGATCGTGCCGACGTGGTCGCAGACGGAACACGCCAGCATGTTTACGAATGGTGTCAACGGAGTCGACGGCACGGGATACGGCGCTGGTTGCATTGCTTGCCACACGGTGGGCTACGACGCCAATTCGACGGTGAAGGACGGCGGATTCTCCGCCATGGCCTCGCAAATGGGCTGGACATTTCCCAGCGTCCTGCAGGCGGGCAATTTCGCCGCCATGCCGGCTGGCTTGCAGAACGTGTCCAATATTCAGTGCGAGAACTGCCACGGACCGGGCAGCGAGCACGCCGCCACCGGCGACCCGGTTGCCATTTCCTTACCCTCCAACTCCGGGGCATGCAGCCAGTGCCACGACGAACCAAGCCACCACATCAAGAGCGCCGCGTGGGCCAACTCCATGCACGCCGTGACCACGCGCGATCCGGTCGGCAATGCGACATGCGCCGGCTGCCACTCGGGCGACGGTTTCGTCAACCGGATGAACGGCGCCACCATCACCGACACGTCATACCACGCCATCAATTGCTATACCTGCCACGAACCGCACGGCCAGACCGCGCCCGCCAACGATGCACACCTGATCCGCAATATGGCATCGGCGACTCTGTCCGATGGCACCAAGGTCACGACCGCCGGCGAGGGCGTCCTGTGCATGCAGTGCCACCAAAGCCGGGTGAATGCCTCCACCTACGTGGACACCACGGCGGGAAGCGCCCATTTTGGCCCGCACGAAGGCCCGCAAGCCGACATGCTGATGGGCACCAACGGCTACACTTACGGAGAGAAGATCCCCAGCTCCGCGCACCAGTACATCGTCCAAAACACCTGCGTTGCCTGCCACATGCAGACCGTGGCCGCGACCGATCCGGCGTTCCTGAATGCCGGGGACCACACCTTCAAGACCACCTACGCTCCCGCGGGAAAACCGGCCGAGGACCTGGTGGCCGCCTGCCAAGGCTGCCATGGGCCGGAAGTCACCGCCTTCGACTTCCCGTTGTTCGACTATGATGGCGACGGTGTGATCGATGGCGTGCAGACCGAGGTGCAGCATCTGCTCGACAAGCTCTCCACCATGCTGCCGCCCGATAACACGGTGAAAACAGCGCTCACCATCGATTCCACGTGGACGAAGCCGCAATTGGAAGCGGCTTATAACTGGCTGTTCGTGACCAACGACGGCAGTCATGGGGTACACAATACGGCATACGCGGTGGGCCTGCTCAAGGGCTCCATCGCCAACCTGCAAAGCCATAAGTAACCTAGCGGTCCGATGAGTGTGACTCCACGCGCGCGTGGAGTCACGCTTAGTCGGGTTCTACTCCGAGTCGCCGTTGTGGTGCGCGCGGGATTCGAGGAACCGCTGCAGCTTCTCTTCGGTGACGAGTTGTGCAGCAGACAGCTTGTCGATGAGTTGGTCGAGGTGCTCATCGGCAGCCTTCCGGCGCTGGCGCTCGGCAAGGGCCTCGCGCACGCTCAGGCGAATGGCACGGCGGAGGGCCGCTTCGGTCCGCGCGAGGTTCGCTTCGGTCCGGGCAAGGCCCGCTTCGGTTTGGCTTGCCGTGGCGGCGGTTTCCGCCAGGATTTCGCGGATATTGTGGAGACCGATTTCGAGGCGCTCGAAGCGTTCTTCAGGTGTCATGGTCCGGCCACTCCTGGCACGGGTCTAGCCCTTCAGTTTAGCGCGTCGGGGCTGCGCCGGCTACTCCGAGTCTCGTTTGTGGTGCGCGCGGATTCGAGGTTGAATCGTGATGTAGTCGAGAGCCGTTGAAGCGCAAAGGCCGCGGCGCGGTACCATACAGCACAGGAACTGATCGCGCCGCGGCCGTTTTGCGCGAGTTCCTCAAGAGGCATGAGGTTGACCCGCTAACTTCAGAATCCGATCACCGCCCGCCCCAGGACCTCGCCGCGCCGCATGCTCTCCAGCACCGCCGGCGTTTCCTCGATCGCATGCGTACGAACGTGCGCGCGGATGGCCCCGCTCCGCGCCAATTCGAAGACCTCCGCCAGCTCCTGGCGAGTCCCCAGGTAACTTCCGCGTACCGTGATGCCTTTCACGATGGTATCCACCAACGGCAGATCGTACTGGTTCACCGAGATCCCCACCAGCACCAGCGTGCCGGTCCGCTTGAGCGCGCGAAAGGCCTGCTGGATGGCAGCGGGCGAGGGCGTCAGCACGATGGCCGCGTCCACGCCGCCGTACTCTTTCTGCAGGGTGCGGCCGGCGGTTTCTCCCGCGACCGCCAACTCGGCGCCGTTGGCCCGCGCCATCTCGAGCTTTGGCTCCGAGAGATCCACCGCGGCCACGCGCCATCCTCGGTGGAGAGCCATCTGCAGCGCCAGGTGCCCGAGGCCGCCGTATCCGAACAGCGCGACCTTCTGGCCGCGGGCTCCGTCAGCCGATGCGCTGACGCCCAGCCCCGCCTCGCGCAGAGCGCCATAAGCCGTCCATCCGCCACAGCAGAGGGGCGCGGCTTCGGCCGCCGCAAGATCCTCGGGGAGCGTACCAACGCGGCCGCGGGCGCGATGGCGTATTGCGATAGCGCGCCGTTCAGGCTGTATCCGAAATTGGTCTGCTTGGGGCAGAAGCGCTCGCGCCCGGACGCGCACCATTCGCAGGCGGCGCACGTAGTGCCCATGAAGGTGATGCCCACGCGGCCGCCGGTCGCCCATTCGGTGACGCCCGCGCCCAGCGCCTCCACGCGCCCGATGCCCTCATGGCCCAGCGTCACCGGCGCGGCGGGCAGCTTCTCGAGGCCCGCCACGTAGAGGTCCGAGTGGCAGATGCCGCACGCCTCCATGCGGACCAGCACCTCGCCCGGGCCGGGCTCGCCCAACTCCACCGATTGCACCGCGACCGTCCCTCGCGCGTGCGGCAGCACTGCGGCCTTCACTGTCATATTGTCAGCCTCTCAAAACTGCTCAGCCTCGCAAAAAAGAATTGAACCGCTTCTCCCACCCGATGGTGGTATTCTCGCCGTGCCCCGGAATCACCACCGCATCGTCCGGCAGCGGCAGCAGCTTGGTGTGGATCGATTGCAGGATCTGGCGCCAGTCGCCGCCCGGCAGGTCGGTACGGCCGATGCTCTCGCGGAACAGCGTGTCGCCCGCCACCAGCTTGTTCTCCGAGGGAATCCACAAGCTGATACTGCCGGGCGTGTGCCCCGGAGTATCGAGCACGTGGAACTCGGTGGCGCCCACCACCAGGCGGTCGCCCTCTTTGGCGGGCACGTCGATGGCCACCGTAGGCGGCGCCGGCATGCCCAGCCAGCCGGCCTGCACGTCCATCATCCTCTGCAGGGCCGTATCGTTCAGATTCATGTAGACCGGCGCGCCGGTGGCCAGCTTGAGCTTCTGCGCGCCGCCGATATGATCGATGTGCGCATGCGTGATAACGATGGCTTTGACCTGCAGCCCATGCCGCCGCACGATCTCCAGCACCTGCTCGATGTCGTCGCCGGGGTCCACGACGAGCGCCTCCCGGGACGCCTCGTCTCCGAAGACGGAGCAGTTGCAGGCCAGCATTCCCACCGGAAGGATCTCATGGATCATATGCCGATTGTATACTCACCATATGGGCGACGTGCTCTTTGTAATCATGCGGTGGCTGCATTTCTCTTCCATGGCGGCGTTGATCGGCGGCCTGCTGTACGGGCGCCTGGTCATGATACCGGCGATCGGCTCGTTGTCTCCGGAAGCGGGCGAATCGCTGGCCGGAAAGGCTGCCGGCGCCTACCGGCCGATGGTGTTGGCGGCGGTTTGCGGGCTAATCGTCTCCGGCACGTACAACATCCTCACCAATCCGGGGCACACGGTGACGTATCACATGCTGCTGGGCGTCAAGCTGTTGCTGGCCCTGCACGTGTTCGCGGTGGCGTTTTTGATCACCGCGCCCCACAACCCGCGCCGCGCGCGCATGATGACCGGGGCTCTTATTTCCGGGCTGATCGTCGTGGCCATCGCGGCTTATTTGCGGCGGATCTTTTGACATCGGGGAGCGTGATGAGCGAAGGCTACGAGGCACTGCGGGATGGCGCCGCCTGGCTGGATCTTTCGGCGCGCGGCCGCATCGTGGCGCGCGGGCGCGACCGGGCCCGCCTGCTGCACAACATCACGAGCAACGACGTCAAGAAGATGGCGCCGGGCTCGTCCTGCTACGCGTTCCTGCTCAGCCCGCAGGGCCGCATTCAGGCCGATCTGCACCTGGTGTGCTTCGCGGACCATTTCTGGATCGACACGGAGCCCGAGCTGCGCGAAAAGGTGCAGCGCCACATCCTGAAATACCGGGTCGCCGACCAGGTGGAGCTGGAGGACGTCACCGGGCAGACGGCGGCGATCGGCGTGGAAGGGCCCACGGCGGAGTCCATCGTGCTTCCGGCGGGCGGGCACTGGGCAGCGCCGTTCACGGTGACCGGACAACCGGGCTATCGGGTATACTGCGCCGCCTCAGAGATGGCCGGGCTGGTGGCGCAGATCGAGGCCGCCGGCGGCCGTCCCGCGACGCTCGAGGACGCGCGCATCGTGCGCATCGAAAACGGCCGGCCGGTTTACGGGGAAGACATTCGGGAAACCTCCCTGCCGCAGGAGACCCAGCAGATGCAGGCGGTGAGCTTCACCAAGGGCTGCTACATCGGGCAGGAGATCGTGGAGCGCATACGGGCGATGGGTCAGGTGCACCGCAAACTCCAGCGCATCGAGCTGGAGGGCGCCGAGCCCGCGGCCCCGGGCGCCAAACTGACGGTAGGCGGGCACGAGGCCGAGATTACGTCGTCGGTGTATTCACCGCGATTGGGGAAGGCGATCGCGCTGGCTTACGTGCGCTCCTGACGGCCGGGATCGAACCCGCCCGATTAGTTACGGCTTCTCGCGGCCCTGATCGGAGCCCCGACCGTGAGGGAGGGTTTCCGTACAAGGCGCCGAACCACGCGGCCGGAGGCCCGCCCGCAGCCGTTCCAGCAGGTCGCACGGAATGCGCAGATTGCCGCAGCCCGTGCCCAGCTTCACTCCGGGCTTTACCTCGCCATGGAAATCCGACCCTCCGGTCACCAGCAGGCCGTACTGCTCCGCGAGCTCCAGGTACAGCTCCGTCTCCCGCTCGCCGTGGTCGCTGTGATAGGCCTCTATGGCGTTCAGCCCGGCGCCGCACAGCTCCGGCATCAGCCCCGGCACGTTGCCGTTCACCCGCACCGGGTGAGCCAGCGACGCGATCCCGCCGGCCTGGCGGATCTTGGCCACTCCCTCGGCGAACTGCGGCTCGCGGCGATACACGTAGCCCCTGGCCGATTCGTCCAGGTAATCGTCGAACGCCTGGCGGAGATTGGCCACGTAGCCTTTCTGCACCATGAGGCGCGCGAAGTGCGGGCGGCCGGTCATACCGCGGCCCAGCGCTTCGGCCTCTTCCAAAGCGATGTCGAATCCCAGCTCGCGCAAACGGGCCGCCAGGCGCACGTTGCGCTCGCGCCGCGATGCCTGCATCTCCAGCACCCACTCGCGAAACTCCGCCAGGCAGCCGCCGTCCAGGAAGTATCCCAGCAGGTGCACCGAATGGCCGTGCAGCTTGGTGGAAAGCTCGATGCCGCAAACCAGCTCCACGCCCGCCGCCGAGGCCACCGTCAGCGCCTGGTCGTACCCCCCGAAGGTGTCGTGATCGGTGATCCCGAGTGTTTCCACCCCGGCGCGGACGGCCTCTCGGATCAACTGTGCGGGCGAGCAGGTGCCGTCAGATTCGTTGGTGTGCGAGTGCAGATCGATCAAAGGAAACCAGACCCAGATGTTCCAGTGTAGCCCATATCTTGTCCACACTTTGTTGGGGAGTTTCGCGGGATGAATTCACCGTGACCTCGGGCGCGAGCGGCGGCTCGTAGGGATCGGAAACGCCCGTGAAGTGCGCGATCTCTCCGGCCAGGGCGCGCTTGTAAAGGCCTTTGACATCGCGCTCCGCCAAGGTCTCGATGGGGCATTCCACGTAGACCTCCACGAAGCCCGGGATGCGCGCGCGCACTTCGTCGCGCACCGCGCGGTAGGGGGAAATGGCCGCGGCGATGGCCACCACGCCGTTGCGCGAAAGAATCTCGCAGACGAAGCCGATGCGGCGGATGTTTTCGTCGCGGTCCTCCTTGCTGAAGCCCAGGCCCTTGGAAAGGTGCGTGCGCACCACATCGCCATCCAGCACTTCCACCTTGGCGCCGTGCGCGCGCAGGCGCTCGGCCAGCACGTGCGAGATGGTGCTCTTGCCGGCGCCCGACAGGCCCGTGAACCACACGGTGAAGCCCGCGCCCGAGCCCGTATCAGCCACGGCGCACCAGTCCCTCGGCCGTGAAGTGGATGCCGCATTCTTTCCGGGCGTCCTGCTCCCACCACCACCGCCCGGCGCGCTCGTCTTCGCCTGGCCCAACCGGCCGCGTGCAGGGTGCGCAGCCGATGCTGGCGTAGCCGCGCTCGTAAAGGGGATGCACCGGCACGCCGTTATCCGCGATGTACCGGTCCACCTGGCCGCTCGTCCAGTCGGCCAGCGGGCAGATGCGGACCCGACCGTCCAGCCGTTCCACTTTGTCGACTTCGGAGCGCGTCTCGGACTGCTCGCGCCGCAGACCCGCGGCCCAGGCGCGCAACTCGCGCAGCTTGCGCTCGAATGGGCGCACCTTGCGCACTTCGCAGCACAAGCGCCGGGATTCCAGGCTGTCGTAGAACAGGTTCGGGCCGCGCTCCGCCACCATCCGCTCCAGTTCGCCGGAGTCTGGGAATACCGCTTCGACCGCGATGCCGTACCGCTCGCGCACCGTCTCCATCATGCGGTACGTTTCTTCCGGCAGCCGTCCCGTATCCAGCGTAAATACGCGGACCGGTGAGCCCAGCCGCGAAGCGATATCTACGATCGCCATGCCTTCCTTCTGGAAGCTGGTAGCGATGGCGAACGCATCGCCGAAGGTGGCCATGGCCCAAGCCAGAATCTCCGCGGCGGAGGACACCTCGAACTGCGCGTATTCACCCAATCTCTATATAGATTAAGGTGTATGCTCGGGCGATGTCAATCGGCTGGACGGCGTTACCGGCGGAAGTGAAGCTCCGCCCGCTCCTCGCGAAGTTTCTCCAGGTCCAGCTCCTCGGCCAGCGAAAGATCCAGCACGCGGACTCGCTGTCCCTCGCGCAGTTCCTGCAGGCGCACTTCGCGCCCGTTCGAGAAGCGAACGGCATCGCGGTAGCTGTTCACCGCCGCCGAAATCTGGGTGAAGGTCACGGCTTCGATGGGGCCTACTCCCAGTTCCTGTTGCAGCCGCGCGGGGATGTCCTGCAACTGCATGCGCGCTCCCGGCGGAATGCACACGGCCGGGACCGGACAGGTGTGGGGCGGGTTGAAAAACTCCTTTACCACGCACCAGAAGGTACGGCGCGCGGCAGGCGCTGAGTCAGTCGCGCGTTTCAGATCAGCCGGTGATGCCAGCCCGAGCGATCCGGTTGGGAACCGGTGCGCTACCAGTTCCTCACCCTGCCGGGCCAGGCGGTTAGGTACAGCCATAAGCGAGTAGTCACACATTTTTCGAACCTCCTAGAATTGCGGGAACCTCGGTCCCTACTCCATGATTCCCTCCGTGCGCACAGGCAATTCTCCCGCCCTTGGGCGAAACAGTCCAGGCATCCGGAAGTCTCATGAGCAGCCCCTCTATTTTGAGTTTGCGTTTTCAACCCGCAAATGACAAGACGGGCAAATACCCCGAAGTCCTCTAGCGAACCATTGGTCTGTGCTTCCGCGCACACTCCCGCCGGCCCGGCCGCGAACCGCCCCACCCCCGAGCCCGTGGTTGCTAAGATGTGAGGGTGGATTCCGAGCAAAGCCCGCCCGAAGTGGAGGCCCCTGGCAATCAGGTTGGCGCCAGCCCCGCCTGGCGGCGGGTTCAACTGGCGCGCCATCCCAAACGCCCCCACTCGCTCGATTACATCGAACGCCTGCTGACCGACTTCCAGGAGATCCACGGCGACCGTTCGTTCGGCGACGACCCGGCCATCGTCGCCGGGCTGGGCCAGTTCGAGGGGCGTCCCGTAATGGTGGTGGCCGAGCAGAAAGGAAGGGACACCAAGCAGAAGCTGTTCCGGAATTTCGGCATGCCCAAGCCGGAAGGCTACCGCAAGGCGCTGCGCGCGATGCAGATAGCCGGCAAGTTCGGGCGCCCGCTGATCACCCTGCTGGACACTCCCGGAGCCTATCCCGGCATCGACGCCGAAGAGCGCGGCCAGGCCGAAGCCATCGCGCGCAACCTGCGCGAGATGGCGCGCCTGCCGATTCCTGTGGTGGTGGCCTGCATCGGGGAGGGCGGCAGCGGCGGCGCGCTGGCGCTGGGCGTCGGCAACACCGTGCTCATGCTGGAGAATGCGGTCTACAGCGTGATCTCGCCGGAGAGCTGCGCCGCCATCATCTATCGCGATTCGGCCAAGGCCGAGCAGGCGGCCGCCGCCTTGAAACTGACTGCCGAGGACCTGCGCGGGCTGGGGCTGATCGATTGCATCGTGCCCGAGCCTCCCGGGGGAGCGCAAGAGGATCCGGCCGCCGCCGCGGAGTTGCTGCGCGAGCACCTGCACCGCCACCTGGAGGAACTGGCCGATCTGACCGGCGAGGAACTGGTGGAGCACCGCTACGCCAAGTTCCGCCGCATGGGGAACTTTTTCGCGTGAAAAAGACGGTGTGGCTGGCGGTGCTCTTCGCGGCCCTGGTGGTGGGCTACGTGATGTTCTCGAGCTTCCGCGGCGAGCGCTTCACCTGCCAGGTGTGCATGGCGTTCAAAGGCGGCCGCGACTGCCGGAAGGCGTCCGCCGCCACGCGCCAGGAGGCGCTGCGAACGGCTGTCACCAATGCGTGCGCGCAGCTCTCCGGGGGAGTGATTGAGACCAACCAGTGCGAGACGACTCCGCCGGAGTCAGTCACGTGGCTGCCATAGCCTGGCGCCACGGCCGGGCGGCGTACAAGTGACTCACGGGCTTAGTGAGATCCAGCAACACTCACTGAGCCAAAATTAGTGTTGAATAATTACACGTCATCCTGCGCAATTTAGTGCTTGACAATCGACGGGGGGGGAGAGCATATTTGTATTTCTTATTTGCAGGTCCTGTAGTCCTACATCTACTAAGCGGGACCGCACCGGGCTTTCGGAGTCGCCTCTCTGACTACCTTCGCCCCCGTACGGAGGGCGCCAATAACCTGGAGAAGACCTATGATCAAAGCGCTCGCCGCCATCGTTCTGTTTGGGCTCTTCCTGCTTGAAGTGGAAAAGCACGCACAGCCCCTTTCCGCGGATCTACAGGTGGCCAACGGCGTGCAGGCCCCTACGGGTATTCAGGGGCCTACCGGAGTTCAAGGGCCGACAGGTATTCGGGTCCCCATTGGAGTACCCGCGCCTACAGGCGTGCCGGCGCCTACAGGCCCGGTTTCCATTGGCTCCATTTCCGGAACGCTGCAAACCGAAGACGGGAAATCGGCTACCGCTGTCATTCGTGCACTGAGAATCTCGCCGCTGCCGACTGGGGCCCCGATCGTGGTAACCTCCGCCTCAGCTACCGTCTTTCAGATTCCAGGTCTGCCGCCGGGGAATTTTGAGATCTGCGCTACCGTTCTCGCCGGGGGCTATGTCGACCCGTGCTTGTGGGAGAGTTCAGGGCTGCTCGTTACAGTCAAGGCCGGGCAGACAACGAGCACAATTCTTACCATCAAGAAGGCCTCGGCCTTGAAGGTCCACGTCGACGATCCAGGCAAGCTCATCAAGGACTCGCCACAAGCGGCGCTTCTACTGGGCGTGGCTACCTCCGGACGCGTCTATCCTCTCCTCAAGAAGAACGAGGACATAGAGGGAAATATCGAGCCAGGGACCAGGCTGCCGTTGGGATAGAACAGGAAGTACTGTCCATACGAAAACTGGATCGTGCAGGAAGAGCCGAACGGCACCTCGGCAGCAAGCAGGGAACTCAGCCCATTGGGATCCGAGAATGCGAAGGCAAAGATCTGCGCGGAGCCCGTCCGGTGTCGATCGCGTTGGTGGTTCCGGCAAAACTGGCCGCGCCATCGACCTGACCGCTGGTTGCCGTCGTGGATCCGCTGATGGCGCCATTGTTGGCGTTGAACGTGGAGTCATTGCCGGCTAGAGTCGCGCCGTTCGGCAGGTGCCAGACGCCCTTGTAGTTGCTGTCCCAGGTGCCGGTGATGGACTGCTGGTCAGCAGCCGAGGCATTGCCGTAGTTCACGTACAGAGTAGTGTCTGAGGTTGGCGATACGGCCGGCACCTGCACCCACGCGATCACCTTTCCGGCAGTCCCGTCGTTATATCCACGCTTCCAAGGTCAGTTGCGAAGCAATATTTAAGCTGGATGCGTATCAAGCCGATCACCATCAATTCCACCGGGACCTCGTCTCCTCTGGCCTATTTCCCGGTGCTGTTTTCCTCCACGGATACAGACTTCAGGACCACCGCCAATGGCGGCAGTGTGGGCAAGAATGACGGCACCGACATCTTCTTCACGGATGCCAACGGGAACAGGCTCAACCACGAACTGGAATCCTACAGTCCCAGCAGCGGCAACGTAATTGCCTGGGTGCAGGTGCCCAGCCTTCCCTCCAGCGGCGCCACCCTCTACGTGTACTTCGGCAACAGCACGTCGGGCAACCAGCAGAACAGCGCTGCGACCTGGGACACCAACTACAAACAGGTCTTGCACCTGAATAGTGGAAACCCCTCTCCCGATTCCACTGCCAACGGTTTTAGCCCCAGCTTGCAGAGCAATGACACCTACAGCCTCGGGAAGATCGCTAGCGGGATGAAGAACAACAACGGCGCGGGGGCCGCGGTGACCGTGGGCTCCGGCACTGCCTTGGACTTTACGTCCTCAGCCACTCCAACCTGGTCGTTCTGGCTCAACCCTTCATCCCTCTCGCACGACACCCGGCTCCTGGAGGAGCCGCGGTACGGCGGGTGGGGCGTGGAGTACACCAGTGCGGGACTCCTGCGCCTGGTAACCTACGGAAGCAGCAGCGTCAGCTATTCCGGCGCCATCACGGTCGACAACAATTGGCACTACTATACAGTTACCTACGATGGAACCACCGCCCGCTTCTATAAAGATGGCACTCTGCAGGTCAGCAGCGCCTATCAAGCGGGCTGGACCAGTTCCACCGCTTCCTATTACGTGGGGGGCGACAGTCAATACCCGCTTTGGGGCAGCACCGATGAAGTCCGAATCTCGAACATCGCCCGTTCCGCCGACTGGATCAAAACCGAATACGCCAACCAGAACGCGCCGGCGAGCTTCTACGGCCTGGGCCCATCGCAATCGGGGCCGGCGGGCGCCCCGGATCTCACCATCGCCAGCACGCACAGCGGCAACTTCCTCCAGGGACAGACAGGGGCCACGTACACGATTACCGCCACCAACAGCGGCACGGCCTCGACAAGCGGCACGGTGACGGTGGCCGACACGGTGCCCGCCGGCTTGACGGCGACCGGAATCGCCGGAAACGGCTGGACGTGCACGCAGCAACCCTCCGGGCCTTGCACGCGTAGCGATGTCCTGGCGGCGGGGGCCAGCTATCCCGCGATCGCGCTTACCGTGACCGTGGCGGTGAACGCCCCTTCCAGCGTGACCAACACTGCCACGGTATCGGGAGGCGGCGAAACCAACACCTCGAATGACACGGCCAACGACCTGACCACCATCATCGCCATCGGCAGCAGCGCGGACCCGAGGCGAATCGGGGTGCGCTCGACGGGCTCGTATTGGGGCGCCGCCGGGGAGCAGATCGACCTCCTGTCCGGGAACCTGAACTTCTCGCTGCCCCTGATCCAGGCGAAATCCCGCGGCGGTTGGGGCGCCACCTTCGCGCTCAGCTACAACTCCCAAACCTGGCTGCAGAACTCCGGCGTGACCTCGAACCTGGGCCGCGACATCGGGTACGGCATGGGGTGGACATTCCAGGCGGGCGCTCTCGTGCAGGAGACCAACTACTATCTGTTCCGGGATTCCACAGGCGCGGAATATCGGCTTGACCAGTACGCCAACGGCGTTTGGACATCCATTCAAGGAATCTACCTGACCTTCGACCCCATCGCGTCCAAGCTGTACTTTCCGGACGGCAGCTTCTGGATCATGAACGTGCAATCGGCGAGCGGCGAGCAGGATGCAGGCACATTGTACCCCTCCCAAATGGAGGATTCCAACGGCAACTACATCCAGATCCAATACTGCCAGGGCCTCGGCGCTTCGGGCGGCAGCACCAGCGGACGGATCATGACGATCACCGATACCCGCGTCAGCCAGGGCTTCGCCACCTACATGTTCAACTACACGGGCTCCCAGAACGTCGCGAGCTGCCCGGCGCCGGGCACCCTGCCGACGGACATTTATGTTTCCAACAGCATCTACTCGACCGAGGCGTACCACCTCCACAGCATCACCGAAGCGCTGCAATCGCCCTTCACTCCTTCCAGCCCGTTCGGTTCGGCGAACCTCCTGCAATCGGTCACGATCACCGGGCTTGGCATCGCTGACCAGTTCACATATGCCAGCAACAACGCCACCAATGAACTCACGCAGGTGATCACACCTCTCGGAGGGACGCTGGGGTGGAGTTATGGTTCGTTTACCAATTCCGCCGGCCTGACCGTGCGCGAGGTGCAGGGTCGAACCAGCAGCGCTCCCGCAAATTCCTGGATCTTCATATCGGACGGCCAGACACCCCACGCGTCCACAACCGTCGCCGATCTCGGCGCCGAGGGCGGAAGCGGGAGCTCCAAGTTCTGGACCTTCCGAACCGATCCGGGATCGTTCCAAGGGTTGGCCAGCACCTACGAGGAGCGCGACGGGTCCGGAACGCTCTTGCATAAGGATTACACCTGGCTCCCGGATTCCAATGGAAACGTGTACATGAGCTCGGTAGCCACCACGCTGAGCCCCGGGACTGCCAATGCCGCCAAGACCATGACCCAGCAGACGCTGGACGTCTATGGCAACCTGGTCGCCTCGCAGGTCTACGACTACTACAGTCCGGCCTCTTACCCGACCACCCCACCAAGTCCGGCGACTCGGACGTACAACTACGCCTACGTTACCGACCCGAACTACACGAGCCTGTACATCCGCAACCGGCTGGCC
>OMOG01000029.1 GCA_900290305.1 Candidatus Sulfopaludibacter sp. SbA4
GTAAGTATATCCTGCTCAACTATCTCGAGCCGCAGTGGGCCGGTTTCTACGACGTCCTCAAAGTTGTCAGCGACGACCTGGTGATCGGCTGGGCCTGCGCCGGATCTTACCCCAACGGCCTCCACATCATGACTTTCGCCATGTCCCGCCGCTACGGGTTCGATAATCTGACCGTCGACGACCATGACCAACTATTCGATAACGGCACCGTTCCAACCGCGCAGGAACTGAACGGCGTCTGGCAGATGGACATCATCTCCAACAACAACCAACTGACTCAGGCCGCCTATCTGCAATTCGACCTGAAGCCCGACGGCACGCTGCAAAGTAACTACCAGTTCTTCGGCCTCATGGAGGGATTGGTGGTGCCTTCGTGGACCCGCGATCACTTTCAGTTGAACGACTTCACCATGTTCCACGACGAGATCCGCAAAGTCAGTGACGATATCTTCGTGGGCCGCTATATCACTGATTCCCTGCCCGATCTCACTTCGCTCTTCAACGGCCAGAATCTCGGCATCTTCCACATCGTGCCCAGCGCCGGCGGCAACGGGGGTCCTAACCAGTTCGGCTTCTACTACACCCTCTCGCGCACGGGCAAGAGCGCTCTCCCCACCGACAGCCTGCTGCAGCCGTTCCTGGACGTGCAGATGCCCGACGGCATTTCCATGACCTTCGACGAAACCATGGTCGGCTATTACTTTGAGGGTGTCTCGACCCCTGCTCCCGGCCGGGAAGGAGACCTCACCATCGCCGCGCGGATACCCGCATCCGGCGATCCCGCCGGCGCAACGCCCTGCAGCTTCCAGGCGCACATGACCATTCGCGACGTCAACGAGTTCATCGATGGCCTGGCTCACGAAGCAGAGATGACCGGCGCCATCACGATAAACAACCAGACGCTCGCGATGAACGCGGAAACCAGCCTCTTCAATTACCTGATCGTGAACCCGGACACCCGCGAGGCCGAGATGCGCTACCACATCGAGTACGCCTCGTACGTCCTGGAAGGCCGCAAGTACATGCAGAAGAGTGGAGGGAACGCCATTGCCGATTTACTCGGTGACTATACCACCCTGTACTGTCATGTCTATAGCCGGCAAGATGACGGTACCCTGGTGGAAACCGGCGTGGCCTATCTGAAGTTCAAGACCTTCGAAGACCTCGCCGCGGTCGGAAACCTGGCCGGTTTCCTGTCATCCTTCCAGGTGACCGGAACCGGCGACCCCATCTTGCAATTGCAGGCCCGGTTGCGCTTCCTGGCCTTTACCGCGCAATTCGTCCAGCGCGAGTACGACCCGCTCGCGCTGCCGACCGTCAGCGGCGCCGCCGGCTCGTAACTCCTGGTGGGGCAGGCCATCGTTTTTCGTGGCCTGCCTCGCTCAGTCTTGCTCTGCTTTTCTCCGGGCTTGTCTCCGTTACTCCGCGTCTCCGCGGTGAGCGTTCCTCACTCATACCTCAGGGCCACGATCGGATCGATCTTCATGGCCCGCCGCGCTGGAATATAGATCGCCAGCGCGGCCGCCCCGATCAACGCCAGAGGAATCCCCGTGAACGTCACGGGGTCCGACGGCGTCACGCCGTAGATCAGCGACGCCAGCAGCCGCGCCAGCGCGAACGCCAACGGCAGCCCCACTACCAGGCCCGCGGCAGTAATCGTCAACCCGCGGCGGAACACCATGCCCAGCACGCTTTCCCGAGGCGCCCCCAGCGCCATCCGGATGCCGATCTCGTGCGTCTGTTCGGAAACCAGGAACGCCATCACGCCGTACACTCCGATCGCCGCCAGCCCCAGCGCGATTACCCCGAATACTCCCATCATCACGGCCAGGTAGTTCAGCCCGATCGCCCGGTCGTGGATCGCCTTTGTCATCGTCATCATGTCGGTAATCGGCTGCTCCCGATCCACCGCGCGAATCGCCGCCGTCACCGCGGGAGCGAGGCGCAGCGGATCGCCCGCCGTGCGGACTCCGATATCCATGGCGAGCACCGGCGACTGCTGGTAAGCCACGTACAGCACACGCCGCGGCTCGTTCTCGTACGGGTCATGCGGTACGTCTTCCACCACACCGACGATGGTCAGCCACGGATTCTTCGAGTCCGCCAGCCCCAACTTGATGTGCTTCCCCACCGGCGATTCCTTCTTCCACCAGCGGCGCGCCACGCTTTCGCTGATCGCCGCGACGCGCGGTGAATCCGGCCCATCCAGCGCGCTCGGGAACCGCCCCTCCCGCAAGCGAACGTGCAGCGTCCCGCAATATTCGGGACTGGTCACCTGGTACATGGCACTCGGCTGGTTGTCCGGTTCCACCGGACGGCCTTCGATGGTGAAGTTCCGTCCGTCGTCATGATCGCTGTACGGCATGGCTGAGGCCGCGGCAGCCGACCTCACTCCGGGAAGCGCCTGGATGCGCGTCAGCACTTCGCCATAGAACCACGCTTTTTGGTGAGGCTCGTGGTACTTCTGGTCGGTGAGCGCGAGGCGCAGCGTCAGCAGCGTGCCGGGCTCGATCCTTTCGCCGTTGTTGATCTGCGCGCGGAAGCCGCGAACCATTAGGCTGGCGCCCACCAGCAACACCACGGCCAGCGCCATCTCCGAAGCCACCAGCACGTTGCGCAGACGGTGGTGCCCTTTGCCCGCCGAAGAGCCGCGCCCGCCCTCTTTGAGCGTGTTTGTCAGGCTCGGCCGCGAGCACTGCCAGGCCGGCGCCAGGCCCGCCAGAATCCCGCTGGCCACCGCCGCCAACAGGGTGAAGCCGAGCGCCCGCCCATCGATCTGCATGTCCTTCCATCCCAAAATGTACCGCGCGACCTCCGGAGGCATGTTGCTTCGCATGACGTTCAGCCCCCACCTGGCCACCAGCAGGCCGAGGCCCGCGCCCGCCAGCGAAAGCAGAACGCTCTCCGTCACCAGTTGCGCGACCACCCGCCAGCGGCCCGCTCCCAGCGCGGTCCGGACGGCCACTTCCCGCAGCCGGCCCGTGGCCCGCGCGAACTGCAGGTTGGCCACGTTGACGCAGGCGATCAGCAGCACGAACAGCACCGAGCCCAGCAGCATGACCAGGTACTGCCTGGTATCGTAATCCACCAGAAACCGGCTGACGGTCCAGAGCATGAAGCGGCGGTTCTTGTTGGTGTCCGGGTAGGATTTCGCGAGGCGCGCCGCGATGGCATCCAGCTCCGCCGAAGCCTGCTCGATGGTCCGCCCCGGCTTCAACCGCGCGAGGGAGGTCAGCATCTCCGAGCGCCGCGAACCGCGCTGCGCGGGCGTGAGCGCTATGGGGGTCCACATCTCCGTGGCCAGCGGAAAATCGAAGGTGTCCGGCATCACTCCGGTCACCAGGTAGCCCTGGTCGTTCAGCCGTATGGACTGGCCGATGATTCCGGGATCCGCCCCGAAGCGCCGACGCCACAGGCGGTCGCTGAGGATCACTTCGCGCTCCCGCCCGGGCTGATCTTCGCCGCTCTGAAACGCCCGCCCGCGGGCTGGTTGCACGCGCAGCGTGTCGAAGAAATTTGCGGTCACCATGGTCTCGAGTACGCGCTCCGGCTGGCCTCCCGCGCCCGCAATATTGGCCATATCGCGCTGGAAGCTGGCCAGTCCCTCGAGCGACGTGATGCCGCGCTGGATGTCGTCCACATCGGCCGGCGTGCCGCTGTTCCAATAGTTGGCAGAGTCGGAGTCGCGCTGCAGCACCATCGCCAGGGTGTCGATGTCGGGCAGGGGCACGGGCTTCCACCACATCGCGTCGCTGAGGCTGAAAATGGCGGTGGTGGCGCCGATGCCGAGCCCCAGCGTGACCACGGCCGTGGCCGCAAACCCGGGTGACTTGCGCAGCATGCGCGCGCCGTAACGCACGTCGTGCCAGAGATTCATCTTGCCCTCTTGGTACGTTATACGTCCGGGCTCGGCGTGCCGGTTGCAGAAAGATCCAGCAGGGTGACGCTCTCCTGTTCGTTGGGGTCGGTGCGCGCGATCAGCCCTACGCAGGGCTCCGTGTCGCTGGCATTGTACGGCATGTGCGGCATGTTCGCTGGAATGTAGACGAAGTCGCCGGGATGCGCCCACAGGTGCTCGCGCAGGCCCTCTCCGTACCACATGCCCGAAACGCCCGATATCACGTAGACCGCGCTCTCATGGTTTCGGTGAAGGTGCGGCTTCGCCCGGCCGCCGGGCGGGATGGTAACCAGGTGCATGCAGAGTGCCTTCGTTCCGGCCGTCTGCGCGGAGATGCCAGCGAAGTATTCCAGGCCCTGCTTGCCGTGATAGGTTCCGCCTCCCTTGACTACCGTGCAAGTGGATTCGTGTGGCATGCGAACTACAGTACCATGGGCCATGTGAACCTCGCGGCCATTCTGCTCGCGCTCGCGCCCCTGGCGGCGGCCAGCGGCGCCGACTATTTCGTGTATGCCGGCACGTATACCCGCGGCGCCAGCAAGGGGATCTACGCGTATCGCTTTCAGAGCGCTACCGGGAAATTGCGGCCGCTCGGAGTGGCAATGAAGATGTCCAGCCCTTCGTTCCTCACGCTTCACCCCAACGGCCGGTTCCTGTACGCGGTGGGCGAGGATGCCAACATCGTCGACTCATTCGCGATCGATCCGAAGACCGGCAAGCTGACTTTCCTGAACGAGGTCTCGTCTCACGGTGAGGGGCCGTGCCACCTGGCGCTGGATGCCACGGGCCGGTGGCTGGCCGTGGCGAATTATGGGGGCGGCAGCATGGCGCTGTTGCCGGTTGCGGCCGACGGGCGGCTGGGCGATGCCAAGGTGGTCGAGCGGCATGAAAAATCGCACGCCCACCACGTGCTGTTTTCGCCGGACAATCGGTTCCTGCTGCTGGCGGATCTGGGACTCGACAGGATCTTCGTCTACCGCTTCGATGCGGCCAAGGGTTCGATCGCGCCCAACGACCCGCCCTTAGCCGAAGTACCGGCCGGATCGGGCGTGCGCCACCTGGCGCTTCATCCGAATGGCAAAATACTTTATGCCATAAATGAGAAGGCTTCGACGGTGACGGCCTTTCACTACGACCCGGCCAAGGGTGTGCTGGAAAGCTTTCAGAGCGTTTCGACCCTGCCGTCCACGTACAAGGGCTCCAGCACGACGGCCGAGATTGCGGTCAATCCGGCGGGGACCGTGCTCTACGGCTCGAACCGCGGGCACGACAGCATCGCGCTGTTTTCCATCGATCCCGAACGCTTCACCTTGATGCCCATGGAATACGCGCCCACGCTGGGCGAAACGCCGCGCCACTTCGCGCTCGATCCGGCCGGTGGGTATCTCATCGCGGCCAACCAGGACTCGAACGACATCGTGGTGTTCCGCGTCCACCCGAAGACCGGGCAGTTGATGCCGGTGGGGCGGCCAATCAAGGATGCGCCGATGCCGGTGTGCATTCTGTTTGTGCCGTGAAGCTTCACCCGGCCGGAACCAAGTAGCCCGTGCGTGCCCGGACGCGCGACTTCGGAAACTTCTTGGCGGCTTCCGGAGTCAGTTCGGCACGAACCGTACGGGTAGTGCCGGGTTTGGCTTTGGGCAGCGCGTAGTACAGCCCGTAGCGGCTGCGGATGCGGTGCATCGCTTCTTGGAACGCCGTCTCGGGGGCGTCCGCGCGAATGGCGTCGCCGCCGGTCTTCTGCGCGATGCCTTTCATGCCGGCTTGCATCAAGAGGTTCTGCGGCCCCAGAATCAGTCCGACGGTGCGTATCGCCTGGAAAGCGGCGTTGGGAACGATCAACCCGCTCAGCAGCGCGTCGGCTTCCCAGAAATCCCGCACCACTGTCTCTTCCCGCCGCGTCCGCTGGCCCATGTTGTCGGTGACGATCAGAACCGCCCGCCGGCGCTGGCTCCTCTTTTCGTGCAGGAAACGCAAAGCCGCATCGTCGACCGCCTGCTGAATGTGCGTGCCGCCGCCGAAGCTCCCCTGCAATACATCCTCGCGAATGGTGCGGTCCACGGCATCCAGGTCTTCGGTGAACGGCGCCACCACGCGGCTTTGTGAATTGAAGACCATGACCGAAACCCGATCGCCCGGCCGAAGCTCCTGGAAGGCCTGGCGCGCCGACGAGGCCACCCGCTCCACCACCGCGCGCATGCTGCCGCTCACGTCGAACAGCAGGATCAGGTCGAGCGGCTGTTCCTCGGCTGCAAAGTTGACGATGGCCTGCTCCTTGCCTTCGTCGAACACGCGGAAATCGTCCTTGGTGAAGCCGGTGAGGATGCGGCCGTCCGGGGCGGTGACTTCGGCGTCCACGTGCACCAGGGCTACACCGGCATGAAAGACCACGTCGTCCTGAGCCGGCGTGAGCGCACTGGTCAGCAAGAGGGCAAGGATCAGGAGCATTTGATGCCTTAGACTGCGGGCCGGGGGATTGGGTTACTTGGGGCCGCAGGACCGCTTGCTCACGGGGTGCCCTTTGGGCCCGGCTCTGATCGGAGCCACGACCGTAACTCGCCCTTGGCGAGCACTCGCCCTTGGCGAGCAAGGGAGTGGTCTTAGGCCTTACCGAGGCTCCGGAGGGTGGCCGTTGCTGCCGGAAATTTCGCGCAGTACGTCGTCCACCACCTCGCCGGCACGGTCCGAATGCAACTCATCGTTCATGCGGCGCAAGGCCACGCCGATGATGTCGCGGTGATGCAGCTTGGCGCCGGGCCCGCGGTGGCTCAACTCCAGCCACAGGCGGTGGGCCAGGTCGATGTCTTCGGGCCAGAGGCGCGGGGGGTGCGGTCCCAGGTTGAAGAAGACCGCGTCCTTCTGGTTTTCGAGCACGATCTCGAGCGAGAGCGATGGCCGCGGCTCGGGAAGCTGTTCCCAGTAGTAGCCCACCTGCGCGCCCTGCTCGGAAGGCGTGAGCGATTGCAGCCGCGCGGCCGTCTGCACCACAGCTTCGTACGGATCCGTGCCGGGCACCACCATCAACTCGACGTGCTTGCCGGCCTTTTCGCCGAGCGTGACTACTTTCGAGAAGACCACGGTCTCGTCTTCGGAGAAGATCTGCGCGGCTTCGAGCGGGTGCTCGCCCGACGAGGCGGGCGTGACTTGGCGCACCGAAAGCACTACGATGTCCTGCTTTCGCAGATCGGTCTTGCGGAGGATGCGCTCCAGGTGCTGCAAGCGGTGGGGATTGCGGACCGCCACCAGCACATTGCCGGGCCGCACGCTGACGCTGGCCGCGGAAAGGTCGGCCCGCGCGTCCAGACGGAACTTCTCCATCTCCTGCGCGTGGCTCGCCTTGCGTTTCCGGTTGTAGATATCGGAGAACTCGAACACGATGAAGAAGATGATCGTGAAGGTCACGCCCGAGATGGTGGCGACCTTCTTGGTGAGCACGTTGATGACGGCCAGCGCCATGAGCGCCACCGTGATCATGATGAGCCCCAACGGAATCTCGGTTTTCCCAATGTGGAAATTCAGCGGCACCTTCCATTCGCGCCCTTCCGGCTGCTTGTAGCGCAGCACCAGCACCGAGAGCGCCTTCATGGCGAAGCTCCACACCACGCCGAAGGCATACGCTTCACCAAGCATTTCCATGTTGCCGCGGCTGATGATAATGGTGAGGATTTGCAATCCGACAATCAGGTTGATGAGGCGGGAGGTGGTGCCGTACTTGTGGTGCGGGTGCCGGAACCAATCCGGCAGCACCCCGTCTTCCGCTACGCGGTTGAGGACGCCGTTGGACCCGATGATCGCGGTGTTCACGGCTCCGGCGAGTATCAAGGTCCCCACCAGCACCACGAACCCGTGAAAGAGCAAGCGAACTCCGACGGGCCCGACAAGGTACATGGAAAGCCCGCCGATGAGGTTGTCCAGGTACTGCTGCCGGTCGGCATCGGGAATGATCATGACCGCGAAGAAGGAGACCAGCGACGTGAACAGCATGCTGTAAACGAAGATCACGAAGCCGGCGCGCTCCAGGTTTTTCAGCTTGGGGTGAGCGATTTCCCGATTCACCTGGGCCAGGCTCTCCTCGCCGCTCATGGCGAGCAGGGAGTGGCCGAGGCCGACCAGAATGGCAACCGCGGTGATGGACTGCAGGAACGTGCCCTTGAGCCACCCCATGGCATCGGGGTCGAAATGGAGATTCGCGGGCACGGGTAGCGGCACGGTCTGGTAGCCGTTCTTCAGTATCGTGGTGAGGCACCAGGCGATCAGGATCACCACCATCACGGTGGTGATTTGCATGATGCGCAGCGCCTTTTCGCTGGATTCGTGAATGCCGATGATGTTCTTCCGCCAGAAGTACACCGTGACCACCGCGGCGAAGGCCGCCGCGAAGTACGGCGGGTATACGTGCATGCCGGCGAGGTGGAGGCGCTCTCCCATTTCGTTGATCAGGCCGCCCAGATAGAGGCCTGCGCTGACAGAGCTGATGGGGCCGGTCAGCACGTAATCGAACATCAGGGCCGAAACGGAGAACTTCGCCAGCGTGCCGCCCATGGCTTCGTGCACCACTTTGTACACGCCGCCGCGCACGAACATCGAGCAGCTCTCGATATAGATGGCGCGCACCGCATACGAGAAGAGCATGATGGCCAGGATGAACCACGGCGCCGCCTTCCCGATGGCGTGTTCCGCAATGCCGCCCACGTAGTACGCGGACGAAGCCAGGTCGCTGAGAACGATGGCCGCCGCCCGCCAGAAGGAAATGAACGACAGCATGACGGTCGTGGCCACCACCACTTTGACCGCCGCGGGCCGTTGTGGGGGTATCACGGCAAGGTCTCCTGGGGGGGGAGGAGCGTTCCCTTGGAAGCGTCTGTCCCACGTTGGTGCCGAAGGGCTTGCATCTTGGTGGGGCAGGCGCTTTCGCCTGCCAACCGGTTCTTTCTCGGCTTCTGACGGGTTGCCCTCTGCGCCCGGCTCTGCAAGGGGCGGTTGCCGCGGTCATTGCGTGACGGGGCCTTGAGAGATATTTCTTCGATCGCCATGCAGTGCTTTCAATGCGCCTACGGAGTTAGCTGACGGGGCTCGAACCCTCCCGGTGGAATTTGGCAAACACATCTTAGCATAGGACGCCAGGGTAAGATGGGGCATGGTGCCGGAGGCGCTGGCGAAAACGGTCATCGCGAAGCTGCGCGGCGCCGGCCACCAGGCGTACCTGGTCGGCGGCTGCGTGCGCGATCTGCTCCTCGGCGCCGAGCCCAAGGATTTCGATATCTCCACCGACGCCCGTCCCGACCGCATCATGGCGCTGTTCCCCAACTCCGGCCGGGTGGGCGCGCACTTCGGGGTGGTGTTGGTGCGCGACGCCTTCTCGCAGGTGGAGGTGGCCACGTTTCGCAGCGACCAGGAGTACACGGATGGCCGCCGTCCCTCCGGCGTGCACTTCGAAAGCGACCCGCGCGCCGACGTGCTGCGGCGGGACTTCACCATCAACGGCCTCCTGTTGGACCCCGACACCGGTTCCGTCCTGGACTACGTGGACGGCCGCGCCGACCTCGAGCGGCGGGTGGTCCGTGCCATCGGCGATCCCGGCACGCGCTTCGAAGAGGACCACCTGCGCCTGTTGCGGGCCATCCGCTTCGCCGCGCGGCTGGGGTTCGAGATCGATTCCGCCACGTTTGACGCCATCCGCCGCCATCACGCGCTGATCCTCCAGGTCTCGGCGGAACGGGTGCGCGACGAGCTGGTGCGCATCCTGACCGAAGGCGGCGCGCGCCGCGGCTTCGAGATGCTGGGCGCGAGCGGCATGCTGGCGGACATCCTGCCTGAGGTATCGGCGATGAAGGGCGTGGAGCAGCCGCCGGAGTATCATCCCGAAGGCGACGTGTGGACCCACACGCTGCTGCTGCTTGAGAAACTCGATCGCCCCACTCCGGCGCTGGCGCTGGGCGCCCTGCTGCACGACGTGGGCAAGCCGCCCACGTTTCGCGTGGCCGAGCGCATCCGTTTCGACGGCCACGTGGAAGAAGGCGTGCGACTGGCGCACGGCATCCTGAATCGGCTGCGCTTCTCGCGCGACGATATGGAACAGGTGGAAGCGCTGGTGGCCAACCACATGCGCTTCAAGGATGTTCACCGCATGAAGCAAAGCTCGCTCAAGCGCTTCCTGCGCCTGCCCGGGTTCGACGAGCACCTGGAGCTGCACCGGCTGGACTGCCTCGCGAGCAACGGAAACCTGGAGAATTACGAGATTGTGCAGCGCAAGCTGAAGGAGTTTCCGGAAGAGCATCTCAAGCCGGAGCGCCTGTTGACGGGGGCGGACTTGATCGCCGCGGGTTACGGGCCAGGGCCGCAATTCTCGCGGATTCTGGCGGCCGTGGAGGACGCGCAGTTGGAGGGCCGCATTTCGACCAGCGGCCAGGCGCTGGCACTGGTGCGGGAGATGTTTCCGATTGGGCCCGGCCAAGCGTCCCGATGAGCGGGGGACGGTCCTTCCGGGAGCGTCTCCTCTGTGATCGAGGAGCGCCGGCTGGAGCCCAATGCCACTTACTATGCATTTCTGCGTTTATTGTAGGCGGGCAATCTTGCCCGCAGCCGCCTTTCAGGCGGCTTCTCCGGCCTGCGGGCGAGTTTTCGTGCACGGCAAACGCCGGCTGAAAGCCGGCGGCAGCCAGAATTGGCTGCCCCACAGAGCAGCAGAGCCGCAACCAAACCGGGAGGGCGAGGAGCCAGAACTCAGGAGCCAGAAGCAGGAATAACCCGGGCGTTGCGCAGCGCGCCGCCATTCGCCAGTTCGTGACTGCTGCCGCCTGAAAATCTTTCCAGGCAGAAAAGAAATGGAGGTGTTGTAATACATTTGTGCAGAATAGCCGCGAGGCTCAAAGTAAGTGGCATTGGGCTGAAGCCTGCCCCACCTGGCAGCGCGTTACCGAATAGTCGGGAGGTCTGCCCGCCTACCGCGAAATGTGACATCATGGGAGCGACACAGCATACCCCGATACCGAGCCGGAACACTGTTCCAGGCCTCCTGGACTCGCGGAGGCCCCGATAGATATTGCTTGCCCCGGATCGGCATAGAGACGGACGTTCCCACCGCCGATCCAAGTGCCGAGGCTCGGCGAGCTTCCAGTCAAGTGTGGGACGACGTCGTCGGCCGCATTCGTCACTGCGGACACCGGGGCAGCCAAGCTGACGAAGACGTCGGTCAGAGTGTTACCGGCGGCCACATAACAAGTCACGTTGTAGTGTTCTATGACGTAGCGCTGCCCGCTGGGCGGCGCCCCCATCGGGAATATCGTACCGGCGAATTGGACCGAGCCAAGCGTTCCAACCTGTCCAAAGAGCGTAAACGGGCTCCTCGCCGGGTTGTCCGATGCGCGAATCCACAACGGGTTCGCCTCCGTGTTCCCGGTGACGCCCACGTTCGCCCCCGGGGCGAGGTTTACCGTCGGGATGCCGTTGATCGCTACGTTCCAAGCGCCGCTTTGCGTGGCTGCGACTGTCCCCGAAACAGTTGTCGAGCCGGTAACCCCGACGGTGCCAGTGACCGGCACCGGCACAGGTTGCACAATGCGAACCGGCACGCCATCGAGCGGCCCCTGCGCAATTGCCTGCCGCGAGTTCATCAAGGTGCCCACCAGCGCGAGCGCCACAAATACCGACGCTACAACGATCTTGATCTGGAGTTTCTTCATTGGTTTTTCCTTTCACTGAAGTTCTATTGGGCTTTAAGCCAGTTCCTCAACGATGGGAACAACTTGTGTTCTTCCATCGCAACCACCATGGAAACGCGGTCAAACGCTCCTAAGGCGCGCTCACCAGGTGGCCGCCTACGGTAGCGTTGCAGGTATGCGGGCCGGTTCCGACGGCGCCTCCACCTGTGACGGTGACGGTGCTCCCCCCATCTGCATAGATATGGGTCATCTGATCGGCGAGCACTTCGGTAATGACGCCTGCGGGAGCGATTATCAACGACGCAAAGTAGTACGATCCGAACGTCCCATTGGAGGTTGTGAACAGACGAAAATCGGTCATGTTCGACTGCGTACACAAGAAGCTCACCTGCTCGATCACCAGAGTTTTTCCGGTGGGGACTTGAAAGTTGAAGTTCAATGGAGCGCCCGCCGCGAAGAATTGAAAGGGCTGCAAAGCGGGATTATCGATGGCTGCGGTGAGCACGGGCGACGACAACGGATTGGCGACCACGACCGGCAGCGGCAGCGGCGCCCCGATCGTGACCTCCTTCCCATGATCTGCCGCGTTGGAATGGCGGCTCGTCACCAGGCCAATTGCGGCTATGGTGAACACCCCTGCGCTAATCGTCAATATGTTTCGAAATGCGGACATTGGTTTGGCTCCTTCTTTTGTGGAATCGTTGGACCGGCGAAAGGCTCCTGCACGCATGCCGCATGGTCGCCCGACGGGCAATGGATGCACCTGAACTCGAACGTCGGCGACAGCGGGTATCACATTTGGCGGCAGCGCATCAAGGGCGGCGAAGCCGAGCAGTTGACCTTTGGTCCCACCGAGCAGGAAGGCATCGCCATGGCCCCCGATGGCCGCTCCCTGGTATCGTCGGTGGGTCTGATACAGAGTTCCATCTGGCTCCGCGGTCCGGATGGGGAAAGACAGATTACTTCCGAAGGATCGGCTCTGCGGCCCACCTTTTCCCGCGATGGGACGAAGCTCTACTGCCTGTCCGGCAAGACGGTTTCCACTTTTGCCAGCGGCGAGTTGTGGGAGGTGGATTTGGCCAGCGGGCGCCAACTGCAGCTTATTCCGGGAATCCGCATGACGGCATACGACGTGTCCGCGGACGATCAGCGCGCCGTGTTCGCGGCTCCCGATCCGAGCGGGCACTCGCGATTGTGGATTGCGCCGCTGGACCAACGCACCGCACCGCGCGAGCTACCGGGCGTGGACCTGGTGCAGCCTCGTTTCACCGCCGATGGCGGCCTGGTGTTCGTGGCCGTGGAGGGCAATCTGAATTATCTGGTTCGTTCCAAGCCGGACGGATCCGCATGGCAGAAGGTCAACGCGGACCCGGTTCTCGAACTGATTCGACTCTCGCCGGATGGCCAATGGGCGCTGGTTTGGGCTCCAGTCCGCGACGTTGGTTCGCCGGTGCGGGATTCCGCGGTGCAGGATTCCCCGGCGACCGGCGCCTTGATGGCATGGCCGATGGCGGGCGGGACGCCACGGCGCATATGCGGCGCCTGCTCGATGAATTGGCCGCCGGATGAAGAATTCGTTTACCTGGTGAGCGGCAGCAATACTTATCGCGTGCCGCTTTCCGCCGGCCGGGCGCTTCCCACTTTGCCAGCCGCCGGCATCCAATCGGAAGCGGATCTTCAGGCAATTCCAGGAGCCAAACTGTTTTTGCCTTCCGGTACAGCGTCGATGGAACGGTTGGACCTCAGACGGGAGAGAAGCCTGGGCGGACTGATCATACCGGTACAGATCCTTCCACCTATGCTTTTGTGCGAGCGACGGTGCATCGCAACCTGTACCGGATTCCGATCCCGTAGCGCGGAGATCTCTTCGCCCTCGATCCGGTGCGGATGGCATGGGCTTGCTGGGATTGACGCTGGCTCTGATCGGACTCTACGATCGCCTATTCCGTGAGCAGGCGGACGCAGGAGATTGGGATTCGCATGGCCATCGGCGCGACGAAAGGCGACGTCGTGAAAATGGTACTCCGGAAAGGTCTCGCCCTGGTCACGGCTGGAATCGCCGTGGGTAGTGTGATCAGCTTCGGCGTCGCGCGCATGCTGGCTGATTACTATGGCGGCCTGCTACGTCCCGGCGCGCCGTGCCTCGCTAATCGACCCGATCCGGGCGTTGCGCTACGAGTAGCTCATGGTCCTTCGGACGCGGCCAGGCAGCTCTGAATAGCGGCCAGTTCCGGCGCTGAGGCCGGCCTTTCAGCGAGACTTCCGCACCCGGGCGACCAGCCAGTTTCGCATGGTGTCCAGATATCGGGGGTCCACCGCGCCGGTGGCGTCGTGCATGCCGTGATCGTCCTGATCGAACACCTGAATCGTGAAATCCGCGTGGATTTGAGTCAGAACGTCTCGAATCTCCTCGACGCTCTTTTCCACCGGAATCAGGCGATCGCTGGCGCCGAACAAGAACAGCGCCGGCACGCGCAAAGCCCGCAGCGCGGGCACCGGATCATAGGTCATCTCCCGTCTGAAGCGCAGGATGGCGCTGCCCGGTTGGTCGAGATCGGACGGTTTCTGAAGCGGCTCGAATAATCGGTCCACCTGCGAATTGACTGCATCGAACCATCGTTTGGCGCGAGCCTCAGCCAACTCCCGGCTGGCTTTCTCGTATCCCTTGCCGGTGAACAGATAGGTCCAGACGTCGCGCCGCAGCGCGTCGGCTTCGCGGACATCCGCTTCCGGCATTCCTCGATCGCGCAGCTCATTCGCGTAGTACACCAACATCTGTTCGCCGGGAGAGACGCCCGGCCCCGACACCGCAATCACGAAGGAGATATCGGTCGAGCGGGAAGCCGCCAGGGGGCCGAGCCAGCCTCCCTGACTCAATCCCCAAACCCCGATCTGCCGCGGATCGATTTCCTTCCTGGATTTCAAATACGCGACGGCCGCCAACCCATCGTCGCAAAGGTCCATGAACGGTCCGGCTCGAAAGTCGCCCATCGACCCGCCCACGCCGCGCTTGTCGTAGGTCAAGGCCGCGAATCCCTGTTCTGCAAACCAACGCGCTGTCGAAAGATCCCGCCCCTGGCGGCCCGAACCGTGAAACAGAAATACCGCCGGGTAAGGCCGAGGTCCGTTGGGAAGGATGAGAGTCCCCGCGAGAATCAGGCCGCCGCTCGCAAAACGGATTGATTCTTCGCGAGTAATTCGGGTTTGCGATTGCGCGGATTCGTGAAGCGCGCAGCCGGCGCAACAGACCGCCAGCAAGATGAAGCTTCCGATTCTCATTGATGCCGCAAGGTTTCGATGGGATTGATGCGAGTTGCTCGCGCCGCGGGAATCCAACTGGCAACCAGCGTCACTGCGATCAGTAGAACCGGTACGACCAGAAACGTGACCGGATCGCGTGTCTCCACGCCGTACAACAGAGGAGCCATATACCGCGCCAGGTACCACGCACCCGCAAGCCCCACAGCCACACCGGCAGCCGCCAGCCGGGCACCCTGCCCGATCATCATTCGCCGGATAGCCCCGGCCTGCGCTCCGAGCGCCATGCGGATTCCGAGTTCGTGTTTTCGCTGGCTCACTGTGAACGCGATCACACCATAAACACCAATCGCCGCGAGCGCGAACGCGAGTCCCGCAAACAACCCCAGCAGATCCAGGCTCAACCTTGGCTGTTCCACCGACGCCGCCACCACTTCATCCATGGTGTGCACTGCATAGACGGGTTCGCTCCGATCCATAGAGAGTACCTGGGCGCGCACCGAATTGGCCAGAGTTGCCGGATCGTAGGCCGTGCGGATGGCGACGAACATTCCCCGCGAGTCGCCGAACGGGTCTTGCGTTTGGGGAAAATATGCCTGTCCGCGTCCTTCCACCTCGAGGCTCTCGTTGTGGACGTGTCCGACCACGCCGACCACCGTCGCCCATTGCGGTTGGGGCGCCTTGGGATCTCCCGTGAAGTTGATGCAAACGCGCTGTTGCAATGGATTCCGGGCGGGCCACACGCTGGCGGCGAACTTCGTATCGACCAGAACGACCCGCAGCGCAGTCGCCGTGTCTCGATCGGTGAAACTGCGCCCGGACACCAACGGCGTCTTCATCGTCTCGAAATAACCCGGCGTCGCGAAGATCTGATCGGTTTCGATATACGCGTACGGAAGCAGCGGTGTTCGCTGGAGCACCGGCTCGCTCGAATTCTCGACGAAAACCGAACCGGACGACCGGATTCCGCCCATTGGCAACTGCGAGATTGCGCCTGCGCTTTCGACGCCTGGCATCGTTCGAATCCGACTCAGAAGCTGGTGGAAGAACTGCGGGACGGCCGGCCCGGTGGGATATGTGACGGACGGCAGAGTCATGCGCAGTGTCAGGATACGATCCGTGCGGAAGCCCGGATCCACACGAAGAAGCCGGTAAAAACTCCGGATCGTCAAACCGGCGCCAACGACCAGCAATAACGAAAAGGCGATCTCGGAAACAACCAACAGGTTTCGAATTCGCTGTCCACGCCGGCCGCCGCTGCCCTCGCGCCCCGCCTGTTTCATCGCCTCATGCAGCCGCGGCCGGCAGAAGTGGATGGCCGGCGCGAGCCCGAACAGCAGGCCGGTAAACACCGCGGCCGCCAGCGCGAACCACAGCACCGTGGAATCCAGTTCCACTTTCCCCACGCGAGGCAGGATCTCGGCGTGCAAGCGGCGAATCGCCATCATCCCAGCCTCTCCGAACGCAAGTCCTACGGCGCATCCGGTGAGGGAAAGCAGCAGGCTCTCCGTGAGAAGCTGCCGGATCAAGCGTCCCTGTCCCGCTCCCAGGGATGCGCGAACTGCCATTTCCTTCTCGCGCGCCGAACCACGCGCGAGCAGCAAATTGGCAATGTTGGCACACGCGATCAGCAGCACGATTCCCGTCGCGGCCATGAGAATCAGCAGTGCGGGACGGATCTGCGACACCAGTTCCTCGCGCAGCGGAACCACAAATACACCCCATCCCGAGCTTTTCCCGTAATAAGCCGGATATTCTCGCGCCAACTGCTGCGCGAAGCGCGTCATATCCGCGGACGCCTGCGCCACCGTGACGCCCGACTTGAGCCGTCCGATCACATTCAAAGAATGGTTGCCGCGATTGTTCGGATTCCGCTCGGGCGCCAGCGGGATCCACACCTGGTTGTTGCCTGCGAAGTCGAACCCCTCCGGCAGTACTCCGGTCACGGTGTACGGCCGGTTATTCATCCGCATGGTCCTGCCCACCACGTTCGGATCGCCGGCAAAGAAGGATCGCCACAGACCATAACTGATGACGGCGACGTGGTCGTGTCCCGGCTGGTCCTCGCCGGACGAAAACGTGTGGCCTAAAATCGGCTGAACTCCCAGCAAGGGAAACAGTGCCCAGGTGGCAAGACCGCGCGTGACGCGCTGCGGCTCCGCTTCGTCACTGCCGAGATTGGCGCTGCTGTTGGAATAATAGGCCGCCACGAGTTCGAAGGAATGATTCGCGTCGGCCAGATCGAAAAATTCCGGCTCGGAGAAGGAATTCTTTGGGATTCCTTCCGCGGTGAGCTGACCCCAGATGTTTACCAGGCGCTCCGGTTGCCGATACGGCAGCGAACTCAAAAGAACGGCGCGCACCACGCTAAAGACGGCTGTATTTGCGCCAATTCCGAGGGCGAGCGTCAGAATCGCCGTCGTGGCGAAGCCAGGATTCTTGCGCAGCATCCGCGCACCCGATCGCAAATCCCGCCAAACCGTTTCGATCCACGCGCCGGCGCGCGTCCCGCGGACTTGCTCTTTGACCTGCTCCGGGCCGCCCATCTCGATCCGGGCCGCGCGGCGAGCTTCTTCGGGACTCATACCTTTCGACATATTTTCTTCCTCCAGCAACTCGGCGTAGCTGCGGACTTCGAGGTCGAGCTCGCTTTCGACGCGTTCGCGCCGAAGCAGATTCCGGAACAGACTTTGGATCTTTGGAAACAGGTTCATCAGCTTTCCGCTCCGAGCGCCCGGTTGACGGCCAGCGAAGCCCGTCCCCAACGCGCGGTCTCTTTCTCGAGTTGGCGGCGGCCTGCCGGCGAGAGCCGGTAAAACCTGGCGCGCCGTCCGGTGTCGGTTTCGCTCCAGGCGGAGGAAACCCAGCCCGCCTCCTCCATGCGATGCAAGGCCGGAAACAGCGATCCGGCTTTCACCAGAAATGTGCCTCGGGTCACCTGCTCGATTCGCCGCGCAATCCCCACGCCGTGGAGCGGCGCCAACGCCAAGGTATTCAAAATCAGCATGTCGAGAGTGCCCTGAAGAAGCTCAGTCGGCTGATCGGTCATGCTCGATATAGACGGCCTATATCGAAAACGGTTAGCTCTGGCCGCTGAGATCGCCGGGGTCCACGGGCGCCGGTGGCACCGCTGGCTGGGCCGCAGCCGGCGGCTCGCCGGCCCTTTCGACTACACCCAGGAACCGGTAGCCCCGCCACGCCACAGTCTCTACGTAGCGCGGCTGGTCCGCGGGTTCTCCCAAGGCGTCGCGGAGTTTCTGGATGGCGGGGTTGATGCCGTGATCGAACTCGACGACGGTGTTGTTGGGCCAGAGGCGCAGACGGATCTCCTCGCGCAGGACGATTTCGCAGGATGCTGCTGCGTGCGGAGAAGGAAGCCGCGGCGATCCTCGGCCGGTCGGGAGTCGACCTCGTATCGCTGGCTTGCGAGGTTGGCACGGCGGATTGGGCGGCGCATAATCCCTGCCAGCGCGAGCGGAAGCCCGCCGAGTTCCGGATACGGATCGCGGTGCGTAAGCCGGCTGCCGCGGCTGGCGACACCCTGGGCTTTACGGAGTTGGACGAAGCCTCGGGTTTCGGCTCGGCTGGAGTCTACTACCCTGCGGCCGTGGGCTGAAGCCTGCCACCTACCGCTCCGCCAAACGGCGCGCGCGGCGGAAGACGTCCCGCAGCATCTTCTCCGTCAGCTTGCCGGTGGACGTGTTCTGCTGGCTGGGGTGATAGGAGCTGATCAGGATGGGCAACCCCGGAGCGGTGACGAATTCCCGGTCGTGTCCGAAGACAAACGGCGCGCGGCTGCGGATGGCGCCGCGCGACTTCAGCAGGTCCAGATAGGCATCGAAGGCGATCTTTCCCAGGGCGACCACCACCTTCACGTTGGGCAGCAGATCCAGCTCGCGCTCCAGGAAGGGACGGCAGTTGCGGATTTCCTGCGGCGTAGGTTTGTTGCCGGGAGGCGCGCAGCGGGCGGCGGCGGTGATGAAGACATCGTGGAGCGTCAGGCCGTCGTGCCGGGAACTGCTGACCGGCTGGGATGCCAAACCGGCCTGGTGCAGGACACGGTAGAGCACATCGCCCGAGCGGTCGCCGGTGAACATGCGGCCGGTACGGTTGGAGCCGTGCGCTCCGGGCGCCAGTCCAAGGACCAGGATGCGGGCCTGGGGGTCGCCGAAGGCCGGCACGGGCCGGCCCCAGTATTCCTGGTCGCGGTAGGCTCGCCGCTTCACGGCGGCGACTTGGGCGCAGTGCTCCCGGAGGCGGGGACACAGGCGGCAGTTCACGATCTCATCTTCCAGAATCTTCAACGGGGCGTGCATGACTTATGTAGAAAATTTCATGTGGTAAAACACACCTGCATGTTACAATACAAAAGAAATCAGTTGACGAACCCGAGGCGGAGTGTTCAAATGTCAAATAGTCTGGTTACTCCGACCGGACAAGTCGGTCCTTGCTCTGGAACATTTCCCCCCGATTTACACCGTACTGGTGTGTCGCGACCACTTATGAACAGGTTACCCCTATCCCCAGTGTCCCGGAATATTGGCTTGGCGTTGGTGCTTCTTCTTTTCTCCAACCTCTCTTTCGCCGCCACCGCGACCAAACGCAAACATCGCCACACTGCCGTGCAACCGGCCGTTGTGCATACCGCCCTGGTGACGACCGGCCAGGCGGCTCGCAGCCCAGTCCCCATCCGGCGGGCCGCGGTGCAGGTATCGCGCCAGGCCGCCGCTCCCATTATTGCCGGCGGCCCCTGGACGGAGCCGACTTATGCCGATTCCACCCTCGGTGACAATGTGGATGGCGAAGACCTGGAGATACGGCGCGCGGCGGTAGAGTCGCTGGGAGACTATAACGGCTCGGTGGTGGTGGTGGACCCGGCCAACGGGCGGGTGCTCACGATGGTCAACCAGAGGATCGCGCTGGGCTCCGGTTTCCAGCCCTGCTCGACCATCAAGGTGTCGGTGGCACTCGCGGGGCTCAGCGAGAAGGCCATCGATCCGGCCACCAAGCTGCGGCTGGGCGCCATGCGCATGGACCTGACGTACGCGCTGGCGCATTCCAACAATTTCTATTTCGCCACGCTGGGCGAGAAGCTGGGCTACGAACGGGTTAGTTACTACGCTCACCTGTTCGGGTACGGAGAAAAGGCCGGCTTGAATATTCCGGGCGAGCAGCCCGGCCGGTACCCGTCCGCGCCTCCCAGGAACGGCGGGGTGGGGATGCTCACCAGTTTCGGCGAAGAGATTCAGCAGACGCCGCTGCAGTTGGCCGCGCTCATGAGCGCCGTCGCCAACGGGGGCACGCTGTACTATCTGCAATACCCCCGAAACCAGCCGGAGGTCCAGCAGTTCATTCCCCGGGTAAAACGCCGCCTGGAGATTGGGGAGCTGATCCCGGTGATCAAGCCCGGAATGCGCGGCGCGGTGGAGTTCGGCACGGCGCACCGTGCGCGGGAAGACGGGCCCATCGCCGGGAAGACCGGCACATGCAGCGAAAACCATACGCACCTGGGCTGGTTCGGGTCGTTCAACGACGTGGGGGATCACAAGCTGGTGGTGGTGGTCCTGCTGACCGGAGGGCGCCCGGCCATCGGCCCCGTGGCGGCGGGTATCGCGGGCGATATCTACCGGAGACTGGGCGAGAAGAACTACTTCGCCACGTCGCGGCCCATGAGCCCGGCGACGCTGATATCCAGCCAGATCTGCTGCCAGTAGCGCCGGGACCCGCTCGCTAAACCGGCGAAGCCGGAACCAAAGGAAACCGTGTTCTTGACGCGGAGGCGCGGAGGCAGGCGCGGAGAAAAACCAAGAGAAAGTCAAAACCTGAGGTAACGGAGGGAGCGGAGCAGCGCTGAGAATACCGCGCTCTGGGCGGCAGCACCGAACCTCGCGGTCAACGTACTACCCCAGGCACGCAAAGATTTCGCGGTAGAATTCCGGGTGCGCGTTCCACGACTGCGCCGTCACCAGCTTGCCGTCGCGCACCGCCGGCTTGGGACTGTACACCCCTCCGGAGCGCTCCACCTCGATGCGCACGTGCGCGTGGCAGGTGACGGTGCGACCCTTGACCGTGCCGGCCGCCGCCAGCACCTGAATGCCATGGCCGATGGCGCAGATGCACTTGTCGTGGTCGGCGAATTCGCGCACCAGGGAGAGCAGGCTGGCGTCATTGCGGAGGTACTCGGGCGCGCGGCCGCCCAGAATCACGATAGCTGCGAAGTCTCGCGCGGCCACGGCGGTGATGGCCACATCCGCCTCCAGGGAGTGGCCCGGCCGCTCGACGTAGGTTTCCCAGCCTGGCTCAGTATCGTGCAGAACCAGGTGCAGCCGGCGGCGGACAGGCGCGGCCACTACCGGCTCCCAACGCGCCTCGAGGAACCGGTGGTAGGCGTAGAGCACCTCGTAGCTATCTCCGGCATCACCCGTGACGAGGAGCACTTTCCTGCTCATGGGGGGACCTGCTTTCACCAAAAACACAGGCAGGAATGCCTGTGCTACTCCAAAAACACAGGCAGGAATGCCTGTGCTACTCCAAAAAGACACAGGCAGGAATCCGGCTTCGCCCGGACAGGTTGCCTGTGCTACTCCATGGACAGCATACCAGCCTGCTGCCAGAATGAAAAGGATGCCGTCATCTGCCGTGGATGTGGCCGTCATCGGCGCCGGGGCCGCCGGCCTGATGTGCGCCATCGAAGCCGGGAAGCGCGGCCGGCGGGTGGTGGTGGTGGAGCACAATGCGCAGATCGGGCGGAAGATCCTGATCTCGGGCGGCGGGCGCTGCAACTTCACCAACCTCCACACCCGGCCGGAGAATTTCCACTCGGCCAATCCGCACTTCGCCAAGTCGGCCTTGGCGAGATACCGGCCCGGGGATTTTGTGCGGATGGTCGAGCGCTACCACATTGCGTACCACGAGAAGACGCTGGGCCAGTTGTTCTGCGACCGCTCGGCGAGCGACATCACCGGGATGCTGGAATCCGAATGCTCCGCGGCGGGAGTGCGGATCGAGACCGGGTGCCCGGTCCGAAAGGTGTCGGCCGGGGCTCGATTTGCGGTGGAAACGGCGAACGGCGATTTCCTGGCCGCGTCCCTGGTCATCGCCACCGGCGGCCTCTCGATTCCCAAGATGGGGGCGACGCCCTTGGGGTATACGATCGCCCGCCAGCTCGGCCTGCGCGTGATGGAATGCCGTCCGGCATTGGTGCCGGTCACTTTCGGCCGCCAGGAGCAGGCACAATTCGGCGGGCTGGCGGGGGTGTCGGCGGAAGTGGCGGCGTCCGCCGGCCCGCGACGATTCCGCGAGAAGATGCTGTTCACGCACCACGGCCTCAGCGGCCCGGCGATCCTGCAGGCCTCCTCGTACTGGCAGCCCGGCCAGACGCTGGAGATCGACCTGCTGCCGGGCATCGACTTCGCCGGCCTCTTAGGCGAACGCCGGGCCGCGGGCGACCGCTCGGAAGCGCGCACCATAGCGAGCCGCTTCCTGCCGAAACGGCTGG
>OMOG01000351.1 GCA_900290305.1 Candidatus Sulfopaludibacter sp. SbA4
TAGGGGAACGGCCGGTCGGTGAGCGGCCGGCTCGCGTACGGCGTGGTGGAAGGCTGCGGCTGGTTCAGATCGGGCGCCCAGGGCAACTGCACGGAACGCATTCCGATGTAAGAGACGCGCACGCCGGTGCCCCATCCCAGGTCGCGCTCCACGCTCATGTTCCACTGGTACGCGTACGGATCCTTGAAGTTCGGATCGTTGGCCGTGCCGAAGTAGGCCTGCCCGTACGGCGTGGTGGCGACTCCGGACCCGTTGGTCGAGATCTGCGGAAACTGGAACAGCGGCACGCCATTGACGATGTTGTTCGAGAACTGGCGCACGTCGGAGCTGCTGACGCCCGTCAGCGAATAGAACACGTCGCCCAGGATCGTCATGGTGTAGCGGCCGGCGCCGCCGCGGATCACCGTGCGCGTGTCGTCAAACGGACGGTAAGCGAAGCCCAGCCGCGGATTGAAATCCTTCTTCTGCGAGAACCGCAGGGTGTTGGGGTAGCCGGCCTGGTTGGCCGTCAGGAACGGGGTGCACGGAATGCCGTCGAAGGCAGGCCCCGGGCAGGCGTTGATGGACTGCAGGAAGCCGGGCGCGGTGATATTGAGGGCCTGCTGCGTGTTGGGAATGATCACGCGGCCGGTCAGCGGCACCGAGCGATCGAAGTTGGTGATGTCCGACCCGGTGTCCGTGAACGGCGGATGGTATTCCCAGCGGATGCCGTATTCCAGCGTCAGCTTGGCATTCACCTTGAAGCTGTCCTGCGCGAACACGCCGTAGTGCCAGGCAATGCCGTCATTGTCCTGCTTGACCGAGGCGTACGTCGAAAAATACGGAACGCCCAGCAGAAAATCGGCAACGTCGGACCCCGAATAGCGCCCGTCGAACGAGAAGTTGCCGTAGTTGTCGCTGCCCGTGAAACTCAGCGCGGTCTCGGCGCGCAGGCGGCGCACGTCGGCGCCGAACTTGAACGAGTGGCGCCCCTTGATCCAGGTGAGGTTGTCGTTCCACTGATAGCTGTGCGAGAAGGTGAAGCCCGGTTTGCCGTATCCGAAATTCGACGTGGCTCCTCCAAAACTGAAGGAAGGCAGCCCGTTGAATGTGAGCGGCGGCTGATCCACCAGGCCCAGGGTCTGGTTGATGGCCTTTCCGTCGAACCCATACGCGGTGGCGCTGTTGCTGATGGCGAAGCCGAACCGGCCCTCGTTCAGCAGCACGGGCGTAATGGTGTAACTGTGCGAGACCACCATGGTGCGGCTGTTGTTGTACGAAGTGCTCGGCGGCAAAAGGAAGGAGGTGGGCGAGGTGGTGTTCTGGTCCTTCCAACTCAGGCGCCCGAAGATCGATTGCTTGCTGGTCAGGATCTCGTCGATGCGCGCGTCGGTCTGCCACGAGGTGATGGGGCTGGGCGCGGCGGACCGGTAATTGGCGGACTGCTCCGTAGTAGTGGAGCCGAAATTCGGAAGCTGGTAGAAGCCCAGCACCTTGGCCGACACGGGGCTGATCAGAGAACTGGGGATCTGGTTGTTGGGGAACGGCGCGCCGTTGAACGGATCCTTCAGCGTGACGTTCTCATGGCTGAAGTCGCCCGACCGCATGGCCGTTGTGGGCACGGTGGCTTGCAGGTTGGCGCCGGTGCGGTACTGCATGTCCTCGAAGGTGCCGAAGAAAAACAGCCTGTTGCGGATGACGCGCCCACCCAGACTGCCGCCGAAATCGTTGGCGGTCTTCTGCGCCTTGGTGGCGCCGCCGAAGGCCGTGGCGTCGAAGGCGCGATTCTGCAGGTACTCGAAGGCGCTGCCGTGGAAATCGTTGGAGCCGCCGCGCGACGTGGTGGTGATATCGCCCACCTGGGCAAACTCCGCGTTGTTGCCCACGCCCTGCACCTTCATTTCGGCGATGCCTTCCACCGAGGGAAACAGTTGCGAGAGCGGCCCGTTGGAGGCGGTGCTGACGGTCGAAATGCCGTCGAGCGAGACCTCGGCTTGCGCCGGCAGCCCGCCCTGCAAGGAGAAGTTGTTGCCGTTATCGCTCTGCACGCCGGCCTGGTAAGCCAGCAACGCGTAGGGGCTGGTGCTGCCCGCGCCGCGGAAGTTGGCGGGGAGCTGCAGCACCTCCTGCGAATGGAAGGACGCCGAGATGGCCGCGGTGTCCGTCGCGATCACGGGTGCGTTGCCTTCCACCGAAATCGTTTCCGTCACCGCGCCCACCTGCAGTTTGATGTTGACGCGCAGCGTCTGGCGGGCCGCCAGTTCGAGGTCGGAGCTTTTGAAACTCTTGAAGCCCGCGGCCTCCGCCATCACCGAATACGTGCCGGCCTTCAGGTTCAGCAACTCGAAGTTTCCCTGCGCATCCGCGGCCACGGCGTGCGAGACGTTCTCCCCCTGGTTGGTGATGGTGATCCTGGCAGCCGGAACTACCGCGCCCGTCTCATCGGTGACGGTCCCCAGCAGCGTGCCGAAAGTGGATTGCGCCGGCAGCAGCATCGGCACTGCCAGCAGTAACACGGCGATTCTCAGACGTTTGTGCATGATCTCCTCCGGTGTGATGAACAGTCAGGATACCGAGGCATCTTTAACAGGACGTTACAAAGCGGATAAGATAGAAAGACATGTCCGAGTACCGCGAGATCGCGCCTTCGCCCAGGCTGGCCCGTACGATCGAGTGCTTCTGGACCATGGAGCAGCTTGGCCCGGAGCCTCTGCACCGTGTTCTGCCGGATGGCTGCGCCGACATTCTGTTCACTCGCGATGGCGATACCGCGGTGATCGAAGCGGTCGGGCCCATGACGCGCTACCGGGACTTTCCGCAGTGCGACGGCCGTCTGATTGTCGGCGTGCGCTTCCATCCCGGGATGTGGACCGCCCAGCTCGGGCTTCCGGGCGACCGCATCACGGACGAGATCCTGCCACTCGAACAATTGTGGGGCGGGCGCGCCCGCGATCTGCGCGACCGGTTGGCGGAGGCGACCCACAGGCAGGAATGCCTGTGCCACNNACCCACAGGCAGGAATGCCTGTGCCACCTGGAGCAGTGGATCGGGGTGCTGGAGCAGACTCTTCCCGCCGTCGAGGATGCCGGGCCGTTTCAGCGCGCAGTGGCCTGGATGATGGAGCGGCACGGGTGCGTTTCCATCGACGAGGTGGCGGACCAATGCGGCTTGAGTGCGCGGCAGTTCCGGCGGATCTGCCTGGCGCAGACCGGCCTCGCGCCCAAGTTCCTGGCGCGCGTGCTGCGGTTCCGCCATGCCCTCGCGCAGGTTCACATGCATCCCTGCGCATTCGCCCACATGGCGCTCGATTGCGGCTACTACGACCAGGCGCACTTCATCAACGAGTTCCGCGAACTGTCGGGGCGCACGCCGGCGGCCGCGGGCGGGTGACCGTTTTTTCCAGCCTGACCGTTTTTTCCAATCGGGGTGTCGGGTCTTTGGCGTAGGATGCCGGGTATGAGCAATCAAGCCAACGACCGACGCATTGACTACATCGAGTTTCCGGCGACCGACATTGCCGCGACCAAGCGTTTCTACCACGACGTTTTCGGCTGGACCTTCGAGGAC
>OMOG01000082.1 GCA_900290305.1 Candidatus Sulfopaludibacter sp. SbA4
CCTCCTGCGGGCGGCGGGCGCGGCGCGGCGGCGGGCGCCGGGCGTGGCGGCGGTGGCGGGGGCCGGGGAGCGCCGGGGGCGGGTATTCCCGGGGACAATTTCAATCGTCCGACGGATGTGACGTGGGATGCGGCGGGAAACATCTTCGTGTCGGACGGCTATGGGAACGCACGAATCGCGAAGTTCGACGGCGAAGGGAAGTTCATCAAGTCGTGGGGATCGCGCGGGAGCGAGCCGGGGCAGTTCGACATGCCGCTTTCGATCGCGGCCGACGCTGGAGGCAACATTTACGTGGCGGATCGGGGGAACAAGCGCATTCAGGTGTTCGACAACGACGGCACGTTCAAGACGCAGATCGCGAACGTGGGGGCTCCGTGGGCTATTTGCATTTCGCCGGGCGCGCACCAGTATTTGTACAGCTCGAACTCCAACGACACCACTACGCTGGATAACGGCGAGATCTACAAGATGGAATTGGATGGGAAGATTCTGGGGAAGTTCGGGATGGCGGGGAAGCTCATGAAGGAGTTCGGGACGGTGAATGAGANNCGACTGCCGCAATGCGAATCAGATTTATGTAGGGGAGATCACGAACTGGCGGGTGCAGAAGTTGAGTCTGCATCCGTAGGGGCTCGCGGCAGCGGGACGAGGGCGTCCCGCGCGGACCAGGGGGTCCGCCCCACCAGACCGCCGGTCGAAGGGTGTGGTCAGGTTGGAGACAGACCTACGGCAGCAGGACGGTGCGCTCTTCCATGGCGGCCTCGACGGCTTTGCGGGTGAAGGGCAGGGGGTGATAGCGGCCGGCTGCCCAATCTTGCAGGAGGTCGCTGTAGTGCTTGCTGGCGGGGTCCCCGGATTCGCCGGGGACGTTGGTCATCACCGAGCGGTCCCAATCGCCGACATCCAGAATCTCGCGCCACGAGGCGCCGCTGGTCTGGCGGAAATTCGCGCCGCTGGTGGCATTGACCGTGTTGCCGTCGCCGGGGCGGGGAACCGGTCCGAGTTGGTACTCCCGCTTGCCTAATGGGTGGGCGAAGGTAATTTGGTGCAGCTTGCCCCATTGCCAGGCGGAGCGGTCGGCGCCGAACTGCCGCTCGATGTCCTGCAGCGCTGCGTCCAGCGATTTCTGGAGCGCCGCTTCGTGCGGCTCCGTCTCGAGAGTATGCAGCAGCGACTCGAGATCGGACCGGGATGCGGACTCGGCAAACACCGCGGCGGGGAGTTTCGACATCCAGACTTCGTAGATGAGGGCAGGGCGCGAGTCTGTGCGCAGGGCCGCGTCCCAGTTCAGGATCTCCTCCACGATTTGCGCGGCTTGGCTGCCGGGCGCGGGATGCCAGTTCTTCAAGACCTGCTGGAAGCGGCGCGCGGGGAGCGAGGTGACGTCCTGCTGCATGCGCTCCATGTCGTCGATGCCGAGCTTCTTGCCGGCATCCAGCATTTGCCGGACGCGGCCCACGCGGAACGGCAGGGCCCAGCCGTCGTATCCCAGCGGGATGGTGTATCCCGGTGGCAGGATGTTGTTATTGGAGGTCGCGACGTAGTGGCGCGGCGGGTTGAATTCGAACGGCAGCTCATCGGATTTGCGATAGCCCTTCCATTCGTAGCGGCCATCTTCGCCGGGCACCGGCAGCAGGCCGGACCAGCCCTCGCGGATGGGGGTGAGGCCGCCCACCTGCCAACCGATGTTGCCGGCGGTATCGGCGTAGACCAGGTTTTCGCTGGGGACGCGGTAGTAGGACATGGCGGCGCGGAAGTCTTTCCAGTCCTTGGCGCGCGCCAGGTGGATGCCCGCGAGGTACCCGGCGGTGCCCGGCTCGCTGCCCACCCAACGCAGCACGAAGGCCCGATGGTGCGCGGTGTCTTCGTGGATCACGGGTCCGTGGACGGTGTAGCGCAGCGTGACGGTCTCGACGCCGCGGCCCTTCACGGCCAGTTTCTGCTGGTCGGTCTCGAACTTCTTCCACGCGCCGCGGTAGCGGTATTCGTCGGAGCGATCGGGATTGACGGTTTCGACGTAGAGGTCCTGCTGATCGATGCCCACGATGGTGAATCCGAAAGCGACGCTCTCGTTGTGGCCGAGAGCGATGCCGGGCAGTCCGGGCTCGCCCGATCCGATGGCGTTCCACCCGGGCCCGACCAGGTGCACGGTCTTGCGCAGGGACGGCAATTGCACGGGGCGGTGCGGATCGTTGGCGAGGATGGGATGTCCGGTGGCGGTCATGGTTCCGTCCACCACCCAGTTGTTGCTGCCCTGCTCGGTCGACAGGCGCACGGGTCCCACGGTCTGGCGGTAGGTGGCGAGGATGTCGGTGGTGATCGCGGAAAGGTCGAGGCCTGGGGGAACCTCGAGCGGGACTGCGGGCTCCAGGCGGATGAACTTGAGGGCGCGCTCCAGGCCGAGTCGCTGGATGTCCTGGGCGTGGGCGACTTCGCGCGAGAGGTTGCCGGTCATGGTGAGGCCGGCGACGCGGCTGAGGCAATCCTCGGGGGCCCAGAGGCCGGGGGCGTAGCCGGCGATTGCGAACTCGGCGGGAAGCTTGCCCGAGAGCGCGCGAATGTACGCGTTGATGCCGTCGGTGAAGGCGGTGACGATGAGGCGGGCGTCGGGGCCGTAGGCGGACCACTCGGCGTTCCAATCGCCGTGAAAGGCGACGGAGCGGGCCAGCTTGTCGCGCTCGATGGCGGAGGGGCCGAGGACTTCAGCGAGTTTGCCGGTGCCGATGCGCCGCCACAGATCGATCTGGAACAGGCGGTCCTTGGCGGTGATGTAGCCTTGGGCGAAGAAGAGATCGTGGACCGTGGAGGCGTAGATGTGGGGTACTCCCCAGCGGTCGCGGAGGATCTCGACTTGCTTTTGCAGTCCGGGAGTCCGGATGTTTTCGGCCGAGAGGAGTCCGGCGAGGGTGCAGAGGAGGGCGAGCGCCTGTTTCATGCGGAACACCATATCACATGGGGCCGGGGGCCGGGGGAGATCTCAGCCCAAAATACTCTTCACGTCACGCTTGCCGTGAAGGACGCGGAGGATTTCAAGCGGCCTGGTATGGGGCCGGTAGATTATGAGGTAAGAGTATACCGGCCAGAAGCGAACATCTTCGCGAGCGGTGAGATCCCCACGCCTGTGGCCGATGTCAGGATGTTTCGCGAGGCGCCGGCAGTTGTCTCGAAGTACTTCGCGGACCAGCGGCGCCGCCTCGATGCTGTCGCGGGAAATGTACGACCAGATGTCTTTGATGTCCTGACGAGCCTCGGGAGAGAGGCGGAAACGGTTCACGCTCGTTGGCGCTGGAGTTGGCGCTCTTCCTTTTCAAGTTCTTCGAAGAACTCTTCACCATCGACGCCTCCACCACGCTCCAGGGAGTTAATTGCCTTCGCGATCATGGCGTCGATTTCCTCCCGCGTGCTTCCAAGGTCCTCGCGCGTGACGAGAAAATGCCGCACGGCTGCGCCCACTAAAGCGGCCGCATCATGGAAGTGGCCGGACCGCAATTCCTCTTCGACGAGGCGTTGAGTTTCCCGATCGAGATCGACGCTCATGGGTATTGCCCCCTCGTTCTATCGTATCGCACGCGGTGACGGGCCACGCCTAATATCCTCTCACGATGCCGCCATCCACGGCGGTCGTGATGTAGCTGGCGCGCTGGGAGGCGAGGCGAGCGCCTGTTTCATGCGGAACACCATATCACATGTGCGCGCTAGAATTGAAAGCAGGGATTGTATGAACGTCACCTTCGATTTGCCTGAGGACATTTCCGAATCTCTTCGCAGTCATTGGGGAAATGTGTCGCGGCGTGCCTTGGAGGCGCTGGCTGCCGACGGCTACCGTACTGGCGCGCTGACGGAGAGCCAGATTAAGAGGCTCCTCGGATTTGAGTCCCGGCTCGAGGTGCATGCGCTGCTGAAGGAGCACGCAGTACCTTACCGATACTCCGAAGCGGACGCCCAGGAAGACCTCGCCGCGCATCGTGAGCTGGGGATTGTGCCGCGACGATGATCGCTGTTTCCGACAACAGCCCGCTGCATTATCTCATCCTGCTGGACCAAACCGGGCTTCTGCCGCGTTTCTATGGCACCGTGCTCATCCCCAGAGCCGTTCAATGCGAGCTGTCTGCGGCCGGTGCGCCATCAAAAGTATCGGAGTCCCTTCGCGGCGGCTGGGACTGGCTGCGGGTCGAAGATGTTGCGGCCGAGCAGCTAGAAGCGGTTTCAAAGGAACTGGATATGGGAGAGCGTGAAGCGATTGCTCTGGCACGGGCTGTGGGCGCTGACATCCTGTTGATCGACGATTCCGCAGGCAGAGAGCAAGCTCGCCGGGTGGATCTCCGTGTCACGGGTACGTTGGGTATTCTGCGGGCGGCGGCGCAGATCGGAGGCCTGATCGATGTTCGTTCCACTATCGCCATGCTGCGTGAGACCAGCTTCTATTTTGACGAAAACCTGATCCGCTCCCTTTTCGAGGAGTGGCTTTGATGAGAGCCGTTCCGGAATGCGGAGTGGGTTGGGGCGCCAGCAGAGCCGGTCTCATGTTCCGGGGCACTTTGGCCGATGAGATACCCGGACGCCAGTGCGTCCGTACATGCGGCGTTCCCGTTCCCAACTCCGAGTAATCCTGGGTCACCTGACATGGCTGATGGGGTTAGCAGGGCAAGTGACTGCCCCGGCGCAGGTATCGGCCCTGCCGGTGCTGCGTGAGGTTCGCCAGATCCGGGTGCTCACGCGCGAGCAGGCCAGAATGGGGTATCCCGTTCACCTGCGAGCAACGGTGACCTACTTCGACGAGTTTGGCCCGAACTGGTTTATCAAGGATGCCACGGGTGGGCAGTGGGTGCAGTGGGAGGCCGGCATGCCGAAGCCGGAGCCCGGGCAGAGAATCGAAATCGACGGGATTACGCGCCAGACCGGTTTCGGTCCGGATGTCGGACACCCGCGGTGGAAGGTGCTGGGAAAGGGCGCTCTTCCCGATCCGGAAAAGGTCAGTTACGAGCAGATGGCCTCCACTACAAAGGACGGCCAGTGGGTGGAAACCGAAGGAATCGTGCGCGGGGCGTATGTCGAGTCGAAGGCGGGACTCCTGCGGATGGTGCTTTCCGTGAACGGGAACCGGGTGATGGCGCAGACTCCGGTGTACGATCGGGTTCCGCTCGACCTGGTGGACGCGCGCATCCGAATCAGGGGCAACTGCGGCGCCATTTTCAACCAGAAGAGCCAGTTTCTGGGGCCGATCATTCATATGCCGTCGTTAGGAATGGTCACGCTTCTGAAGGCGCCTCCCGCTCGGCCGTTTGATGGGGCGGCCGTGCCGATTGGAGACCTGTTGCGGTTCGGTCACGCAGGCGCGGCGGAGCACCGGTTGCATATTAGCGGGACGATTACGGCAGTGGAGCAAAACGCAGGGTTTTTCGTAACGGACGGGGCGGGCAGCCTGCACGTGGAGACGAGCGGTACGGCGGAATTGCGGGCCGGCGACACGGTAGACGTCCTGGGCTTTCCCAGCGTGGCGGACGAGCGGCCGTCGCTGGTGGAATCCACCGTTCGGGTACTGCGCCGGGGGGCCGCGCCGGCGCCCGCTCGGATTGCCACGGACCAGGCGCTGGATGGGCGCTACGATTCGGTGCTGGTAACGATTGAGGGCCGGCTGAAGTTCTGTCGCTGTTGCCGGAAGAAGCCTTCCTGGTGCTACGGCACGGCAACAGCGTGTTCACGGCCTTTTCCAAAGGCAAACCGCGCAAAGCCGATTTCGCCGGTGTGCGCGAGGGGAGCTACGTCCGGGTGACGGGCATCTGCCTGGTGCGCACGGATGAGATCGGAGATCCGGCGGCGTTTCGCATCCGCTTCTCATCGGGCGCGGATGTGGAGGTGATCGGGCGGGCGCCCTGGTGGACGATGGGCAGGGCCCTGCTGGTGCTGGCGGCCTTGGGATCGGCCGTTTTGGGCACGCTGGCGTGGGTCACGATCCTGCATCGCCGGGTGCGCAGCCAGACCGGAACCATCCGTGCGGCACTGGAAGCCACGGCCGATGCGGTGCTGGTGGTGGAACACCGGCGGCCTGTCGCCTGGAACCAGAAGTTCCGCAGCATGTACGGCGGTGCGGGAGAGATGGCGGAGTGGCGCTCAGGCGACCGGCTGCTCGAATACGCAGCCAGCCAGTCGCAAGATTCGCGAGCTTTCCTCGAACGCGTATGTGAGATAGACGCCATGCCGGATGCGCAAAGCGACGACCTGATCGAGTTTCTGGATGGCAGAATTTTCGAGAGGCACTCGGAACCGCAGCGGGTGAAAGGAAAGACGACCGGACGGGTGTGGTGCTATCGCGATATTACCAATCGCAAGCAGGCGGAAACCGCGCTGCGGGCACGCACCGAGCAGCAGGCGGCGGTGGCGGATCTGGGCCGGTTTGCGCTGGAAGAGCTGCGCCTGGAAGCGGTGCTGAAGCGGGCGTCGGCGCTGGTGATGGAGACGTTGGGAGTGGACGATTGCGCGGTTATCGAGACTTCTGCCCCAGGCGAATGGCTCAACTTTCAGTCGTTGAGCGGCCCCCGGGCGGGAGTGCCGCTACAGCAGATTCCGATGGCCGGTTCCCTTTCCGCTTATACGCTGATGGTGGGCGTGCCGGTAGTAGTGGAGGATTACCGCACCGATCCGCGGTTCAATGGCAAGCCGTTGGCGGAGAGATTCGGGTTGGCCAGCGGAGCGGCCGTGATCATCGCCGGCGAAGACCACCCGTTCGGAGTTCTGGTCGCTTGCACACGGGCGCCCCGGCATTTCAATGAGGACGACGTCCATTTCCTGCAGGCCATCGCTAATGTGCTGGCGTCGGCTGTGCAACGGCAGGGTGTGGAACGGCGGCTGAAGCTGGCGAAGGAGGAAGCGGAGGCCGCCAATCGGGCCAAGAGCGAATTTCTGGCCAACATGAGTCACGAAGTGCGCACTCCCATGAACGGCATTTTGGGGATGGCGGCGCTGCTGGCTGAAACGGAGCTTGCCCCGGTGCAGAGGGAGTTCGTGGCTAACGTCACCTCATCGGCGGAATCGCTGTTGACGATCATCAACGACATCCTGGACTTCTCGAAGATCGAAGCCGATAAGCTGGAACTGGACGACGCCGCGATCGAGGTTCGGCGATGGCTCGACGAGACCCTGCGGCCGTTCCTGCCCGCGGCGCGGCGGAAGCAGATCGAGCTGGCCTGGGAAGTAGCGGCGGAGGCGCCACAATTCCTCTCGGGCGATCCGGTGCGGCTGCGGCAGGTGCTCAATAACCTGGTGAGCAACGCGCTGAAGTTTACGGAGCGGGGCGCGATCGGCGTGACGGCTGCGGCGGAGGAGCAGGACGAAGGCTACACGACGCTGCATTTCCGGGTGCGGGACACGGGGATCGGGATACCAAGGGAGAAACACAAGCTGATCTTCGAATCGTTCTCACAGGCGGACGCTTCCACCACGCGCCGGTACGGCGGGACGGGGCTGGGGCTGACGATATCCAGCCGGCTGGTCGGGTTGATGGGCGGGGCCATATGGGTAGAGAGCGCGGTGGGCGAGGGCAGCGTATTTCATTTCACAGTGCGCTTGCGGCGGGCGCACGCACCGGCGGAGGATGAGGTCCACCTCGCGGAAGCGGCGATGAAGGGCGGCCTGCCGCCCACGCGCGGCCTGCGGATTTTGCTGGCGGAAGATAACGCGGTGAACCGGCTTCTCGCGGTGCGGTTGCTCGAGCGGCACCGACACTGCGTCGAGGTGGCCGCGAATGGCCGCGAGGCGGTGGAAGCGTTTGCGCGGACGCACTTCGACCTGGTCCTGATGGATGTCCAGATGCCCGAGATGGATGGCCTCGAAGCCACGATGGCGATCCGCCGCCGCGAGAACGGCGCGGCGCGGCACGTGCCGATTGTGGCCATGACGGCGCACGCCATGAAGGGCGACGCGGAGCGCTGCCTGGCCGCGGGGATGGACGGGTATCTGGCCAAACCGGTCCGGCCGGCGGAGTTGTACGAGACGATCGATAAGGCGAGACGATCGATAAGGCTGTGGCGGGCCGCGTTGCATTGGCTTAGAATCGCATTTCCGTTTTTTGATCGGTTATTGCTGACCTTTTGATGTCTTCCGACTCCTTTATTCATGCGGGTTTCAACGCATTCAGCTTTCTTTCAACGCTTCTCTGAACGTCGATTTCCAGGGATCACGGGTCACCTCCGGCGGTGGCCTCATTCTGGTTCGTGAGTCGGATGAACGGCCCGCTCGCCGATCTTTTCCACCAGTCCGTCTACAGCCGCATTGCGGCTATAAGGATGTCAACGACGCCGGGCGGCTCGGGCAAGAATCGAGCGTCTGGCGGAGCCAAAAGACGGGCTTGCGCAGAAAAAGCGACCCACGGTCCACTTTGGAGGATCAATAGTTGGCGACCTGNNTCCACTTTGGAGGATCAATAGTTGGCGACCTGTGGTAGAGTTCCTAATGACCGGGAGCCAAAATTGGAAATCCTGGTTTGGGGCGATAGGGGCCTCGAACATGAAAACACTCACGTTGCTGCTGCTTTCGGGCGCGCTGCCTTTACTGGCCGCCGAGCCCTTTACGGGGACCTGGAAAGTCAACCTTGCCGATGCGAAATTTTCGCAGAAGCCGGATAAGATTGAGTTGAAGAACGGAACCTACAGTTGCCTGACGTGCGATCCGCCTGTTACGGCGAAGGCGGACGGAACCGATCAGCCGGTTACGGGACATCCTTCCTACGATACGGAGAATGTGAAGATCGTCGACGATCGCACCGTTCAGTTCACGGAGAAGAAGGCTGGCAAATTAGTCAGTCAGGCGAAGACCACGGTTTCCGCCGACGGCAAGACTGCGACTACAGAGTTTACCGGCTATCCGGCATCGGGGGGCAAGCCCGTAACCGGGACTGTCATGCAGAAACGCGTGGGCGGCGCTCCGGCGGGCATGCATGCAGTTTCGGGTTCCTGGGTTATGGATAAGGCCGAAAACATTTCCGACAACGGGTTGACAGTTACGTACGAGCAGAGCGCGGACGGTCTGAAGATGACTTCGCCCACCGGCGAGCATTACGACGCGAAGATCGACGGGAAAGACTATCCGTACGAGGGCTCTCCCGAGGCCGATAAAGTGAGCCTTAAGCGAATCGGGGCGCGCGGAATCGAGGAGACGGTGAAGCGCGGCGGGAAGGTCTGGTCCTCGGCTCAGATGACTGTCTCGGCGGACGGTAAGACGATCGCCATCGTGGCTCACGGACACGACGGGCGCGTCAATACTTTCACGGCCAACAAGCAATAAAGCCGCGCGACGCGAGAATCCCGGCGTCAGGTGCCGGGCTAAAAGCTCGGCAAGTGACAGGCGACGAGAAACGATCACCTGTCCCACCACTGACCAGGCAAAAAGTAGAAGCTCCAGGCCGGCTGAAAGCCGGGGGTTGGCTGGCGAAAGCGCCTGCCACGCCAGGCAGTCACAAAAACATGGGTTGAATCGAGGTTTCCGGAGAGTGTCACAGTTGGAGACTGACTCTACTGATGACGTGAAAGAATATGTTCGCGACGCTCATGGCTGTAGCCTAATACCCTCGCACGATGCCGCCATCCACCGCGATCGAGACTCCGGTAATGTAGCTGGCGCGCTCGGAGGCGAGGAACACCACCAGGTTCGCGAACTCTTCGGGTTGGCCGATGCGGCGCAACGGCGTCTGGCCGGCCCAACGTTCCTCGATGTCCCGCGGAGTGACGCCCTGGGTCCCGGCGAGCTTGTGAGTCAGTGAAACCAGCCGCGCGGTGGCGGTGTATCCGGGACAGACGTTGTTCACCAGCACGTTGTACGGCCCGTATTCGTTGGAGAGCGTCTTGATCAGGCCATTCACTCCGGAGCGCACCGCGTTGGAGAGGATCAACCCTTCCACCGGCTGCTTCACGGTGACCGAAGTGATGGCGATGAACCGGCCCCAGCGCCGCTGCTGCATGACGGGGAGCGTTTCCTTGGCGAGGTAGACGGTGCTCATCAGGTTGAGATCGGACGCGGCCCGCCAATCCGCAATGGTGGTTTCGGCGAAGGTTTTGGAGGGCGGCCCGCCTGCGTTGGCGACACAGATATCGATGCGGCCGTACTCCTTGACTACTTCGGCAACGAAGCTGCGTACGTGCTCGTAATTCGTAACGTCCACGGTGTGCGCCATCACGCCGGCGCCGGTCTCCCGCTGGATCTCCGCGGCCGCGGCCGAGAGAGTCGATTCGGTGCGGGCGCACAACGCGAGGATGGCGCCCTCCCGGGCGAGTCCCAGGGCGACGGCTTTGCCCAATCCCTGGCTGGATGCCGCGACGATCGCGACGCGGTCTTTGAGGCCTAAGTCCATGCGGCCATTGTGGCACAGACATTCCTGTCTGTGTTCTTATCCTCGCAGATACTGGTCGTCCTTGATGAGCCAGTCGTGACGGATGGGGCTGAAGATATCGAGGTCGAGGGTATCTTCGAGCGCCACGGCGCGATGCGGCACGTGGGAGGGAATGCGCAGAACCTGCCCCTTGGCGACCACAATCTCCTGGCCTTCGATTTCGAACTTCAGCGCCCCTTCGAGGATGTAGGTGATCTGCTCGCTTTCATGGTGGTGTTCGGGCACCACCGCGCCCTTGGCGAGGAAGACCTGCGCGACCATGGCCTTCTCGCCGGAAATGATCTTGCGCGAAATGGTCTCGCTCAGGACTTCTTTTTCCATGCTGTCCCAGGTGTAATGTTCCATTCGGTTTCTTGGCTCCGCTTCCCAAGCCATTGTACAGGCAACACAGGCAAGAATGCCGGTGCGCGCCGGCTGAGGGTGCTTAACCGTTCCGGGGAATTCGCAGCTCAGTCGCGAAAAACCGCTCCCTAACGGGGTGCCCTCTGGGCCCGGCTCCGTTGCGGTTATGCTGATTTCAGCGTGGGTTACATTCCCCACATCGGTTAAGCACCCTTGGGCCAGCACGTATGAGCGGGTTCGATATAGACCTGGAGCGGCCGGGCTCTGCCGGATAGCCCCAACGACGGCAGGTGAGACACAGAGGCGGAATTCCGCGCCAGGCGGGCTCGCATGAGAAGCCCGTCGCCGGGGCCCGGCGCGGGCGCCTCCCGGCTGCGAGAGGGCGTTTGACGCGCGCGACGCGCGGCGCACCATCGCGCGGGAGACCTTCGGACTGCCCAACAAACAATCGCGGGACCTCTGCCGGCGGCGCAGTAATCTTGGAGCATTTTGCTCTGAATGTTGAGTTAATTAAGTCCTGTTTACGGTTTACGGTGTGGAATAGAGAGAATGGTGCGGTCTACGGATGCGTGGAGAGAAACGGGAAGCAGGTTGAGCGTGCCGGAATGCAAGTGAGTGATTTTACTACCGCAGCGGCCCGCTAACAACCGGCAGATCCAGATACGAGGCGTGCCGGGCGGAGCGGTAGATGCGCTGCGTCGCGGGCTGAAAATCGGCGGCGACCGCCTTGAAGATGTTCGGAACGAAGCGCTGGGGATTGCGGTCGATCACCGGGAACCACGTGCTCTCGACCTGCACCATGATGCGATGGCCCTTCAAGAAGACGTGGTCGTTGCCCGAAAACACGATCTGGTAGTGCTGAATGGAATTCGGCTCGACCGGCTCGGGCTTTTCGAGACTGTTGCGATAGCGCCCCCGCAGGACGTCGCCGGCGATCATCAGCTCGAAGCCGCTCATCTTCGGATCCAGGGGCGCATTCGCCGCGCCCTTTTCGGGATAGACGTCGATCAGTTTCACGATCCAGTCGCTGTCGGTACCGGACGTCGAGGCGAACAGGTGCGCCGCGATCTTTCCCGATACACCCACGTCCTGGGTCAGCGTTTCCGTTTCCCAGGACAGCACGTCGGGACGATGATCCACGAAGCGCTGATCTTCCACCAGCCAGGTGGTCCATCCGTTGGCGACGTCGATCGGCCGCGGCCGGTACGGAACGGGGTTGGCGGGATCGGAAACGTAGCTGTCCGCAGAGCCCCGGTCGTCGCCCGTGGGAGCGTCGAACGAGAGCTTGCCATCCTGGCGCAAATAGAGTTTCCGCTCGAAGACACCCGACTGGGGCGGCCACGTGTCGTGGCGTTCCCAACGATTCAAGCCCGTGCGAAAGGTGAGGGCCTCGGGAAGGTCGAGCTTTCCCTTGCCCTTCAGATGATAGGCCATGAAGGGTGCGAGCACCTCGCGGCGATAATACTCGGACGTGGCGCTGCCGAACTCGATGCGGCCAAGCTTCTGACCGTCGCTCCGCGACCAGCCGCCGTGATTCCACGGGCCCACCACCAGGAAATTCCGATTGGCTGTGTCGTGCTTTTCGAGGAGCTCGTAGATCTTGAGAGGGCCGTAGAAGTCTTCCTGGTCCCACCAGCCGGCCACATTGAGCGTAGGGACGGTGACGCGATTGAGCCATGGCGCGAATGCCTGCCGCTTCCAAAACGCGTCGTAATCCGGATGGTTGACGAAATCGTTCCAGGTAGGAAGCTTGTAGTGCAAATATTTCTCGTTGGCATTGGAGAGCGCGCCCAGACCGAGATACCACTCATAAGCGTCGAAGCGATCGATCAGCCGCGAGCGATCGGTCATCTCTTTCGAAGACTCCATCATGTAGGCGTACTCCATCCCGTAGCTCAGGCGGAAGGCGCCGTTGTGATGGAAATCGTCGCCGATCCACATGTCCGCGGGCGAAGCCTGCGGCACCGCGGCTTTCAAGGCAGGATGCGGATCGAGCATCCCCATGACAGTGAGCCAGCCGCCATAGCTGGTCCCGGCCATGCCCACGCGCCCGTTGTGATTGGGGATGTTCTTGAGCAGCCATTCGATGGTGTCGTAGGTGTCGGTGCTCTCGTCGATCGCCTTCTTGTCGGCCGGATCGCGCGGCTGGCGCAGCATCACGAACTGGCCTTCCGATTGGAAGCGGCCGCGAATGTCCTGGTTCACGAAAATGTAGCCCTCGGCCGTCAATTCCGGCATGGCGGCGTTCAAGCGAGCGGAATCGAGTTGGCCGACTCCGTAGGGCGTGCGGATCAGGATGAACGGCAGCTTCTCACCGGACACCTTGGGAATGAAGACCTGCGTGTAGAGGCGAACGCCATCGCGCATCGGCACCATTTCGTCACGGCGCGTGTATTCGAGCGGTGCGGCAAACAGCGGCGGGAATGCGGCAGCGATGACCAGCGCGGCGATCCGGATCCTGGCTTGCATGCGTTTCTCCCTCTACTTCTTGGACGTGCGGTCGATGGGCGCGGGACGAGGCATTTTCCGGTTGGGACTCTGATCGAGCAGCTTCAACGCCTCCGCGACCGCCCGCTCGAGCTGCGGATCGTGCCCCTGGATCACCGCCGCGGGCGTGTATTCCACTTCGATGTCCGGCTGGATTCCTTCATTCTCGACCGCCCATTTGCCAGCCAGATCGTAGAACGCCAGGGAAGGCGCGGTGATTCCCCCGCCGTCGATGGTCTGCGGAGTGCCGAGCGTGCCCACCAGCCCGCCCCACGTGCGCGTCCCGACCAGCGGGCCAATCTTGCGCTGGTGGAAATAGTACGGCAGCGCGTCGCCGCCCGAGCCGGCGGATTCGTTGACGATCATCACCTTGGGCCCGTAGATGCCCGCCTCGGGCGAGGTGGATGGCTCGCCGTCGCGCAGCGCGAAGTACCCCATCACCTTGCGGTCGAGCTCATTGACGATGTAGTCGGCCACCATGCCGCCGTGGTTATAGCGCTCGTCGACGATCGCGCCCTGCTTTTCCTGCTGCGCGTAGTAGTAGCGGGTGAAGGAAGTGTAGCCCGGGCCCCCCGTATTAGGCAGCCAGACGTAAGCCAGGCGTCCTCCCGAGAGCCGGTCCACGGTTCGGCGGTTCCCCTCGATCCAGGCTCGCGTCCGCAACACATCCTCGCTCACCACCGGGATCACAGTAACCAGCTTCGACCCGTCGTCAGACGGCGTCTTGCCCACGCGAATCATGGTCTGATGGCCCGCCGTGCCTTCGAAGAGGCTGTAGACGTCCATCGATGGGGCCAGGGGGCGCCCATTCACTTCGAGCAGATAGTCGCCCTCGGCGACGTCGATTCCGGGAGCGCTGAGAGGCGCGCGCAGGTCGGGATTCCAATTCTCTCCGGTGTAGATGTGAGCGATGCGATATTTGCCGTTCTCGATCTTGTAGTCCGCGCCGAGAAGGCCGACATGCTCCGCGGCTTCCTCGCCGGGCATGTCGCCATCGCCCTGAATATAGGAATGGCCGACGGTCAGCTCGCCGCCCACCATGGCCATCAGATAGCTCAAATCGGCGCGATGTCCGACCGAAGCAACCAGCGGGCGGTACTTCTCGTAAACGGTATTCCAGTTCGCGCCGTGCATGTTGGCATCGTAAAAATACTCCCGCTCGATGCGCCACGACTCCCGGAAAATCTCGGCCCATTCGGCGCGCGGATCGACGCGCATCTCGAGGTCGGCCATTTTGAGCGCGCCGTCGCCTGTTTTGGCGGGACGATCCACCGCGACTACGCCCCACTGAGCGCCGGGTCCGGCTGCCTGGTAGAGCAGCTTCTTCTTGTCTCCGGAAAGCGTGTACGAGCGAATGCCTTCGAGGAACGGCGCGGCGGCGCGTTCCTTCAATTGGTACCTCTGCAAACGCAGCGGCGAGCCCGGATTCGTGGAAGCAGGCTGGGTGCAGAAGATCGAGCCCGCGGCGCCGGCGGTGAGACTGCTGTAATCGGCGGCCGGCACTTCCAGCGAAATAATCCGCTGGCCGATCTTGTCGAAATCGATTTGCACACTGACCGTCTTAGCCGGCTCGGCCTTCGATTCGCCCACGCTCGCGCGCTGCGGCTCATCGCCGGTTTCGGGCAACAGCGGCGAGGGGTCCTTGGCGCCGAGCACGGCCAGGTAGATGGCGCGGCGGATGGGCCGGTCGATGGAACTCATCTCGAGCCACCCGGTGCGTGGGCCGTAGTCGGTGCTCGAAAGGAAGTAGAGGTACTTCCCGCCGGCGTCGAACGCAGGGGAGATGGAATCCGCGAGACCGTCCGTGATCTGGTGCGACTTCCCGTCCTCCATCGAGTAGATGAAGATCGCGCGCAGGTGGCTCGGGAGATTCTTCGAGTAAGCGATCCACTTGGAATCCGGCGACCACACCGCGTCGAACTGGCGGGTTGGATCGGGATTCGCTTCGGTGTCGAGCTTCGCGGCCTTGCCGCCGGCGATCTCAATGGCCCACAGGCTGCGATGGTTGTCCTGGAGGAGCAATTGCTTCCCGTCGGGCGACCATTCCGGCCCGGAGAAGAAGGCTGTGGAGGGAAGCGCGATGGCGCGCGGCTTGGCCGACCCAGCGGGATCGCCGATCATGAGCTCATACTCGCCGCTGGCGTCCGACAGCCAGGCCAGGTGCGCGCCATCGGGCGACCATACCGGGCTGCGATCGTGCGCTCCCGGAGTTTGCGTGAGATTGCGGATGTCGCCCTTTTCGGCGGGAACGGTGAAGATTTCGCCTCGCGCCTCGAAAGCGGCGCGTGTCCCGGTGGGAGACAGCGCGGAGGCGCGAATCATGCTCGCCACTTTTTTGAATTGGGGACGCGCCCACGGGAGATCGCCGCGGGCCTCGATCGCGAGTTGCCGCGATTGCCCCGACTTGAGGTCGTACAGGTGGATGTAGCCCGCCTGCTCATAGACGATGCCGTCGGGTCCGGCCGAGGCAGTCATGACATCGAAGTCGTCGTGATGCGTGAGCTGTTTGATCTGCCTGGCGGCGGTGTTGTAGGAGAAGAGATTCACCGTGAAATTGCGGTCCGAGAGGAAGTAGACCGTGTTGCCGACCCACATGGGCGCGGTATCGACGCTGTTCTGCCACGGCAGCTTCTCCACCGCGTTATCGGCGAGGTTGACGATTTGGATGGGATGGGTGCGGCCGCCGCGATAGTGGCGCCACATGCTCTTTTCGTACCAGTCTGGGATGAAGGCGGTGGAGATTTCGTCGAAGGCCATGCGGCGGCCATCGGGCGAGTAGGCCCCGCTGAAGGCACGCGGCAGCGGCAGCGCTTCCGGCGGACCGCCCTCGATGCCGACAGTCCACAGGCGCAGAAACGATTCCTGAGGCGCACAGTCGCGGCCCGACGCGAAGACCACGCGATGTCCGTCAGGCGTCCAGCCGCGAACCCGGTCCGCTCCGGGGTGGTATGTGAGACGCCTGGGATCTCCTCCGGCCGCCGGCATCACGTAAACGTCGGTATTTCCGGCGACCGTCGCCGTATAGGCGATCTGCGATCCGTCCGGGGAAAAATACGGCTCGGTTTCGGCGCCGGGAGTGGGCCGGGTGGCGGAGAAGACGTGTGCCCTGCCCGGGAAGAAGCTGGGCGGAGACGAGAATCAGAAGAAGCGAAAATCTCATGGTCGGTTACCTTGAAGCGCAAAGGCCGCGGCGTGGCACCTTACGGCACAGGAACTGGTCGCGCCGCGGCCGTTTTGCGCGAGTTCCTCAAAAGTTTTACCACTGTTCACGAACTCAGAAGCTGAGTTTCAGCGCGAACTGAATGACACGTGGATTGACGGAAGTCGTCAGAATCTGTCCAAAGCTGGCGGACGCGAAGTTCGACGCGGGATTCGCGAACTGGGCGTGATTGAAAGCGTTGAAGAACTCGGTGCGGAACTCTAGCCGCCCGCGGTCGGACCAGCCGGGAACCACGAACTGCTTGATCAGCGAGAGATCTGCGTTGGCCTGGCCGGGTCCTCGGACGATGCCGACTCCGGCGTCGCCGAAGGTCGTGCCCTTGCCGTCGGCGCCGATGACCGGTGCGGTGGTCACGCAGCTCTTGTTGAAGTATCCGGTTAACCGCGCCTGGTTGGATCCGGAAGTCGCCAGCTCCGGGTATGTACAACCCGCGGCGATCTGCACGCGATCGGTGGTGACGCCGAATACGTTGGTGGCGGTGCTGGTGGTCAAGGTTAGCCGCTGCCCGGCTTGCACGGTGACGACCCCTGCCAGTCTCCAGCCGCCGAGGACCTGTCCGGCCAGCGATTTGTTGTTGGCAAAGCCGGGTATGGCGTAGAAGGCGCTCATCACGAAGCGCTGGTCGCGAATGAAGCTGTCCGGACCGTAACGCTGGGTGCGCGAATTCTGGTCGCCCGTGGCGGTGCCGCCGTTGGCGCCGCTCACCGAGCCGGTATCGGTGGCGAGAGCTCGGGCGAAGGTGTATGAGGCGAGAAACTGCAGGCCGTGACTCATCCGTTTCTCGAGGCTGACATCCAGCGCGTTGTACCACGACTCACCGTTCGACCCGATATCGTTCATGCCGCTGGCAGTGAAGCCCTGATAAGGCACACGCAGTGGAATGTTGGCGACGGTGTTCGTCGAGACGCCGCGAATTGCGTTGGACGCGGTGGCGAGTTGCGCCTCATTGACGCTGCGCACCTCCAGCAGGTGCGTGCCGCGCGCGCCGTTATAAGTCACGTCGAGCACCAGGTCCCGGATCAGCTTGGTTTGAAGTCCCAAGCTGTAATGTTGGAGCGTCGGCGCGCGGTAATCCGGATCGATGATGATGAGGCTTTGACTCGTCGTGGGCGAATAGGGCGGGAACGCCGGGACGGAGATCGCCGCTGGGAACGGATTGGCAAGCGTGGCCGCCCCGTTCTGTGTTGCGGTGAGTTGGTTCAGCACCGAGAACGGCGGATCGGTGAGCAACTGAAAGAAAGGCTGCCCGGTGGTGCGATCGTGATAGAGGCCATAGCCGCCGCGCAACACCAGGCGGTTCGTTCCCGGCAACTGGTAGGCGAAACCGAGCCGCGGATTCCAGTTGTTCTGCCCGATTCCGTTATATCCCAGGTTGTTGTTCAGCTTGGTGACGCCGGTGGGCAACGCTCCGCTGTAGTTGGACGGAACTACGTAACCGGCGAGCGTGCCCGAGGCGGGAGGAGTTCCGGCGGCCATGTTGTAGTTGAAATTCCCGTTGCGGCCCAAGCCATCGCTGATGTCCCCGAGACGTTCGTAGCGCAGACCCACGTTTAACGTAAGGCGGCGGCTGAGTTTGATGTCGTCCTGGAAGTAGAAGTTGCCGTCCCAGGTGTGGAAGGCGCGGTCGAACAACCCGGGCAGGTCGATGGAAAGATAGACGTTGCCGACCGGAACGCCGACCGCAGCGGTGCCCGATTGCGTAGCGTTCAAGCCCAGCAGAAGGTCGGGGAAGCTCAGGAAAATCATCCCGGCGATGTAGTGGAAGCCCTCCAGGTTATTCTGCGTACGCGTAACCCCTCCGCCGAAGCGGATCACATGCCGTCCCCACGTCCATGAGGCGCCATCCTGGAGAACATAGGTGTTCTGCGTATTGCGAAGAGATTGCCCGTTACCGCCCAGGCTGAGCGCACCGTTGACGCTGATGGCGGGGATTCCGTCGTCATAGGAGGGTGCGTTGATGCCGACGGCGGAGTACTTGAGCGGCTCGGATTGATCGGTGTTGACGTAGGTGCGATGGTAGCCGGCTTCGAATTGGTTGAGCAACCTGGGCGAGACGATGAAGGTGTGGCTGATGGAGGCGTTGTAGAATTTGTTGGGAATTAAAACCGGCCACCCGGGCGCGGTGGGGCCGCCGATATTGGCGCCCGGGAACGTTTCGATCTCGTTGCTGTCCGCCACAAAGAAGCGGAACGCGAACTTGCTTCGTGCCGACGGCAGGTAGTCGGAATTCGCCATGCCCTGATCTTCGTTGAACGTGCAGGGAGAACTGTAGACCGATAGGCCCCGCGTGGCGAACGGAGCGCTGGGGTTAATCTGCTGCGGAGACGGGATCGCGTATTGGCCGTTCGGCAGCTTGAAATTCAACAACGCGAGGGCCTGGGGGCTGATGTTGGAGCCATCGGCAAGGATCGCCGGACCGACCCCGCCGAGAGCGGTTTGTTCGAGCCCTCGCTGCCCGGCGAACAACGCGCCGATTGCGGCGGCGGAGCGATTGCCGGTGAGCGGAGGCTCCACGAAACTGGTCGAACACGCGGTGCTCACCCCGTTCAACTGCCGTGTGCCCTGATACGAAGCGAAGAAGAACAGCTTGTCTTTGCGAATGGGTCCGCCGACGGCGCCGCCGAACTGGTTCTCGCGAAGAAGGCCGCGGGGCTGGCCGGCCCGGTTGAAGAAGAAATCGTTGGCGTTGAGGTCTTCGTTCCGCAGGTATTCGAACAGGCTGCCGTGCAGCGTATTCGAACCGCCTTTGGTAATCACGTTCACATTCGCGCCGACATTGCGTCCGTACGTCGCGTCATACTGACTGGTCTGGACTTTGAACTCCTGGATGGTGTCCGGATTGGGAATGGCGACGCCGCCCGAGAAATCGCCGCTATTCTGGAGATCGTTGGCGACGACGCCGTCCATCTGGTAGTTGTTGCTTGCCTGCGATCCGCCGGCGGATGAGAAACTGCGCTCGCCACCGGAGCCTCGCCCGAGCGCGGTCGCGTTGGTCACTTCGGTCGCGACGCCCGCGTTCAATCCGATAATCTGCGTGTAATTTCGCGTGACCAGCGGCAGATTCGCGACCATCTCCTCGCTGGTGACACGGCCGAGCGAACTCGATGCGGTTTGCAACTGCTCCGCCTCGTCGGCGACGGTCACAGACTCGGTCACTGCGCCAACCTCGAGTTGCGCGTTCAGCGTTTCAGTCTCCGCGACGACCACGCGCACGCTTGGGTAGTTCAGCAGCCTGAATCCGTTTTTGGAAACTTCCACCTTGTAGGAGCCCGGCGGAAGGAGCGGAACGGAATATGTGCCGTTCTGAGCGGTGATGGCGGTGCGCGATTCGCCGGTTGCCAAATTGGCCGCCTTGATCTCCGCCTGCGGAACCAGGGCGCCGGCCGGATCGGTGACCGTTCCTCCGATGGCCCCGGTGTCCGCGGTCTGGGCCAGAGCGGCGGGACCTCCAACGCACAGCAGCAGAGCGAGGAGAGCCCGCGACTTCAATCCGTTGAGCGCCATCGGAAAGTGAGACATAGGAAACTCCTTCTGTGGAAGCATCCACACGCGGCAGTTTTATGAAACAGGCGTTTCAGGCCACCAGATTCTCGGATTCTCGGACATATAGTGCCAATTGTCAAGCGATATTTTGTCGCGTATTTTGTCGCGATCCAGACCGTGGAGAAATATATGTTTCTGCGGTTTGAGTAATTGACAAAGGGACCTGCTTCGGCGATGCTTGAGCAATGCTGGCCGGAAAAGCTCGCCGCGCCGCGGACTCCGATGGCAACCTCGGCGCCCGCCTGACGAACCTGAGCGACCGGCGCCAACAGATCATTCGCCCCGTGCTGGCGAATCCACGGCAGTTTGTCCTGCTCAGCGTGCGCGATCTGGCCAAGGCCTTAGGAACGGACGCGGCGACCATCGTGCGCATCGTCCGCGGTATGGGATTCGAGAATTACCGGGCCTTTCAGCATCACCTCCACGAAGCCTCCATCGCATACGCGACTTCGCTCGACACGATGCAGGCGAGCGTGGCCGGCAGCAATGGGAGACTCCAGGGCGCCCGCGCGTCGATCGATCAGGACCTCAAAAATCTGAGCGCCCTCCGAAGCAGCGTGAACCCGGAGCAGATCGCGGAGATTGCGGCCAGGATACAATCGTCGAGACGAGTCCTGATTCTGGGCGGAGACGCCGCGACCGCGCTGGTGGTGTTTCTCGAATACACTCTCAGTCTGCTGGGCCTCCCCGTCTTCGCGGGCACCGGACACGGCCGCATCGGGCACCTGGCCCGCGCTGCGAACAAGAACGACGTCGCGATCGCCATCAGTTTCCGCCGCGGGTTGCGCATGACCGTCGAAGGTCTGGAACTCGCCCGCCGCAAGGGCGCATATTGCGTTGGCATCGCGGACACGCTGCTGTCGCCGCTCGCGCGTTTGGCGAATGTCTGTTTTCTCGCAGCGGTCGAGACGCCGTCATTCGGAGTGTCCTACGTCGCCCCGATGGCGCTGCTGAATGCACTAGTAATGGAGTGCGCCAATGTGCGGCGAAGCCAAACGCTAAAGATGCTTCGCGAAGTGGACGCCGAGCAGCGTTCCGGATCGCGATGGTACCTCCATGAGCCGGACGGAACATCATGAACATTGAGCGGATCGAGCTTCGTGAAATCCGGATGCGCTTGCGCGCACCGTTCGAAACCAGTTTCGGGGTAGTGGAGAATCGGCGCATCCTGCTGGTCGAGGCGCACTCCGAAGGGATTTCCGGCTGGGGCGAAGGGACAGCCACCGCAGGTCCGTTCTATAATTCCGAAACCATCGACACCTCCTGGACGATCCTGCGCGATTTCCTCATCCCGCTGGCCCTCGGAAAGGACGTCCGCGCCGAGGGCATGGCGGAGTTGATGAAGCCGGTTCGCGGGAACCAGATGGCGAAGGCTGCCCTGGAGAATGCGGTCTGGCACCTGGAATCGCTGGCTCGCGGAGTCCCCCTGCATCGCCTGATCGGAGGGACGCTCGCGGAGATTCCTTGCGGCGTTTCGCTCGGTATTCAGGGCACGATTGACCGGTTGCTCGAAATCGTGGAACGGGAGCTCGCGGCCGGATACCGGCGCATCAAGCTGAAGATCAAACCCGGCAAAGATGTGGCCGCGATCGCCGCGGTGCGCCGGCGATTTCCGCAGATCGCCCTCAGCGTCGACGCCAACTCCGCGTATTCGCTTTCCGACGCGGACCACCTCAAGTCTTTCGACGAATTCGGTTTGCTGATGATGGAGCAGCCGCTCGAGTGGGACGACATGGTCCGCCACTCGCGTCTGCAGGCGCAGATCGCGACGCCGATCTGTCTGGATGAATCGATCCACCATCTGCGCGATGCCCAGGCCGCCGTCGAAATGGGCGCCTGCCGGGTGGTGAATGTCAAGCTGGGGCGAGTGGGCGGGCATGGGGAAGCGAGCCGGATTCAAGCGTACTGCGCCGTCGCCGGGATTCCCGCGTGGTGCGGCGGGATGATCGAATCCGGAATCGGAAGGGCGCACAACATTGCGATGTCCACGCAGGCGGGATTCATCTGGCCGGGGGACGTCTCCGCCAGCCAGCGCTACTGGGAAGAAGATATCATCGAGCCCGAAGTGGAGGTTACGCGCGAAGGCACGATTCCCGCGCCCGAGAGCGCCGGCCTGGGCTACGGAATTCGCGAGCGGCGCGTCCGCGATCTTACGGTGCGCCACGAAAGCTACTCTGCGCGACCCGCATCGGTCGCGGTCTTGCAGCAGGTCTTGCAGTAAAGGAGGTGAACGTCATGCGATTCCTTCCCGTCCTGATTGTCGGGTTGGGAATTCTTCCCGCCCACGCGCAGACGATGACTGCTTCCGATGTGGAGGCTTTCCTCGATGGCGTGATGCCGATGCAATTGCAGCGCGAGGACGTCGCCGGCGCGGTCATCGCAGTGGTCAAAGACGGCAAACTCCTGTTCGCGAAGGGCTACGGCTATCGCGATGTCGCGGCACGGACGCCCGTGTCGGCAGAAGGGACGCTCTTCCGGCCCGGCTCGATTTCCAAGTTATTCACCTGGACGTCGATCATGCAACTCGTCGAGCAGAAGAAGCTGGACCTCGATCGCGACGTCAACGGCTACCTCGATTTCAGGATCCCCGCGACGTATACACAGGCCATCACGCTGCGCCACATCATGACGCACACTCCGGGCTTCGAGGAGGCGATCAAGAATCTCTTCGTGGCGGACGCGAAGCGCCTCAAGCCGCTGGACGAGTACCTCAAGGCTTCGCTTCCGGAGCGGGTCTATCCGCCCGGAACCACGCCCGCGTATTCCAATTACGCGACCGCGCTCGCCGGCTACATCGTCGAGCGCGTATCCGGCGAGGCCTTCGACGAGTATGTGGAGCGTCACATCCTCCATCCGCTTGGCATGACGCACACCACCTTCCGCCAGCCGCTTCCCGAGAACCTGCGCCCGATGATGTCGAACGGATACCAACTCGCTTCTAAACCTCCCAAAGCCTTCGAGGTGGTGCAAGCCTGGCCGGCCGGCAGCGTGTCCACAACCGCGACGGACATGGCGCGATTCATGATCGCGCACCTTCAGGACGGGCAACTGGACGACGCCCGGATTCTGCAACCCGAGACCGCCCGGATGATGCATTCGGCGCAGTTCGCCGCGGTTCCGCCTCTGAACTCGATGGCGCTGGGGTTTTATGAAGAGACGCGCAACGGTCAGCGGATCATCGGCCACGCCGGCGACACAATCTGCTTCCACAGCGACTTGCACCTGATTCCAGCGGCCGGCATGGGTTTCTTCATCTCTTATAACAGCGCCGGCAAAGGGCAGATCAGTCCGCGCACCGCGGTGTGGGAGCAGTTTCTCGACCGCTACTTCCCATACCGCGTGCCCGGCGCGGCGGCGCCCGCCACCAGCGCGGAGGATGCGCGCACGGTCTCCGGCAGCTATCACGTCAGCCGCCGTCCGGTCACCACGATTTTCTCCTTCCTCTCGGCAGCCGGCGTGACCAAGGTTTCGGTGAACAGCGACGGCAGCATCAGCAACGGAACGCTCGACCTGAACGGCCAGCCGAAGCACTTTCGCGAAATTGCGCCGCTGGTGTTTCGACAGGAGAACGGCCAGGATCGCGTGGCGTTCAAGAGAGACCCGGCTGGCCGGTTGATCATGGGCATCGATTTTCCGTTCATGGACTTCGGGAAAACACCCTGGTATGAGAGCGGACCGTTCACCAACACGGTCCTCTACGGAGCGCTCGGCATCCTGGTTCTCACGGCAGTGCTCTGGCCGGTGGGCGCGCTGGTGCGCTGGCATTATTCGCTGCCGTTGAAGTTGGCCGCCGGCGGCGGGCGGCGACGGGTACTGATCAGGGTCGTCTGCCTGGTGGACCTGGCATTCGTGTTGGCATGGGCAGGCGTACTTGCTTCCCTCAGCGACCCGGGCAAACTGAATGACTCGTTGAATCCGGTTCTTCGTCTCATTCAGGTAGCTGGGTGGGTGGGCGCGGCCGGAGGTATCGTCGCATTGTACGACGCGTATCTCGCGGTCCGCGACCGGCAGCGCTGGTGGTTCAGCCGGGTGCATGCCGTTGCGGCCGCCCTCGCCTCAGCCGGGTTTGCGTGGTTCCTATACCACTGGCACATGCTGCATTTGAGCTTGAAGTACTGACCTTTTGGTAACCGCGCGGCCGTTACCGCGCTTGACCTTGATTTCCCGCCACGGAACGGGCGGTCTTGCGAATCCAGACCCGCTTCTCGTCCCAGAGCACGGCCTCGTCCCGCTGGTCTCCAGTGAGATCCAGGACCGCCGCGGTGTCGCAACTGCGGGATGGCATCCTGCGCGGCACGCAGCCGGAGGCGAAGTCTCGAAGAACAAGCCAAAGGGCTGACGGGCTTGTTCTTGGTTTTTCGCTTTCGATCTCAAGCCATCCGCAAAACAAGCGCCCGTGGTCCGTGTCCGTGCGGCGGCCGGCGCTGACAGCCCCGATATGTCGAGATATCGGCAGCTACTTTCGAGCGGCGAATCCAGCCCGATGTTCGCCGTTACGCCGCCGGCTGCCACCGGGGCGGGGGGAATCAATTCCCCCGGCGCCTATGGTCGAGGAAGCGGACTCGGTGGCCCGGGTTCGATCCGCTCTTGGCGCAACGTGTTCCGCGACCCTACGCCGCGCGCTCCACCGAGGTCAACAACCGAGCTTTGCCAGCGCCCCGAGAGAGCGTTCTGATATGATGCGCTCATCGAG
>OMOG01000041.1 GCA_900290305.1 Candidatus Sulfopaludibacter sp. SbA4
AAGAGTGCAACATCTCCTGCCGTAAAGAAACAGTCAGCAACTCCAAGCGAGGCACAGCCGGTGACCTCTTTGCCAAAGTCATACATCTCTTGGGCTTCGCTGCCCCTACTGGCTATCTGGCAAAGCAAATTTGTAAAGTCCTGCCAGCTATGCACCGATAGCGTCGAGCTGACCTTGTTCCACAAACAACTCGCTGCCGCGGCAATGTTTGAAGCAATGCCGGGAAGGTCGATTGCAGGTTTGGCTTGTCCAGGTTCTTGGGTTTTTCCAGAGCTACCATGTTGAATCAGCCGCGCCGGCCGACCATCAGCCGGCAATTCGACGGCACCACCGGTGGACAGATCCAGAAGGCGCACCGCATTCAGTTCTGGAACCGGAGCGACACCGAAAATGGTGTGATCCGGAAGTGCCCCGAACACATATCTGGTACCGGTCTGGGGATCGGCACCTGGAAAGAGAAACGCGCTGCCAGTATCGATGCCATCGGCGCTCGACCACACGAAGGAGTACTGTGCCATCTTTTCATCGATCCAGCTCGCCGGCGGAGTGGTATCTCCCTGCGGGGTGGAAAGAGACATCTTCCTCCCCAACAAGGGAGATTTTGATAACGATTGGAATACCTGCCTGTGGGAGAGCAAGTCGCTCTTCACCGTCTGGTTGCCGCCCGAAGCGGCAATCCCGTTCACATCCCGTTCCTGCGCAACCACCATCCTCTGGTAGCCCAAAAACGATACAACCGCCAGCACCATTGTCAGCGGCACGGATTTTTGAGACATCCTCTTTCTCCTTTTCCTTTCTTTGCCCATCAGGGCAGTTGTCCCTCCTCGCCGAACTCCGAGAAGGGCTCATCCTTTTCATCGGCGTGGAGGTCGATCGTATCCAGATCCTCGAAAGCTGATTCGTTTCTCCTCCGCAGCCTCGGGGCTTACCTGTTGTGCGACTTGTCCCTGAGCGTCACCGGGAACTGCATGAGCGTCTTGGCCATGCATTGCCGGGGCGCACAGCGTGAGCGTTGCGATGGTAACCAACACGGCGGGAAGCGTATGGCAGTGCTTGCTCGCGATCATAGGATGATGCGTCAAGATTACATTCGCCATTGCGTTCTTCTCCTTCTCCTGGTATCGGTGTGCCGCGACGCCGAGGCACGGTGATTTGATTTGACGTTGACAGTTCATTGTTCTCCTTTTTCCTGAAGAAGCGGGTTGGGCACTGCACGCGACACGCACTGAAGTGTGGCGCTGAGCCAAAACGCTCTGTTCGGCTGCCTTACTGGACCCGAAAATCCCACACCGACCCGGCCGGAACGCCACCCTGAGAAGTCTGAGCAGGCACAAGGACTACGGCGTACTCCCCGGCTTCGAGTGGCCGACTCGGAGTCAAAACGACGTCGCCGCCGCTACGGGCTTCCTTGCGGCACGAAATGGCGTCTTGTTTCGTTCCGAGAACTTTTGACGTGACGCGGTTGATCTGGCTGCCGGTCATCTTCATGCTCACGCGAATGCCGCGGACGATTCTGGCGGAATCCTTGGAAGAGGGCTTGAGCCGCAGCAGTAGCGGAGATCCGCCCTGCAGCGTTTGGCCTGGAATGGAAAAGCTGCTCACCCCGCGCTGGATCGCGGTTTCCGCCTCCACGCCCGGCAGGTACTCGACGTTAACGCCCTTCACTGTTGGCTTTTTGAGCTTGCCGAGGAGACGCAAGGCACCCTCGACCGGCAGTGCCCCAACGAAGGGTATCGGCAGTGTTCTAGCTGCGATGGCGCCGATAGCTTTACCTTCCCCGGCAGAAATGACGGCCCCGTTGAGCGCTTCTCGGGCGCCGTCAAGATCGCCGGTGACAAAGGCGACTATGGGGGTATGAGTGGCCAGTGTGATCTCCGGCCGCGCGGGCCCGGATACGGTAATCGTGTTCTGTGCGGATGCGGTGCTCACCATGGAGACCGCCAGTGCCAGCGTGAAAAGTCGTGTGTTCATTTTGTTTTTCTCCTGACGATTGATTTCGAACTCGCTAACATCCCGGTCATGGCGGCAAACGCGGCTTTCGTGACAGCAGCGAGCGAAATAAGCGCGATTTTCTTTTCTCAAAATTTTTCTATTTTTCTTGTCACGACTTGGCACAAACCCACCATTACGGCTTATGAGGGAGGATTTTTGAGGTGGTGGATTTTTCTTATGACACGTGCCTCAGCCAAGCCGGACGGAAGCCCCGCACGGGGGCATCTGGCATGGGTGTATACGTGCTAAGATTTATTGACCTTACCCCAGCGGAATTGGGCTGTTGCACGTCCAGGGGCTGTCTACAGCCCGGTGGTCTCGAGAGTATGGCTTGGTATCCGTTGTTGTGCGGCTGGCTCGAGGAAGCGCAGCCGCTCACGCATGCCCGCGAGGACGTCTACATCGCTGTCCAGGCGATGCTCGAGCCGATTGTCATCTCCCGATTCCGCCGCTACGGCCTAGTCTTCTACGACACCGATGTTGCCGACTGTCTCGACAGGGTCTTCGACCGCATGGAACGCAGGCTTGCTGAGCCGATGGAGTTCAAGGTGAAGCTTGCCCAACGGCCCGCCGAACAGAATCTTCCTGTCGTCTCGCTCCTCCCCGCGGCAACACACGTCAGCCTTGTTATTGCCATGGAGCACGACTCTTCGCGGCAGGGCTACAAGGCGATGCTGCGCAACTCCAATCGCTTGGTCTGGGAAGAAGACTACCCAGCGGAGTGCTACGATACGCGCAGCAGGACGCTGCCTGTCCAGGTGCCCGCGAATCGTTTACAGCATGGACACTCATACGCCCTGGACATCTACTCCTTGGAAGCCGGTAGCCGACGTCTCGATACGCGGGAATTTTATGCCGTCCGGGTGAAGGCTCTTCATCTGCTACGCGCCGAATCGCTGACCGTCGTCGGCCATCACCCAGGTCTCCATCCTTCTTGCGAGTATCAGGCCGAGTTTCGCGATGCCGGTGGCATCGAGGTCGCCAGGTTTTGCAATCTGTTGTGTTCGGAAAACAAGTCTGTCCCCGTGAAAGTTTCGTATCATCAGTTGCGGCATGAGGAGGACACGCAGATGGACCTCTGGCCGGAAGATCGTGCAGGGTTAGCGTACTCCTCCTGTATCCGCGCGGTCCGCCACGAGTCGCTGGGAAGCCGCCGAGGCTTCATTACCCAGGTGGCGCGCAATGTAGCCTATGAGCACTTTCGGGCGACCCGGAATATTCAGATTCGCTCCATAGAGGACATGTCCGTTGTGGATGGTATGGCCGGGGTCGACGAAGGAAAACAGCGCGTTGCCATTCTTTTGGCCAAAAGCGTCGTCGAACGCCTGCCACAGCGTATCCGGACGCTGCTCCTCGAACACGAGGTAGAGGGGATGTCCTGGACTGAAGTGGCCCAACGGCACAACATCTCCGAGGCCAAGGCGAAACAGGACATCTCACGCGCTCTGACGCACGTTTCCGAGGCCGTCGTGGCGGGAGAACCCGAATCTCCAAAGGGCGCCGTGCACCGTTTTGTCGATTGGGTCAAGGAGACCCTCGATGACGTGATTCCGTATCGCGCTGGATAAAGATCATGTCCCTTCTGCTTACCAATGCCGAACGCCTCGTGCTCACGCGCTATGTGCTCGGCCAGCTCACTGCCACAGAACAGGACCAGGTCGAAGATCGCTTCTCGGCTGACCCGGACTACTTCGCGCAGTATGAGGAAGTCGAGCGCGGGCTCCTGCGCGAGTATGCGGCCGAAACCATGGCGCCCGCAGACGGACGGCTGTTTGAGCGGAACTACCTGGTCACCAGCAAGAGACGAGAGCAGGTAGTTCTCCTAAAGGCGCTCCTGGAAGTGCAAGCCAAGAAGGTCGCAAGCGAGCGTGAGCGCTGGCGGCATGGTTGGAAGCTCGTACCGGTGCTCGCTTCCGTTATGTTGATTGTGTTGGGCGTGTACTGGACGCAGCGGCATCGATCCGGCCCGGTTGAGGTTGCGGTAAGTCGGCCCACGGTGCCCTATCCGTCCCCTGCTAACATGTCGCCGCGACAGGCGCCCACCGCAGAGTCAGCGCCCACTGTGAACTCAGACTCCCGAGTCGATGGCGCGAATCAACCGGCCGACGGCGCTGGCAACAGTGGCAGGGTACGTCGGCCCGTGCCACTGCCGGTTGGCCCCGCGGCGATCCCGAAGGGACCCGCCATGGCAAATATGCCGGAGGCACCCGACATTGCGCCGCGGGCAGTGTCACCTGCAACGGTTCCCCTACTTGTAGAATCCGCAGCGATTCCGCCGAGACCGGCCACGACAAGTGTGCCGGAGGCAGTGTCGCCTAGACCTAGAACGGTGGAACCCGCAGCGGGCGGCACGGTGCCGCGGGCGCCAGGACCGGTCGTAGAGCAGCAGATCAGGGCACAATATCCGGTGGCGCGGGTTGGAGCCAACGGCGCAGTCCTGCAAGCGGGGCAGGTACTGGTTGTCCAACTGGATGGCATCCAGGCGAATCCCGCTACGTTGAACCCAAGCTATTATCGCAACGAGTACAGGAAAGATAGGAAGGTCACCCAGGCCCTTATGGCCGCCGTCAAAAGGATGCCCGTAGGCGGCCCGGGTGCAGTCCCGAAGATTCAGGCCGGAGACAAGGTTTACCTGACTGGCATCGAGATCAAGGACAAAGAGGTTGTCCTGTCAGTTCAGTCCTGTGGTGTGTGCGACCCTGCCGTACCCGACCGTTTTCCGCTCAGAGCCGCTTTAGCATTTCAATTCCCAAAAGGCTATCTGGGGACCGCGGGCTATGACGCGATCCAGGGTGTGATCGGACAAGTATTCGCGGTTGATACTTCGCCGCCTGCGGCGACGGACGCGGAGCCACCGCCTGCGGTGATGGTAACGGCGCAACCGCAGCAGCCCGCAGCCCCCACGCTGCCGGCCACGCCCGTGACTATCAATCTGGGTGACACCATCGACCAGGTAGTGGCCGCTATGGGACAGCCGGATCGCAAGGCAAAGGTAGCCAACAAGGACATCTACTTCTACAAGGACATGAAGATCACGTTTGTGGATGGAAAAGTTTCGGACATTCAGTGAGGAGCGATGGCAGTTCGGTCAGGGCTCAAGGTAGGTCTCCCGCTGATGGAACGCCTGCTGTGCTCTGTCGGCTCTTGGAGCCCGCGGCCACCCGCTCTACAGAATAACCTCCGAGTCCTTGGACTTCTTGACCGTCTTCCCGTCTTTGCCCGGCACCGCCGGAACCTCACTCGGCAGCGTCCCCTCTTTGCGCACCGAAACCGAGCCGCGGCTGGCAGTCAGTCGTATCGTAGGACCATCCCCCACCTTGCCCTTCAAAGTAGCGGTACGCCCTTCGATCTCTTTGTCGACCGGTGGACCGTAATCGTTCACCGCCTCACCCCGCTCCGCGGTCGCTTGCAAATCGAAAGCCGCCTTGGCCGGCAGAATCAGGTCGATCCGTCCGATCCCCGACCGCGCTTCGATGGAAGGCAACGGCGAGTGCGCGGGCGTCAGCTCGATATCCCCGCGCTGCGTCTCCAGCTCCAGCGACTGCGTGAACTGGTCCAGCTTGATGTCGCGCGAGCCGGTCATCAGCCGCACCGGGCCCACGATGTTCGATCCGCTGAACTGACTGAGATCCATGCTGATGCGCCCGGGCACCGCCTGCACGTGCAATTCCGTGTTGCGCGTGCCCTCGAACTGCAGCGGCTTGGCAATGTTCTTGAACTCCAGGCTGCCCAGGTATGACCCGTTGATAGTCACCTGTCCCTGGATGTTTTCCAGCTCCACGTCGGAGCCGCGGCCCTGCAAATCGATCTTGCCCTTCAAGTCGGTGGCGCGGATCACGTCGCTGCGCCCGATCTCCAGCCGTGCATTGCCGCCGATGCGCGCGAGGCGCACGTCCGCGCGGTCGCTGGCCAGTTCCACGTCGCCCGTAATGTCGCTGATCTCGTAATCGCCGGTGCGGCCGCGCGCCTCGATCGTCACGCCGCGCGGAACCGTGACTTCCAGATCGTCGGAGATGCGCTGGTTGTCGGGCGACCGATCCTGGTTGGTGCGGATCAGCAGCCGGTCGCCCTGCGGCACGATCTCCACCGGCGTGTTCTCGTTGGAGCGGTCGCCATCCTGCCGCGACCAGGCGCGAATCACTTTGTGGCCGTTGACGGAAATCTCTTGCGAATCTCCGCCGATCACCTTGATGCTGCCGCGCGGATTCTCGAACGTGATGCGCGTCATGCCTGCCGCGCTGCCGTGCGCGGAGACGGGGTAATCGTACTGGTCGCCGAAGACGTCCAGGCCGCGCGGGGTGAAGTGGATCCCGTGCTGATGCGCCTCCCAGATGGCCGACCCGGCGATGCAGATCATGATCACCAGCACCACCTCGCCCCCCGTGAAGCTGGAGTAACTGCGATCCCGCGAGGCCGTGACTTCCACCAGCCGAAGCAGGCCCCACCCGATCAGCAGGAAGGGCCAGTAGCGCGCCACCAGGTCGAAGACCGAAGCCTCCGGGTGCATGTTGTTCCACAGGAACAGGGCGCCAATGATCAGCAGCAGCAACGGCCCGGTGAACGATCGTCTTCTCATACGGAATCTCCAGAGGGAGGGGTCTGCCCGGAATCGCCCGCTCGCGGCGGCGCGCTCGATCCGAATCCACCCTTGGCCGGGCCGGAGGGTGGAGGAGGTGTGGCCGTGCCCGTGTAGGAGCTTTGGCGATAGCTGCTCGAGCCCGTGTCCGGAGGCGGAGGAGGCGGGAATCCATAGGGCTCGCCAGAGCGCGAGTGCGGAAATCCCGGAGCCCCGGACCGCGCCGCTCGTGGGACGCCGGCACCGCGGGACAGCAGGCTCAGCAATCCGAACACGATCAGCAGCACGGGCCAAGTCTGGTTGAAGCTATAGTGCGTGAAGTTGTTCAGCGCAAACAGCACGCCCACCGTGATCAGCGTGATGGGGCCGCGGATGGCCCGCACCAGGGGAACTTCACTGCCGTTCATGGCGCACCTCGGGCGGCGCGGGATCGTGCCCGGTCAAGCGGCCATAGAGCAGGTACGCGCCCGCCGCGATCAGCAGCACCGGCCAGTAGCGAATCACGTATTCGAAGTCCAGCAGGTCGAGCGTGTGCAGCAGCAGCAGGACGCCCAGAACGATCAGCGCGATGGCCGCCACCGGAACGCTGCTCTTCCGGCTGTTGGTGTAAATCAGGCTGGAATACTCGTCCACCGGCTCGCCGAATCTCCGCTTGCGGGCCGTGTGGTAAGCCTCAAATGCCATGTAGAACTCCCAGGCGGCAATCAGCATTCCGAAAATCGGTTCCATCCCATGGGTTGCGCCCGAGCTGACGATGCTGACCAGGAGGCCCCAGATGATTGCGTGCACCAGGCCCTTGGCATACTGCCCGTTGTAGATGGCGCCGACTCCCGGGATCCAGCCCAGGAAAAAGGCGAGACCCGGAGAGATGTCCGACTGGCCCAGCGTCACCGGGCCGTAGGGTCCGCCCGGAGGCATTCCCGCGCCCGGCGGAGGCGGGGTGAAAGGCGCGGCGCCGGGCGCTGCGCCGGCAGCGGCGGGCGAATGCTCCGCGCAAAAAACCGTGCCGTAGGCGTCGCGGCGGCATTCGTCGCATACCGGTTTGCCGCAGGAGCGGCAATATGCCGTGGCCGGCACTTCTGGATGATTCTGGCAATTCATAACGTATCCCTCAATGTGGGTCTCCCGACGGGTTCGCCAAGCTACTCTTGTCGTGGACTTGGAGCGCTCCGCCGGGTGCTGTGGCGCCTGGGACCGGAGCAGGGTTAACGGGCAGCTTTCGATCGTCGGTGGGTGGGGCAGTCTTCCGATCGTTGGCCGGCCTCTGGTCTTCGTCTTGCTGCTGCCAATCCCGCAGCGTGGTCTGAATCTGGTACACGAACTTCAGGTTTTCGTAAAACTTCACGGAGCGGCCCCAGGCCCGCACCGCGCGCTCTTCGAGCCCGGCCCAAATTCTGGCAGGCTGCAAGTCGGCCGGCTGCAAGGGCCGCACCGGCGCCACGAACTTGGCGAGCATCGAGATCGAGAGAATCGTCATCGCCATTCCCATGGCGTACTTGGGCTGCAGGATCGGGCTGAGAATCGCCGACACCCACACGCGAACTTTCGATCTTCGCTTGAGCTTGGTCCACGGCGCATCGAACAGAATCCGCGTGACCAACTCCGGAGGCGGCTCCACTTCGGCGGCGCGCTCCATGAAGGCCACCGCGGCGGCGGAATCCCGCGCCAGCTCGGCGCAGGCCGGACACTCGGCGAGGTGACGCTCCAGCTCGGCCTTCCGGGCCGGCGCGAGCGTGCCGTCGACGTAGTCGCAGATCAGGATTTCGATCTCTGCGCAGTTCATACCGCCAGCTTCTGCTTCCGCAAGAGGCGGGCCAATTCGGCCCGTCCCCGGTTAATTCGCGATTTTACCGTACCCTCCGGTATCTGGAGCACCTCGGCAATCTCGCGGTATTCCATTTCCTGCAAATCGCGCAGGATTACCGCCTCCCGCAGATCGGGCGAGAGTTTCTGCAAAGTCGCCTGGAGGATCTCGCTGGCTTCCCGGCCCGCGATCATCTGGTCCGGCCGCGCCGATCGCGCCGCTCCCGTCTCCTCCAGCATCGGCAACTGATCCTCAATGGAATCCGTCACGCGTTCTTGACGAGAGCGGCGATAGTGGTCGATCAAAAGGTTACGGGTCACCCGCGCCAGCCAGGTGCCAAAGGAGCCCTCCGCCGAGCGGAAGGTCCGCAGGGTGCGAAAAACCCGCAGAAAAACTTCCTGGGTCAAATCCTGGGCTTCCGAGCCGCTGTTGGTAAAACGGTAGCACAGGGCGTACACTTTCCTGGTGTGCACGCGGACCAGCTCTTCCCACGCCGGCTCATCGCCGCGCATACATCGGGAAACGAGGCTGGAATCGGGATCCAAAGTACGTTCTAGCAGATTGCCGCCTCCGCGGATACCCACCGGTTGTAAAGTATGGTCGCCGGCTGCGTGATTTCCGAAGCTCCCGAGTGCTAGCGTCGCGGCTGCCATGGCTCGTTTCTTTCCATATGGAGAAACGAGGCTTTATCATGATAGGTTCAATTTTTCCCGCATGCCAGTGAATTCGAGGCATTTCGGGGTGCCTCGGCGTCCGTCGCCGGGTTAAGGCTGGGGTTATCGGGTTAAGGGAGGTAGATCCGATTCGGCATCATACGTGGAAATGGGTGGCGGCCTGCCTGGCGGCGGCCGGTGCGCTGGGGTGGTTCCTGTACGCCCAGTTGTCCGCCCGGGGGTTCGACTGGCGCCTGGCGGGCCGCAGCTTTGCCGGCTTGCAATGGGGCTGGCTGGCGCTGTCGCTGATCCCCATCGGCGCAACCTACGGGGTTCGCGCGCTGCGGTGGGCGATCTTTCTCAAGCCGCTCAAGGCGCGTCCCTCGCTGCGCAATCTGCTGTCCGCCACCTTGATCGGATTCACCGCCATCACCCTGTTCGGGCGCCCCGGCGAGTTCGTTCGCCCCTACCTGATCGCCCGCAAGGAGGACGTTCCGGCCACCTCGCAGTTCGCCGCCTGGCTGCTGGAGCGCATCTTCGACCTGCTGATGGCGCTGCTGGTCTTTGCCTATGCGCTGACCCGCGTCCAGGCCAGCGGCGCGCTGGTCGGCTCGAAATTCGCCTGGGTGCTGGCCGTCGGCGGTAGGATTGTGGGTGTGGCTTCGCTCGGCGTGTTGGTGCTGCTGCTCTCGTTCCGCCACTTGGCCGACCCGCTGCAGCGGAGGTTGGCCGTTTTCCTGCGCTTCCTGCCGGAGGCCCGGTTCCTACAAATGGAGAAGTTGACTAAAGCATTCGTGCAGGGCGTGGAATCGACGCGCAGCGATGCCGCACTGCTCGCAGTTTTCCTGTATTCCGTTCTGGAATGGGCGCTGATTGCCGCGTGCTACTGGTGCGTGGCCCAATCCTTCTCCGGATTCTTCACTCTGGAGCTTGCGGATGTCGTTACATTCATGGGATTTGTCTCGTTCGGAGCAGCCATACAGATTCCCGGGATCGGAGGCGGTATCCAGGTGGTGGCGGCCGTGGTACTCACCGAGATCTTCGGCGTGAGGTTGGAGACAGCCACTGCATTCGCGCTCCTGATTTGGATTCTTACATTTGTAGCAGTTGTTCCGGTGGGCTCGGCCCTGGCCCTCAAGGAGGGCTTGGATTGGCACAGCCTGCGCCGGATCGGCTCTGAGGTTGCAAAGTGAAGTGTCCTTTTTGTAATCACTTGCATGACAAGGTCGTGGATTCCCGGGAGACCAGGGAGGGCGACACCATTCGCCGCCGCCGGGAGTGCCTGGGGTGTGAACGCCGTTTCACCACCTACGAGCGGATCGACGAAGTTCCGTACATGGTCGTCAAGAAAGACGGACGGCGCGAGAAGTTCGACCGCCAGAAGGTGCTGGGGGGCCTGTTGAAGGCCTGCGAAAAGCGCCCCGTGAGCACGGCGAAGCTCGCCGACCTGGTCAACCTGGTCGAATCCAAGGTAAGCGACTCCCCTGACCGCGAGATATCTACTATAGATATAGGAGAGTTCTTGATGGAGAGCCTCCGCGAGCTGGACAAGATCGCCTATGTCCGCTTCGCCTCGGTCTACCGGGACTTCCAGGACGAGCAAGCGTTCTTTAACGAGCTGAAGAACCTGTTGAAGACAAAAGGGGGTTAGGGGTTGGGGGCTGGGGGTTAGGGGCTAGTGAACACCCTCGTATCTCCGGGCCTCCCGGCGCGCGTTTTCCACACAACCCCAACCCCCAACCCCCTTTTTCCCAATCCCCGCTTTCCTGTAACCTAATCACTTCCAACACATCTTTAAAAATAGGGCTTTAACTTTATAGTGGAATGGTGATATCATCAGTCGAAAGTCGAACCCCGAATGCCTTTCTTCGCAACAGTAGGGGCAGGACCTTTGAGTCCATTCTTTTTCAGGTAAATACCCCATTCCCAGACATCGATGTAATTGGATCGTGTGTCCATGGGGGAGGTGAGTCTTAGTGGATCATTTCGAAGATCAGTTTTTGGCGGACAACCCTGAAGCTTTGGGTATTAATTTCGAAGACGAAGCCAAGTTCTTCGATCCCGAAGCCGCACATGAGGGCGATTTCCTGCAGCCCGCGCCGGTGGAAGAATCCATCTACACCGACGATCCGGTCCGCGTGTACCTGCGAGAGATGGGTGCCGTCCCGTTGCTCACGCGCGAAGGCGAGGTCGATCTGGCCCGCCGCATGGAGCGCGGTAAACTACGGATGCAAAAGGCGATTAGCCGCTCTGCCCTGGTGCAGCGGGTGGTCGTCGACTTGTCCGAAAACCTGAAGAAAGGCATCGTCGAACTGGAAGCTGTCGCCGACCTGGGGGATGTCGAGGAAGGCACGCCGGCCGACATCAAGGTGCGCATGGATGCCGCCAAGCAGTTTGCCGATGTCGGCATTCTCTACAAGAAACTGGTGCAGTTGGAGGAGAAGGTGGATGTCACCGCGCCTGCCAACAAAAAGGCTCGCAAGCGCCTTTCCGCCAAGCTGAACCGCGCCAAGGTGGAGACCTCCCTGGCGATCCGCCGCTGTCCCTTCAGGACCAACAAATGGAAGGAGTTCACCCGCGAAATCGAGCGCGCGGTGGACGAGATCAGCCACCTCGACAGCGAGATCAAGAAGCTCGAAACGCGCAACAATCCCGTCCTGCAGTTGCGCCTGCGGGAACTCAAGCGGGAAATCAAGAAGCGCGAGACCGCAGCCGGCGCTTCACTTCCCGAGCTCCGCCACAGCCTGACCGTCATTCGCCACGGCGAGGCGGAAGCCGAGCGCGCTAAGAAGGACCTCGTAGAGGCCAACCTCCGCCTGGTGGTCTCCGTCGCCAAGAAGTACGTGAATCGCGGACTTCACCTCCTCGACCTGATTCAGGAGGGCAATATCGGCCTCATGCGCGCCGCGGACAAGTTCGAATACCGCCGCGGCTACAAGTTTTCGACCTATGCCACGTGGTGGATCCGGCAAGCCATCACGCGCGCCATTGCGGACCAGTCCCGGACCATTCGTATTCCGGTCCACATGAACGAGAGTATGAACAAGTTCCTGCGCGCCACCCGCGAGCTGGAAAAGGAACTGGGCCGTACTCCTACAAATGACGAAATTGGCCGCCGGATGGACATCCCGGTGGAGAAGGTCCAGAAGCTGAAGACCATCTCCCGCGACCCGGTGTCGCTCGAAACGCCGGTCGGCCGCGACGGCGAGTCGGCGCTCGGCGATCTGATCGAAGACCGCTGGGTGGGTTCGCCGGTCGATGCGGTAATCGAATCCAATGTTCGCGACGAGACCGCCGGCATCCTGAAAACCCTCTCTCCGAAGGAGGAGAAGGTGATCCGGATGCGGTTCGGGATCGGGTGTGAGCGCGAGCACACGCTGGAAGAGATCGGACAGGAGTTCGACGTCACGCGTGAGCGGATTCGCCAGATTGAAGCCAAAGCGTTGCGCCAGTTGCGGGCGCCCGAACGGGCCCGCCGCCTGCGTGCGCTCATGGCCGCGCGCTAGTCTCCTTCCATCCATCTGCTCTCCAGCCGGGGCCTGAGCCGCCCCGGCTTTTCTTTTGGCACCCGCAGGAGGCCGACGAGGGCGTCGGCTTGCGGACCGGGGGGTCCGCCCGGGGGTCCGCCCCACCAACGCGCCACTTCCGCCTCGCTCGTGGCATCATATCAACATGCATCTGCGAGGGATTCTGATGAGCGCGGCCACCGTGCTGGCTGCCTGTGTGCTCTTCTATGCGGCCGACAACCCCAAACTTCCGCCGCCCTATGCCACCAAGGCGGTCAACAACCGCCCGCGCGTGATTCCGCAGCCGAACGGCGCCAAACTTACCGTGCCCCCCGGGTTCCACACCGAAGTGTGGGCCGAGGATTTCGATACGCCGCGGTTCATGATGCTCGGGCCCGGCAACGAAATCCTGCTGGCCGATTCGGCCAATCCGCCTCAGGGCGCGATCTACGTATTCCCCGGCGGCGACCCCAACCAGCGCCGCAAAATGATCGACGGGCTGAACAAGCCGTTCGGCTTGGCGATGTTGAACGGCTATCTCTACGTGGGCGAGCCGGATTCCATCAAGCGCTTCAGGTACGACGCCAAGGCCATGACCGCCGGACTTGGCGAAGAAGTCATTTCGCTCAAGGGCCAGGGCACCCACCACTGGACGCGCAGCCTGCTCTTCGACCGCGCCGGCAAGAAGCTCTACGTGGGCGTAGGCTCCGGGTCCAATTCCTCCCCGGGTGAAGATCCCCGCCGCGCCGCCATCAACCGCTACAACGTCGACGGCACCGGCCATGAGATCTACGCCGCCGGCACCCGCAATCCCATCGGCATGCGCTGGTATCCCGGCACCGACACCCTGTGGGCCGCCGTGCAGGAGCGCGACGACCTGGGCGACGACCTCGTCCCCGATTACTTCACCCACATCCAGGAAGGCGGCTTCTACGGCTGGCCCTACGCATACATCGGACCGCACGAAGATCCCACCAACAAGGGCCTCGCTCCCGACCTGGTGGCCAAGACCCTCGTGCCCGACGTGCTGATGGGTGCCCACGTCGCGGTGCTGGATTTCATCTTCTACACCGGCAAACAATTTCCGGCCGAGTACCAGGGCGGCGCCTTCGTCGCCGAACACGGGTCGTGGAACCGCTCCAAACGCGTCGGCCAATCGATCGCGTTTGTGCCCTTCAAGAATGGCAAACCCTCGGGTCCGCCGCGTCAATTTCTCACCGGCTGGATGCTGGGGCCGGACGAGCGCGACGTGTGGGGCCGGCCCGTGGGGCTGCTCCAACTGCCCGATGGCAGCCTGCTGATCTCCGAGGACGGCAACAAGAAGATCTGGCACGTGAGCTACACGAAGTAGCACCGGCATTTTCTTGACCCGTCACCGGGCTCGCCTGTGTGGAGTTGCACGAGTTGATCCGTCTCCTGTTTCTTGCCGTCGCGTGTGGCGCTGCCTGCGGCGCCGCGCCCTTTTCCCATCGCATCCATCTGGGCCAGGGCCTCGAATGCGTGGAGTGCCACACCGCGGCCGCGGCCAGCACCAAAGTGGAGGACAATCTCCTGCCCGCGAAGCGCGTCTGCCTCGCGTGTCACGAGGATGGCGAGGTCGCGATTCCGTCCCCGCCCACCACGCGTTTGTCCAAATTCAGCCACGCGCTGCATCTTAAGATGGGCAGCGCCGCGCCCTTCATCGCCTCCGCCATCGACCACGGCAATTACCTCCAGCCGCCCGGCGATATCCGCCGCCACCTGAACACCAAAAACCTGTGCCAGGCTTGCCACCGCGGCCTGGAGGAATCCGACCAGGTCACTCGCGCAGCCCTGCCGCAAATGGCCGATTGCCTGGTCTGCCACACGCAAATCGATCCACCCTTCAGTTGCGAAGACTGCCACTCCAAGGACGCCCAACTCAAGCCGCCCAGCCACACGGAGCGGTTCATGGACGCCCACAGCTCCGGCAAGCTGCATCTCGACAAGAGTACGTGTGCGGTTTGTCACGGACGAACCTTCACCTGCATGGGGTGCCATTGATTGCCGTGTCACTAATTGCCACCCCCGGGGGGCGGCAGGTTAGTGCAGCCAGTGCCCGCATGTGTCCCTCCCACCACACATTTTCCAATGCAATCCGTCTGAATATAAAGAACGTAGTTCCTGGTAACAGGATTGCTCAGCAGAGAGTCCGAAGGAGGAGCGGCGGATGCCGATAGCAAAGATCACGGGACCGGGTTTGGCGGGGATAGGGATTTCCGTTGCTCTGCTTTGGGGCTGCGTCATCGGCGAGCGCATGATGGTCGAACGCGCCTTCACCGAGCGCACCCGCGTGATCCAGGATGTCGAGCGAATGCGCAGGCATCAACCTGAGCCCGTCTCGGCGCCCTCGCTTCACAGGTCCCACCCTGTCCACGTCACCGCGGGCTGATGTAGCACAGGCATTCCTGCCTGTGTTCCGTTCCGGGAAAACAACACAGGCACGAATGCCTGTGCCACTTGGTCTATAATAAGTTAGCGGAAGCAGGGATGCCGGAAAACGATAGCGCCAGTTTCACACCTCCACCCGCGCCGCCGAGCGAGCCGAAAGCGCACACCCTTTCCAGTCTCTGGAACGCCCTATCGTGGGTCCGCGACCTGGCGTTCTCGGTGCTGATCGCGGTGGTCCTGATCGTCTTCATCTACCAGCCGGTGAAAGTCGAAGGCACCAGCATGACCCCCACCCTCGCCGACCAGGAGCGCATCTTCATCAACAAGTTCACCTATCGCTTCGGCCTGGGGGCCATCGAGCGCGGCGATACCGTGGTCTTCTGGTATCCCCAGGACCCCAGCAAATCTTACATCAAGCGGGTGATCGCGCTGCCCGGAGATCGCGTGCGCATCGAGGACGGACAGGTCTATGTGAATGGCTCAGCGCTGGTGGAGAATTACGTTCCCGCGGACAATCGCGACATGATTTCGTGGAAGGACGGCTCCGAGCAGACCGTGCCGGCGGACCGTTACTTCGTCCTGGGCGACCACCGCAATTCCTCGAGCGACAGCCGCTCCTGGGGCTACGTCCCGCGCGCCAACATCTACGGTAAGGCCGTGTTCATTTACTGGCCGCTGAACCAGATCGGCCGCCTCAAGTAAACCGTACCAGGTCGCCTGGATGCTACGCCCGTACGTTTCGGCCCGCCCGGCAGGGCGGAAGACGCTAGCCCACGGCGTGAGCCGCGTGGTTCGGCCGCCGAACACGCCTAGCCCCGATCCAGGCGTCACGGCTCCAGCCGAGCCCGCAGACGCCGCCGCGCGTCGTCCCACGGAATCGGCTTAACGGCCCCACTATCGATCTGCTGGAGGCGGCGATAGATCTCCTCTCGCCAAGCTTCTTCCGCGTCCTCGTCGACCTCGACATCCAGGCTTCCGATCAGCGAATCGATCAAAGCGGCGCGAGCCTCCGGTGGGAGGGCAAGCGCGTCTCGAAACACCTCTGCAGCATCACGTGGCATACGTCCAGTGTATTACTCCGATCACACCCGCCCCCTCTTCAGCATCTCCCGCGCGCAGTTATACCCCGGCGCCCCCATCACCCCGCCGCCCGGATGCGCCCCCGACCCGCACAAATACAGCCCCTCGACCGGCGTCCGATACCGCGCCCATCCCGCCACCGGACGCATCACGAACATCTGGTCCAGGCTCATCTCCCCGTGAAAAATATTGCCGCCGGTGATGCCGAACCGCCGCTCCAGGTCGAGCGGCGTCAGCACTTGGCGCGCCTCCACGATCCGGCGGATGTTGGGCGCGTACTCCTCGATCAGCGCGATCACGCGGTCGCCGAACGGCTCGCGCAACTCGTCCCACGTGCCATCGCGCAGCGTGTAGGGCGCGTACTGCAGGAAGATGCCCATGATGTGCTTGCCCGGCGGCGCCAGCGACGGGTCGTACATCGTGGGCACCGTCAGCTCCAGCAGCGGCCGCTCCGAAGGACGCCCATATTTGGCGTCGTCCCACGCGCGCTCGACATACTCGATGGTCGGGCAGATGTGCATGGTGGCGCGGTGATGCGGCCCGGGCGCTCCCGGATACGCCGTGAACTCCGGCAGCCCGCTAAGCGCCAGGTTGATCTTGCAACTGGTGCCTTCGATGCGAAAATGGCGGATCGCCGCCACGAATTCCGGATCGAGATGCCGCTCCTCCACGAGGCGCAGAAACGTGATCTTCGGATCCAGGTTCGACGCGATCGCGCCGCCCTCGATTTCCTCCCCGCTCTCCAGCACCACCGCCCAGGCGCGGCCGCCCCGCACCAGCACCCTGGCCACCGGCGCCTCCGTGCGAATCGCCGCCCCCGCAGCGCGCGCCGAGGCCGCGATGGCCTCCGGCACCGCTCCCATCCCTCCGCGCACAAAGCCCCACAACCCGCGATGTCCCGCCACCCCGCCCATGCAATGGTGCAGCAGAATGTACGCCGTCCCCGGCGAGCGCGGCCCGCCGTTGGCGCCGATTACCCCGTCGGTGGCCAGCGTGACCTTCACCTGCTCCGATTCGAACCATTCGTCCAGGAACTCCGCCGCGCTCTGGGTGAAGATCTTGACCAGTGCGACCATCTCCTTCGCGCTCAGCCCGCGCATGCGGCCCGCGAGCCTCAGGTAATCGATGAAATCTCCGAGCCCGGCCGGAGGAAACCGCGGAGGCGTGGTGAGCAGCAGCCCTTCCACCACCTGGGAAAGGCGCTCGAGCTGGTCTTCGTACGCGGGATAGACCTCGGCATCGTGCCGCGAGAACTTGGCGATCTCGGCCAGCGTCTTGCCGCGGTCCTGCCACATGAAGAAATGGCGGCCGTCCGGAAAAGCCGAAAAGAAGGCGGGGTCCTTGGCGTCCACCTGGTAGCCGAAGCGCTCCAGCTCCAGCTCGCGCACGATGCGCTCCTGCATCAGGCTCGTCAGGTAAGCGCCCGTCGAGACGCGGTAGCCCGGCCAGATGGATTCGGTGACCGCGCAGCCGCCCAGCAGCTCGCGGCGCTCCAGCACCAGCACCTTGCGGCCCGCGCGTGCGAGATAAGCGGCGGTGACCAGGCCGTTGTGGCCGCCGCCGATGATGATGGCATCGTATTTGGGCATGGGGTTCAGTTATGAATATAGAGCCTGGCACGGCCAAGGTGGGGCAGGCGGCCCGGCTTGCGAGGCGCCCGATTGTTACCACACTCTGAAGTCTTCGCAGCCTGCGACGATTTGGTGGGGCGGACCCCCTGGTCCGCCGGGGTCCCCTCGGGGAGGTCGGCCTTTGGTTGCGGCGATGCTGCTCTGCTGCGTGCCCTCCGGGCAACTGCCAGTCGGCCTCTGCGGGAGCCCGTTTTACAGCTTCGAGGCCGCTCACCGCCCTCTTGCCGCAGCCGGCGACGCCGCCGGCGCACTGGGAGCCGCAACCACAGTAAGGTCTTCCGCGCCCGCGGCATTGGCTCCGCCCCCGGACACGCTCGCCTCATTGGTCAACTGACCCGGCGCGGTCGCGGACACGTTCACCGTCACCGTGATCGCCGGATAGGAAGACCCGCCGCTCAACGCGTCAGAGCGCGCGCAGGTGGCCGCCGTTGCCGCCGGGCACGTCCAGCCGGGGCCGGCCATCCCGGCCAACGTAAGGCCGCCCGGCAGAATTTCGCTGACCGTCACCGCCCCGTTGGTGGCCCCGGCCCCCGGGCTGTTGCTCACCTTTACGGTGTATGTGGCGCCGGTCTGGCCTGGCGCGAACGCGCCGGTGTGCGCGCTTTGGATGGTGAGCACGGGCTGAGTCTCTGTGGGTGTCAACAGCCGTACGGCGTTGTTATTCTGATCGGCCACCACTATGTTGCCCGCGGCATCTACGGAGATCCCGTATGGATACCGGAACGTTGCCCCGGTGGCCGAACCGCCGTCGCCCGAGTACCCGTAACCGCCGCCGCCCGCCACCGTGGTAATGGTCCCATTCGCAGTCACTTTGCGGATCCGGTCGGTGTAAGTGTCCGCGATGTAGAGATTGCCGGCGGCGTCCACTGCTACGCCCGACGGGTCGTCCAGCATCGCCTTGGTTGCCGCGCCGCCATCCCCGCCGTAACAGCAGTTCCCGTTGCCGGCCACCGTGGTAATGATCCCGGTGGTGGAGACCATGCGGACGCGGTAGTTGTAACGGTCCGCAATGTACAGGTTGCCGGCGGTATCCACGGCAAGGCCATAAGGGCCGTACAATTTTGAGCCGGTGGCGGCGCCGCCATCCCCCGCGTACCCCGACGAGCCGATCCCGGCCACGGTCGTAATCGTTCCGGAAGTATCCACCATCCGGATGACATTGTTGCTGGTATCGGAAACATACAGATTCCCGGAGGAGTCCACCGCCAGGGCGTAAGGAGTGCCGATCAGCGCGTCGGTTGCCGGGCCGCCGTCGCCCCCAAACGTGCAGCAACCCCCGTTGCCCGCCGCCGTCGTAATGTTCCCGAAGCCATCCACCTTGCGGACGCGGTGGTTGTTGCTGTCGGCTATGTAGAGGTTGCCGCTGATGTCCAGCGCCAGGCCTTGCGGAGCATTCAACAAGGCGCTGGCAGCCGCTCTGCCGTCGCCGGCGGAGCCTGCCACACCGGTGCCCGCAACCGTGGCGATCGTGCCACTGGCCGCCAGCTTGCGAACGCGATGGTTGTTGCTGTCGGCAATGTATGTATTCCCCGAGTTGTCTCGGACTACGCCGGACGGCTGGTTCAGCAGGCCGAACACGCCCAATCCGCCGTCGTTGACGCCTCCGCCCACCAGGGTTGCGATGGCGCCGGCCGCGTTCACTTCGCGGATGCGCGCGTTGCCGCTGTCCGCGATATACAAGTTGCCGGAGCCGTCCACTGCCACGCCCTGGGGACTTCTGAGTTGGGCACGGGTAGCGGCGCCGCCGTCCCCGGAGAAGCCGACAACGCCATTGCCTGCCACGGTCGTGATAATCCCGTCCGCGTTTACCTTCCGGACACGCTCGCCGCTGCCGTCCGCAATATAAAGATTGCCCGCGGCGTCCACCGCCACGCCGTAGGGGTAACCCAGACGGGCGCTCGCAGCCGCGCCTCCGTCACCCGAGTCGCAGCAGGACCCGGTGCCGGCGACGGTCGTGATGGTTCCGGACGTGTCCACTTTCCGGACGCGCAGGTTGTCGCTGTCGGCGATGTACAGGTTGCCTGCGGCGTCCACCGCCACGCCATATGGGTAATACAGTTTTGCGCCGGTAGCCGCGCCGCCGTCCCCCGAGTAGCCATACGAACCGTTCCCGGCCACTGTCGTAATCGTTCCGGACGTATCCACCTTTCGGATGACTTGATTGCCGCTGTCGGCAATATACAAACTACCCGCGGCATCCACCGCGATGCCATACGCGCCGCGCAGGCCCGCGAGGGTTGCCGGGCCGCCATCGCCCGCGTAGCTATAACCGCCGTTGCCTGCCACGGTGGTGATGCTGCCGGACGTGTCTACCCTTCTAACACGCCAGTTGTTGGTGTCCGCTATATATATGTTGCCGAGAGAGTCCACCGCCACGCCGTTCGGACTGTTCAATTGAGCGCCCAGCGCCGGTCCGCCGTCACCCGAGTATCCCGAGACCCCGGTCCCGGCGATCCGGGTCACCACCCCACTGGGATCTGCCTTGAAGACCGCATTCAGGTTCGGACTGGGGAAGTAGGTATTGCCGGATGAGTCGACGGCCACGCCATAGGAAACCGGAATCGAGACCGACAATCCGGGCGCCGGCGTAGCAGGCATGGCTCCGCCCGCCAGCGTCGAGATCAGCGGGTAGATCCCCCCCTGCGTCACCGTGAAGGTCTGGCCCGCAATCGCGATCGTGCCGGCGCGTTGCGCGCCCGTGTCAGGCGCTACCGCATAGCCGACAGTTCCGTTGCCGCTGCCGGAGGCACCCGAGGCGATCGTGATCCATGGGGCGTTGCTCACCGCCGTCCACCCGCAGCCCGCTGTCGCGGTCACCGGGATCGTGCCCGTGCCGCCGGCCGCAGTGGCGGTCGCGCTCGATGGATTCAGCGCCGATACGCAGCTCGTCGTGAAAGACCACGCCGCGGAGGCAGTGGCGCCCAAGCTGTTCCTGGCCCCCGCCGCCCAGTAATACGTAGTCGCCGGGCTCAGTGTCCCCGGAGCGTAGTTGATGTTCGCCGTGCTCTCGACCAGTGGTGGCGTGGACGCCGTGCCGAAGTACACGTCGTAAGACGTGGCCCCGGTGGAAGCGTTCCAGGTCAAGGCAGGCGTAAGCGAGACGCCCGTGGCCCCATTGGCCGGCCATGTCAGCACCGGCGCCGCCGGAGCGCTGGTGGGCGCCACGGAGTCTACAAAAGCATTCAACAGGTTGGAGGCATTCACGCTGCCGATGCCCGTCGCAAAATCCCATCCGGAAGCCGCCGCATAAGCCGGCGCATACGATGTATTCGAGGTCGACATGACACCCAGCCCGCCCCCGCCAAAATAGCAGTTGTAAGAGCCCGCGCAGGGAACTTCTATGTCGCCCTCGAGGATATCGTTGAAGCTGCAGGTCGAGGCCGGGCCCGTGGTGGAACCACAGGCGGCTCGGTTCGCCGGCGCGCTGTATTCGCTCCGGCCGATCTGGTAGTACACGGGATTCGGGTTGCCGACGTTGGCTGACCCCAACGCCTGGTTGATCAAGGCTTGAATCCCCGCCATGATCGGCGAGGCAAACGAGGTTCCGCCGCCTCCCGGCCAGGTGGAAGGCGCACCCGCGCAACTCGCCCCGTCGGAAATGCAGAATACGTAATAGTGGCCCCAAAGGCCGGCGGATGCGAAGAGCGCGACATCCGGCACGTCGCGAACCCCGTCGCTCGGGTTGCCGAATATCGCCTGCCACGAAGGCTTGGCGTATCCGGCGCACGTCCCGCCCACTACTCCGGTGATGGTCGGCACTCCCGTGGCGCACCCGCTCGGCCCTCCGCTGCCGGCCACAGATTCCAGCCGGTTGTACGTGCTGTTGCAATAACTCGCAGCGCCGTAGGACGAGCTGAATCCGCGATACTTGCCTAAAACCTGGCTGGCACAGGATTCGTTCCACGGCATCTCGCGAACGTAGCACTTGGCGGAATCATAGTAAGTGCCATTGGTGGAATTCCAGAAAGCCCCGGTGGCGTTCGAAGCCGTATCGCCGAAATCCGTCCCGCCGACCGCCACATTGTATGTCGTGGAGGCGAAGCTGCTGACACTGACCCCGTGTATCGCCACCTCTGACCGGTGATCCGTCTCCGCCGCGGCCTCGTCGCCGGAGGCCACAAACACCGACACTCCCGCGGCCGCGGCCGTCTGGTATAAGGTGTTGATGAAGCTGTTGCCGGCGGCTCCGCTATCCGTTTCCGACTCGCCATAACTGATGCTGACCACGCTGGGCAGAGGACCGCCGTTAGTCAGCAGGTTCTGCAGGGCGATGAATCCCCCGAAGTTGGTCGTATCGGCGCAGGATGCCATCACGATGGCCGCATTGGGCGCAGCCGCGCTGGCCCATTCCACGTCGATGGCCGCCTCGGCCTCGGCGCCGTTGATCCCGGGAGCGAGGCAGGCGCCGCCCTTCCCAGGCCCTGGATGGACTTGTGTCAGTGAACCGTTGGGGTACTGATCCAGCCCGAAGGTCGTTCGGAATACGTCCCAATCGCCGGTGCCATTGTAAAGGTCCGTATCCTCGAGGACCACGATGGTCTGTCCCTGGCCGGTATACCCGCCGCTGAACGCCGGATTCAGATTGTAAATGGTCGCCAGGTCGCCCGGAACCACCGGAACGGTGCCGGAACTGACTGTGTACTCTGACTTTGGCACGAACATCGGACGCGGCGTAAAGTTGTTGAGAGAGACCACTCCGGTCACGGCCGGCAGCAAAGCTGCGGGAATCCGCGGATCGCTCATATTGGCGAAGTAACGCTTACCCGCGACCTCCAGATTGTGAATTTCCGTGTGCAGCGCTTCGCGCACCTGGCCTGCGTTTCCGGAGAAGTCAATCACCATGTTGTTGGCAGGGACGCCGTTGACCGTGAATCCGTGCGACCCCAGCCAGCGCGTAACCGCCGCAATGTCTTCGGAAGCCGCGCCAAATCGCTGTCCATACTCCGCGGCCGTAATCCATTTATGGAAGTTCGGAGAGTTCTTGTCGGTCAGCGATTCGACAAACTGCTCCGCCGCCCGGTCCTGCTCGGGCGAGCGCTTCAACTGGAGGTACATATCCAGATGCAAGCCGTCGGCCACGGGCCCCAAATCGTTTTCGCGATTCGCTTCGTGGCGTGTGTTGCCCGCCAGCGTAACCAGCCGGTTCTCGTCAATCGACTGCGCGATCAGGGCGCGCGGCCCCGCCGTCTGCGCCTTGCCGGTTGCCGTGAACACACACATCAGGCCAACGAACGCCAGTGCTTGCAAAGACAATTTGCGTATCATTGCTGTTCGCCCGCGGGTATTTTAACAGGATTCCCGGACCCGGACAAGATAGTTAATAGGTTTAATATCTTAAAACCTTTTGCAGTCCCTCCGGCTCTCGAGTCTTCGCAGCCTTCGACGATTTGGCGGGGCGGTCCCCCTGGACCTGGAGCCCCCATTGGGGACGGACGCCCTCGTCCCGCTGCTGCAAGGGGCCGCAGGGGCCTCGATGCAGGCGAGGCCGCCCGCCCCACGAAGTGCCGCCAACGGCGCCAACCTGCGTCCAGCGGGTACCCCCCCAAATCGCATATAATGGCCGACAGCTCAGAACCGCAAAAGAGGAGGCAGGAATGTCAAGCACCCCTACAGCCGCACTTGGCCGCAAATCTCTTGAGAGCTATACGGGGCTCGGCCGCGCTCCAATGGAGTCGGCCATGCGCCTTGCTTCGGTGAATCCGTCGGCAGCTCCCGCACGGCCGCCCCTACAGGACTTCGACAATTCGAACATCTTTCCGTGGATCGCGAACTGGCTGAAGACCGTCGGCAGTGCGCGGCATGCCTTCGAGGCTTATCCAAACGAGGGCGACCAGGGACGGTATGACTTGTCCGGACTGCTGGCTGCCGATGGCTCGATTCGTATCGGGATCGCTGGAGATTGGGGGACAGGCGCC
>OMOG01000015.1:0-370 GCA_900290305.1 Candidatus Sulfopaludibacter sp. SbA4
GGGCAATGGGTTGGGGAGTAGACGGGGTGCCTGGGTCAAATTCTTTCGAATGCGCCGTTGTCTGGGGCAGCGGCGGGCTGCCATTTCAGCGGGATGGGCGCCACAGGAATGCGGGTAGGGTCCTAAAGGTGCGTTGATCGCGCTCTGCGATTCTTCAGCGGCGGGCTTGCCTGCAACTTCCCAGAACGGGACGTAGGGCCCGCGTGGACTTTCCGAGAAGCCGGTTTTTCTACCCCAATCGTGCAGGCGCGCACCGCATGCCTGAAGGTAAGCTCGGACGACTACACGCGGGAATCGGTCGCTCCAGATCCGCGTGGTTCGGCTCCGAATGGTAATGGTCAACGCCCACTGAAGCTCGCCTTCGGCGGGC
>OMOG01000015.1:380-7107 GCA_900290305.1 Candidatus Sulfopaludibacter sp. SbA4
GGGCGCCCGCCGCCTTTACTTCTTCAACGATGCCGCCCAGTTCATCGCCACCGTGATGCTCAAGGGTGGATCGGGAAGCGCCGCATCAGCCCCGGCGCCGGCGGAGTTGGGCGTGGCCTGGACCGTCAGGATTCGTTTGCCATCGGCCGAAACGGCGTAGGTCGAATAATCGCCTCCGCTGTGCGGATAATTCATGCCCCAAATCCGCACGATGTCCTTGGGGCTGCCGGGCTCAAACGCCGCGCCGCTGACGTTCACCGCGACAGACAGCAATGATCCGCCGCGAAACAACCCGATGAAGGCGGAAGTATCGGGAGCCGCGGCGATGAGATGGTAGAAAAGCTCCTTGCTGTCGCCCCGCCAGCGCGGCCAATCGCCGCCATGGAACGAAATCTGATAACGGCCGCTGCCCGAGGGGAACGGCTGCACGTAGACTTCGTTGCGTCCCGTCGAATTGGAAGTGTAAGCGATCCATTTGCCATCGGGCGAGATCTGCGCGTCGGTCTCGTTGAATTCCGAAGCGATCAGCGGCGCGGCCTTCCGCTCGCCCTCCATCGTCAACACCCAAATGTCGCCGCTGCTTTTGGAATCCTGGGTCCAGAAGGCGATGCGCTTGCCATCCGGAGACCACGACATGGGAGCCTTGATCTGCTCCGATTCGTACAGCAACTCCTCGGTTCCCGATCCGCTGGAGAGCGTCTGGTACAGCCCCCATTTGCCCTTTTCGAAGGCGCTATAGACGACGCGGTCGCCGCCCGGCGACCAGATGGGAGACGAGTTGTGATGGGTGGCGTCGAAGGTCAGGCTGGTGGTGGATCCGCGCGGCTCGATCACGATGACGTCGCCGCCTTTGGCGTCATGGCGATGGACGGCGATCCGTTTGCCATCGGGAGAAACTTCCATCCCCCGGTAGACGCCCGGAGGACCGGGGGTTTCGAGCACGCGCCCGCCAAGGTCCGCCCAGGCCAGTTGCCACTCGGATGCATTCTCTTGAGAGGCCGCAGTCCCGGTACCCGCGCCCTGGAAGTAGGCCAGCGCTCCTCCCGGCGCGAGGGAGAAATCGCTCCAGCCATTGCCGGAAAGGAAGCCGATTTCATCCGCGACCCGCGCCGGTTCGCCGCTCACCGCCGGCTTCTTCCAGTCGAACGGCTGCGCGTATACCGCATTCCCCCGGTGAAATACCAGAAAACCCGGCCCGCATAAGCCGCGTTGGATTCGGCGGCCAGCAGGCGCGTCCTTGGCCTGGCTCCCAGCGCGCCCAGCATCACGGCGCGTTTGGCAGCTCGGAATTCCAGGAGGTATAGAGGTAACGATGGCCGTCCGGCAGAAAGTGGGGCCAGTAGTGGCCCGATTCTCCTTGCTCCAGGGTAGTGACGGTCTCCGGCTTCCCGCCTTCGGCCGAAACGCGAAGAAGCCCGCTTGCGGATCCGAACAAAATAGTCCCCTCGCGGTTCCAGGTTCCCCCGGTGAAGCCCGCGGCATCGCAGATATCCTGCGGAGGACCTCCCGAAGCTTCGATCTTCCTGAGCTTGCCGCGCGCGACAAAACCGACGAAGCGGCTGTCCGCGGACCAGAACGGCTGGCTGGCGTGCGGCGCCGCATCTTCAATAGGCAGGAGCTTTTGCGGCGTCACCGAACCGATGGGCCTCACATAGAGCGCCCAAGGCTCGAGACTGCCGGCCCGCGAGACAAAGGCCAGCAAACGGCCGTCCGGCGAGAGGGCGAAATTCGCCCCGGCCATGTTTCGTGTGGCAGTCGGGCGAGCTCCCGTGACGTCATACGGCTGAGCCGTACCGCTGAGCGGGATTTGGAAGCGGAACTCCGCCGCAGCCTCCCGTCCGCCGAGGTACCTGGCGGCAGGGAGCGCCGCGGCGGCCAGCAAAAGCGCGCCCGCGGCCAGCAGGATGCGCGCCAGCTTTTCGCGTTTTCCGGCGTGGACGGCCGAGCCGGCCCTGCCCGCGGAGACGCCGGCATCGGGGCTGGCCGCCTCGATCCATTCCAACTCCGCCTGGAGGTCCCGCGCCGTTTGCCAGCGGTCCTCGGGGTCCTTGGCGAGGCAGGTCTTCACCACATGTTCCAGCGCCGGCGGCGTGGCGGGTATAACGGCGGACATCGGTTCGGGTTCGGAGGTGGCGATGGCCGACATCAGCAGAATGCGGCTTTTGCCCACGAAGGCCTTTTTGCCCGTGACCATCTCGTAAACCAGCGCTCCGAAAGCGAAGATGTCGGCGCGCCCGTCGGCTTCCAATCCCTCGAGTTGCTCGGGCGCCATGTACTGCAAGGTGCCCATGACTGCGCCAAGCGTGGTGAGATTGCTGACCGTGGGCATTTGCGTGCGCGAGGGGATGCTGGGACGCGGCGTCGATGGCTTGGTATTCTCGCGGGCCGCCAATGCGCCTTCGCGCTTGGCCAGTCCGAAATCCAGCAGCTTCGGGCCGCCGGCGGTGAGGATGATGTTGGAAGGCTTGAGATCGCGATGCACCACGCCGCTCCGGTGGGCTTTATCCAGCGCATCGGCGATGGCGACTGCGATTTTCAGCGCTTCGGCGATCTCGAGCGGTCCCCGTTCCAATCGCGCCGCGAGGTCTTCGCCTTCCAAATACTCCATCACCAAGAAGTCGAGGCCGTCCTGCTGCCCCACGTCGTGAAGCACGCAGATATTGGGGTGGTTCAGGGAAGCGACAATCCGGGCTTCGCGCTCGAACCGCTGGCGCATTTCGGTGTCGCCGGCCCAGTTGCGCGTGAGCAGCTTGACGGCCACCACGCGCTCCAGGCGGGTGTCGGAAGCTTTGTAGACTTCGCCCATGCCGCCCGCACCAATCGGCTCCACGATGCGATAGGGTCCGAGCAGCGTGCCAGGTGCGAGGGTTCCGCTCAATTGGCCTCCTTCTTCACCGCCGACGTCCAGTGCTGAATCACAGTCAGCCCGCTGAACGGCGGGGACGCTGTGCCTGCCCGTCCGCCGGCGGGAGCCCCCGCGGACGTGTTTGCCGCGGTCACCGGGACTTCCGGAATCGCCGTGTTTCCGATTCCGGGCCCGCCGCGCCCGCCTCCCGCTCCAGGGGGAACGCGCAGCAGAAAGCGCTGGCCATCCGGAGTGACCGCCAGTATATGGCGGACCGGATCGCTGGTGGCTGCGGTGCGAATAGGCGCGGAAAACAAAAGATGCGGGATGCCGGCCTCGAGCTTCGCGCCTGGCTTGATCTCCACCGCCATGATCTGGTCGTCGGGAGTGCGATAGTAAAGCTCTTTGCCATCTCCCTTCCAGCGTGGCTGCCCGCCGCCGTTGGTGGATATCGCGATCTCCTGATCGCCCGCGGGAAACGAACGCACATAAACCTGGAACGTACCGGGGACAGTTCGATCGGAAGTATAGGCCATCCACTTCCCGTCATAGGAGAACTGGGGCTCGCTTTTCTGGAAATGGCCCTGCACCACTGGGAATGGCTTGTTATCCGGGTCGGGTTTGCCGTTTTTCAAGGGAAGAGCGTAGATATCGAGGAATTTGTCCTGGCCGCTCAGGTAGGCGATGTACTTTCCGTCCTTCGACCAGTCCTTCACCACCTCATCGGCGGCGGTTTCCAGAAGGGGCGTTTCCTTGCCCTCGCCCACACCGTTTGGCACCACGTAAATATCCGCATTGCCTTTGCGGTATGTGGTGAATGCGATGCGCTTGCCGTCCGGCGACCAGACCGGGCCGATATCGTCTGCCGGGTCGAGCGTGAGGCGCGTCGAAACGCCGGCGCGCTGCCAGTCGATCACCCAGATATCGGCGCCCGGACCGGCATCCTGTTTGGTGACGGCGATCAGCTTGCCGTCGGGCGAAAGGTCGAAATCGCCATACGGTCCCGGGTCGCCCGCGTGACCCCACCTGTCCGGACTCCCCGCCCGGGTCGCCCAGCCCCATTGGGTGATTGGGTTCAGAATGCGGGCCCGGCCGGATGGAGCGCTGCCGCCCTGAAGGTAGAGCAGCGATCCCTCCTGCGACACGTCGAAATCGGCGCGTCCGGCGGAGGAGCTGGACGAGACCTCGTCGGCTATATGAACCGGCTCGCCGCGCAGAGCCAGCTTGGCGGCATCGAAAGGCTGCGCGAAAAGCGAAGCGGCGCGGTGGAAGACAATGTAGCCGGGCGCCGCGAAGGCGGCATTGGATTCGGCGGCCATCAGCTTGGTCTTGCTCTTGGAGTCGATGCTGCCCACGAAAATGGCCCGGCCGGCCGCCTGTCCCGACCATGCCAGGTAGAGGAAATGGCGGCCATCGGGCAGGAAGTGCGGCCAGAAATGGCCGGTCTCCTGGGAATCGGGAGCCGTGACGGGAACCGGTGTTCCACCCTCCGCGGAGACGCGGAACACGCCTTTCTCGGAGCCAAAGAGAATGGTTCCTTCGCGATTCCAGGCGCCTCCGGAGAAGCCTGGCGCCTCGGCGATATCCTTGGGCGCGCCGCCGGCCGCGCTCACCTGCTTCAGGCGGCTTCCGGCCACAAAAGCGATGTGGCGGCTGTCTGGCGACCAAAAGGGCTGCGCGGCTTCGTCGGCGCCTCCGAGCTTCTGGAAGCTCACCGCGCCCACCCGCCGGACGTAGAGCGACGCGGGATCGCCCGTACCCGGCCGGGCCACCAGCGCGATTGCCTGTCCATCGGGCGAGAGGGCGATATCGGAGGTGTTCAGACCGCGCACCGGAACGCGGAATTCGAAAGGAGGCGGATCGCCCGATCCGCGCAGGTAGAGCGCGGCCGGAACCGAGGTGGCGAGCAGAAGCAACGCCGCCAAGCCAACCAAAGCCCAGGTGAGCTTCTCGCGCCCGCTGGCCGCGGTGGACTGGACGCCGCCTTCCGACATCCAACGGAGCTGAGCCAGCAGATCGTGCGCGGTCTGCCAGCGATCTTCGGGATCCTTCGCCAGGCAGCGGTCGACGATGTGCTGGAGTATGGCGGGCGCGGCGGGCTGGGCTTCGGACAGCGGATCGGGATCGGCCGCGGCGATGGCGGCGACGAGGACCGCGCGGACTTTGCCCTCGAACGCCTTTTTCCCGGTGATCATCTCGTAGAGCACGGCGCCGAAGGCGAAAATATCGCTGCGGGCGTCGCCTTCCTTGCCATCGAGGCACTCGGGGGCGGTGTAGGGCAAGCCGGCATCGGCGCCCTGCGGGGGAGTCTTCGCGCCCTTGGCAGCGGGCGGCGGAACCGGGCTTGGCGGCGCGGGGAGTCCGAAATCGAGAAGTTTGGCCCCACCTTCCGCCAGCACGACTTTCCATGGCTGCAGGTTGCGATGCATCACGCCGATGCGGTGCGCCTGATCGAGCGCATCCACGATCTGGATGGCGATGGCGAGGGCCTCGCGGAGTGGGAGCGCGCCTTTGGCGAGGCGTGCGGCGAGGGTCGGACCCTCGGCGTACTCCGTGACGACAAAGTGCTGCCCATCTTCCTGGCCGATGTCGTGGACCGCGCAGATATTGGGATGCCGTAGCGAGGCGAGGGCTTGCGCCTCCAGCTCGATGTGCTCCGAGAAGGCGCCGGCGGAAAGGCGAATGACCACGGTGCGGCTGTCCCGCGTGTCCGAGGCTTTGTAAACCTCGCTTCCGGCGCCGGTTTCGATCGGCGAAAGGATCTCGTAAGGACCGAGTTTCGCGCCTGTCTCCAATGGCATGTTCGTGATGCGATGGCGCCGCTACGGAGACCCACTTCTCCGATCAGCCGGTCCATCCCGGCTATCCTATCGCAGGCTGGCGCAAAAAGCTACAATTCTTCCTCTGGCGGGTGTGCGACATAAAAGTGGAGACCTTCCGAAATCCCAGGAAAAGGGACACAGTCTGAGCGCACTTGATACTTCAAATAAACCTGGCCGCATTCCAGTGGCTCGATCACGCCGCAACCCGGCATCGGGCCCAAACACAGGCCGCCGAATTCGCCCGGAAAAACCTCGGGGAAATCTGGCTTATCCGCGTTCATCTGCGTTCATCCGCGGCCAAAATGATCTTTTTCCCGGCCCAACGCGAAAGTCCAAACCCATATTGGCCGCGGATGAACGCAGATGAACGCGGATAAAACTCAGCGTACTGTAATCCGCCGCCGGCTGGATTCGCGTCGCGAAAATCGCCACTTTTGTGTCCCGCACCCTCCTCTGGCTTTCAACACTTTGCCCAGATAGAACAGGGCGGAGTGCTAAGGCATGAAGAGGCCGGAGCTGGATGGAAAGACGGCTGGCTGAAAAAGAGTCCCACGCGTAAATGCGACTCCGGCGGAGGAAGAAGCCGCCTATCACCGACTATTTATTTGAAAACGCGCCTGGGCGTGCAGCCTAGTTGGGGCGTGAAATCTGCGGTGCTCCGTCCGCGCTGGTGACGTTTTTTACCGTGGGCGTCCGGGCAGGAAAGTGGGATTCGTGCTTCCCCGGCTTCCGTACATTGTGGTCTGCCAAGTCACGGGCGATGTCATGCAGATTGCCCGTATTCTGCCACGGCGCGGAGAAGTGGGCGTGAGGAGCGGCGGACGATCCCTTCGGGAATGTCTCTGGCGGCAGAATCCTCGAGGGCTGCGGCGCGCCGGCTGAAGCCGCCCCACCAAGAAAGAGCGTCGACATGAGCGGGCGACGATCCTTGCGGAGCGTCTCCGGCGGCAGAAACCTTGCGGGTCGCGGAGCGCCGTCTGAAGCCGGCGGCAGCCAAGATTGGCTGCCCCGCAGAGCAGCAGAGCCGCAACCAAACCGGAGGGCGAGGAGCCAGAACTCA
>OMOG01000206.1 GCA_900290305.1 Candidatus Sulfopaludibacter sp. SbA4
CCCGGCGCGGATGTCCCGTCCGACGCGACCATACGCAGCTTGCCGTTGGAGAGATACAGCAGGTGCCTGCTGTCGCGGCTCCAGCTCGGAGCATCGGTCATCTCTTCGTTGATGGGGCGGGCCTCACTGATGGGGATGCCGTCTCCGTCGACCGGGCGCACCCAAAGATAGCCGTCCATCACGTAGGCCATCTGCGTGCCGTCGGGCGAATAGACCGGACCATCGACCCCGCGCGTGCCGATCGATTTGTAAGGCGCGGGCTCTGTGAGCGTGATCTTTCCGGTGGCGAGGTCCACGGACTCGATCAGGCTCGTGCCCTCCCGGTAGCGTCGCGAATACGGACGGAGGACGGCCAGCGAGATGGTCCGGCCATTCGCCGACCAGCTCATTCGGCCCGGTTCATAGGTGGGCTTGACGGCTTCCCTGATCTCGCCCGAGGCGACGTCGACGATGTAGCCAGTCCCGCTCTGGTTGAGGAACGCGATTTTCGTGCCGTCGGGGGACCAGACCGGAGCGAGCTCAGCCGAGTCGTCTATTTTCGTGATGCGCCGCTCGGCCCTGGCCGCCAAGTCCAGGACGTAGATGCCGGCGGTGCCCGCTTTGTCCGAGCAGAAGGCGATCTGCTTTCCGTCGGGCGACCAGGCAGGGGACTGCTTGTAGAAATTGTCGTGTGTGAGTTGCTCGGGCCTGCTGCCGATCTCCATCAGCCAGAGTTGATTCAGTGCCTCGAAGGCCACGCGGTTCCCGTCGGGCGACAGCGCGGGATTCACGATGCCCTTCACCTGGCGCGGCGCGGCGGAATCGAAATCGGTCCGGCGGTGATTGTATGGAGGGCGGCTGATGTCGAACTTCGCTTGAAACGAGATCGTCCGCGTCGCTCCTGGCAACGGAGTCGCTCCGTGCAACGGAGTGCCGCCGGCGCCGAGCGTGGTCACAAGAATCTTCCCGTTGCCGGTGTAGAGGAGCTCGTTCGCGGAGAGCCAGGCGGGCGGGAACGGGAACACGTCGTCAGCGGTACCGGCCGGCTCGCCCGAAACCATCAGGCGCGCCTTGCCGCCGGCGATCTCGGTGTATGCGACCTTCTGGCCATCCGGTGAGAACGCCGGCGAATCCACGTGGGCGCCTGGCGGCGCTTTGAGAATCACTTTGCTTTCGCCGGAGCCGGTGGAAGACTGGATGCTCGTGGCGTTGGCGCCGGCGCCGCTGACAAACGCGATGGCGGAGCCGTCGGGCAACCAGGCCGGCTCGAACTCATCGTCCGCCGCGGAGGTCCATTGCGTCAGCTTGCCTGTGGCGACCTCGGCAACCCAGATATCGTAGTTCCCCTTGAAGGCGCGATCCGACGAAAAGGCGACTCTGGTCCCGTCGGGCGAAAAGCGCGGGTCGCGATCGTCTCCGTGCCCGTCGGTGAGCTGGCGTACTCTGGTGCCGTCGGGCTTGATAAGCCAGATATGGAAGGTGCCGCCCTTAAACGATTGGAAGGCGACCCAGTCGCCTTTGGGCGACCAGTCCGGACGCGCCGGTTCGAGAAACGGATCGGTGAGCCGCTTGGCCACGCCGCCGGCAATGGGAAGGGACCATAGCGTCTCCTGCAAGTCCATGATGATCGTCTTGCGATCGGGCGAGAGTGTCACGTTGACGTTGGTACCCTCAGTGACGGTGACGGAGCGCTTGGGCGTAGCCGCGAAGATCCCCAAAACGCCGATCGACAGGACGTTGATAGCCAGGGTGTGTCGCTTCATGGGTATCTGGATTTGGTTCTCCTCGATTGGTGGAACTATATCGTGACTGGGATCGGATTACAAGCGACCCCGCCGCTCCCAGCGCCGTCGCCAGGTTCGGAATATTGCCGTGATGCCAGCACACCAGAACCACCTTCCCGGCGTACTTCGCATGCGTACGACGCCGATGGCGAGGACTATGTAGAGGCCGTTGCGGCCTCCGAAGGCGCCACCCCCGAGGACGAGGATGGCGCCGAGGAGGCCTAGGAGAAGGGCTTCAGGGTGGTGGTGGTCATGGCAAAACCCCGGCGGGCTGGTTGGGAACCTGCACCGGGATGAGTTTGGTGAATTGCAGCTCGCCACCTTGGGCGCCGGCGTCCACCAGGATGGTGTCGCCTTCCACGAAGTCGGTGTTGATCAGCTTGAGAGCGAGCGGGTCCTGGATGAGGCGCTGGATGGCGCGCTTCATGGGACGGGCGCCGTATTGCGGATCGTAGCCTTCGGCGATGATCTGGTCCTTGGCGGCGGTGCTGACTTGCAGGGTGACCTTGCGGTCCTTGAGCAGCTTGCCGACGTTGGCCAACTGGATATCCACGATCTGGCCGAGGTGCTCGCGGGTGAGCGTGTTGAAGACGATGGTATCGTCCACGCGGTTCAGGAATTCGGGCCGGAACTGCTGGCGCAGGGTGTCGAGCAGGCGCTTGCGGCCCTCGTCGTTCTTCTTGTCTTTGGCGTGGACCGAAAAGCCGATGGTGTTGCGCTCGACCATGCCGGTGCCCACGTTGGAGGTCATCACCACCACGACGTTCTTGAAGCTCACGGTGCGGCCCTGGCCATCGGTGAGGCGGCCATCGTCGAGGATCTGGAGCAGGATGTTGAAGACCTCGGGGTGGGCCTTCTCGATTTCGTCGAAGAGGACCACTGAATAAGGCCGGCGGCGCACCTGCTCGGTGAGCTGGCCGCCTTCGTCGTAGCCGACGTATCCGGGGGGCGAGCCGACCATGCGGGCGACGGCGTGCTTCTCCATGTACTCGGACATGTCGACGCGGATCATGGCCTTGTCGTCATCGAAGAGGTATTGGGCGAGGGCGCGGACCAGCTCGGTCTTGCCGACGCCGGTGGGTCCGAGGAAGATGAAGCTGCCGATGGGGCGGTTGGGATCGCCGAGGCCGACGCGGTTGCGGAGGATGGCGGCGGAGACCAGGCGCACGGCTTCGTCCTGGCCGACCACGCGATCCTTGAGGCGCTCGGGCATTTGCACGAGTTTCTGGATCTCGCCTTCCATCATGCGGGCGACGGGGATGCCGGTCCACTTGGCGACAATGCGGGCGATATCGTCCTCGCCGATCTCTTCTTTGAGGAGGGCGTTTTCCTTGACGGCTTCGAGCTCCTGCTCGGCGGCCTGGATATCCTTTTCGATCTGCGCGAGGCGGCCGTAGCGCAACTGGGCGGCCTTTTCCCAATCGCCGGCGCGGGTGGCTTTTTCCTCTTCCTGGCGCAGGGTGTCCTGCTCCTCCTTGAGGCGGCGGACGTGAGTGATGGCGCCCTTCTCGCGATTCCAGCGCTCCTTGAGAACGGCGGCTTCGCCGCGCAGGCGCTCGAGCTCGTTCTCGACGTGGCGGAGGCGTTCGTGGGAGGCGAGGTCTTTTTCCTTGCTGAGGGCCTGGCGCTCGATCTCGAGGTGCGAGATGCCGCGGTCGAGGTCGTCGATCTCGATGGGCATGGAGCCGATTTGCAGGCGCAGGGCGGAGCCGGCCTCGTCGATCAAGTCGATGGCCTTGTCGGGCAGGAAGCGGTCGGCGATGTAGCGGTGGGAGAGAACGGCGGCGGCAAGGATCGCGGAATCCTTGATGCGAACGGCGTGGTGGATTTCGAATTTTTCCTTGAGGCCGCGGAGGATGGCGATGGTGTCGTCGACCGAGGGCTCACCGACCATGACCGTGCGGAAGCGGCGGGCCAGGGCGGCATCCTTTTCGACGTGCTTCTTATATTCGTTGAGGGTGGTGGCGCCGATGCAGCGCAGCTCGCCGCGGGCGAGGGCGGGCTTGAGGAGGTTGGCGGCGTCGATGGCGCCCTCGGCGGACCCGGCGCCGACGAGGGTGTGGAGCTCGTCGATGAAGCAGATGATCTCGCCGTTGGAATCGATGATTTCCTTGACGACGGCCTTGAGGCGGTCTTCGAACTCGCCGCGGAACTTGGTGCCGGCGATCATGGAGCCGAGATCGATGGCGACCAGTTTTTTGTTCTTGAGCTGGTCGGGGACATCGCCGCGGACGATGCGCTGGGCGAGTCCTTCGACGATAGCGGTCTTGCCGACGCCGGGCTCGCCGATGAGGACGGGGTTGTTCTTGGTGCGGCGGCTGAGGACCTGCATGACGCGGCGGATTTCGTCTTCGCGGCCGATGACGGGGTCGAGCTTGCCCTGGCGGGCGGAGTCGGTGAGGTCGTGGGCGTAGCGCTCGAGGGCCTGGTACTTGGTCTCGGGGTTCTGGTCGGTGACGCGCTGCGAGCCGCGGACGGAGACGAGGGCTTTGAGGATGGCGTCGTGGGTGGCGCCGGCGCGGTCGAGGAGCTGGCCGGCGGGGTCGCCGCGCTGCTCGGCGATGGAGAGCAGGAGGTGCTCGGTGGAGACGAACTCGTCCTTGAAGCGGGTGGCTTCGTCGAAGGCGCGTTCGAGGACCTGGTTGAGGGGCTGGGAGAGGAACATGCCGGGCTGCACGCCGACGGTTTTGGGAAGGTTGGCGAGCATGCGCCGGGCCTCGGAGGTGATGGCATCGGGGGGGACGCCGCACTTTTCGAGGACGGGGCGGACGATGCCCTCCTTTTCTTCGGCCAAGGCGAGGAGCAGGTGGATGGGGAACATCACCTGGCTTTCGTTCTTCTCGGCGATGGCCTGGGATTGCTGGAGAGCTTCCTGGGCTTTCTGAGTGAGTTTGTCGATCCGAAACATAGGCTTCCCTTAATTATGACGTTACCGCACAGACAACTCGGGCCGGGGGTTGGCCCCGGCCCTGGTGCTACCTATTGGATGCTTGAAGTTGAAATTCGATTGTCGGGCCGGCGTTACACGGCGACTTCGACTTTGACCTGGCGCGGCTTGGCGGCTTCCTTCTTGGCGAGGGAGACGGTCAGGACGCCGTTCTTGAAGGCGGCGCTGATCTTCTCGGTGTCGAAGGTGTTGGGGACGGTGAAGCTGCGCTGGAAGTTGCCGTAGCTGCGCTCGATGCGGTGGTAGCCGGTGGCGGACTCCTGCTTTTCGAATTTGCGCTGGCCGGAGATGGTCAGGGTCTGGTTTTCGACGCGGACATCGATGTCCTTGAAGTCGACGTCGGGGAGATCGGCCTTGAGGACCAGATCGTTCTCGGTCTCGAAGATATCGACGGCGGGGGACCAGGGCCGGTTGGATTGGGGTTCGCTGATCATGCGGGTAAAGGCGTCTTCGAACAAGCGGAGATTGGCCAGGGGATCGAAATGGCTGAGAGACATTGGTTTGAAGCTCCTCATGTAAGTTTAGTTTTGGGAGGCCTAATGACCTCACCCACTGTCAATAATAAAATATGCGTCTAATATTGTCAAGTATATTTTATAGTTGTTGTATCAGAACGGCAAACGGTTGAGATTTGACCCCTTTTGGGTGCCTACGCGCTCTTGGGCGGGGCCTCGTCCGGGGTTCCGAGGGGGTCGGAAGCCGATTCGGGACCGAATTTCGGGGTGGCCGGGGTGGGGTTGGGGGCCGGGGCCGGGGTGGCGCGGGGGTCAGGGGCGTTTTGAGGGTTCGAACCCAATTCCTCGGTTGGGGCTTCGGTTTCAGTGGGTTGCGGGGCCGGCTCGGCGGCGGCGTCCTCAACCTCGGTGGCGGCTTCGGTGGCGAAGCGGTTGGACTGGAGGCGTTCGAGCTCGTGGAGGGCGCGGGTGTAGAGTCGTTCGTTGACTTCGACCCGACGGTCCAGACGGCTGAAGGTGATCGGGCACAGGGAATAGCCATAGCCCACGGGATTGGGATCCTTCCGCCGGAGGGGGCTCTCCATGGTTGAACGCCAGATCTCGGATTCGGAGCGGATGAAGCGCTGGGACTGCCAATCGCACCAGATGACGGTGTCGACGTGGTGGCGCTCTTCATCGGTAGCCGGTTGGAAGCGAGTGTAGGTGCGTTCGATGAGGGCCTGAAGCGCGGCCGGGTTTTCGCCGGGGATGATGGCCGACTTGGCGTCGATGCCGGTGATCAGGTGATTCATCGAAGAGCGGGCCTTGCCCTCGGCGGTGCGGGGCCCGGTGGATTTTTGCGCGTTTTGGCGGTTGGCCTCGGTTTGCTTGTCGGTGGCCATTTGGTACTCCTTTCGTGAAGAGAAAAAAACGCCCCACGGGCTGAAACCGGACCCGTGGGGCAATGGAGAGACGTTTTGAAACGTCGCGTTTTCTTCTCTTAATTAACACCTACCATGTAGACTTCGCGACCGCGGGGTTCGGCGAGAGTTAAGTGGTTGAAAACATGGGAAAAATAAAGTTCGATTTCGTGAACTGGCGGGAATTTGAATGGCGGATTCAGCTAGAATAGCCAAGATGACTGCCGCACTGGCAATCGAGCAAGTGGAGGGGTCGTCTCCGGCGGCTTTCCAGGTCACTCGGTTGGCGGATGGCAAGTCCGCGCCGGTGGTTATTGTCTCTTCGCCTTATGGGTTCCCGGTCGAAGGGCAACCCAACTCGCACTTGATGCGGGAGCTGCGGTGGTCCCTGGAACAGCTTCTGGATTACCCGTTTCCCCCGGAGATCGTTCATTCGGAGCGGGTCCTCGATGCGCTCGGGGCCTGGGGGACGCAGGCCTTCAACGCTTTGTTCGACCGCCGCGACGCGGGGAGCTGGCTGGCGGGGCCGGGCATCCTTCAGATCCGGAGCGATGACCCTTCGATTCTCTCGTGGCCCTGGGAAGCGCTTTTCGACCCGCAAGCCAGTTACCTTGCGCATGCGCGACGGATTGAGCGGCGGCTGAATAAGGTGCCCGATCCGCCTCCGGCGGCCGATCTCCCGAGAGACCGCGTCAATATTCTGCTGGTGGTTGCGCGGCCGTATGAAGACGATGTGCGGTACCGCTCGATCGCTCGGCCGCTGGTGGAGCTGATCCAATCGAGGGGATTGCCCGCGCATGTGGATGTGCTGCGGCCGCCGACGTTCGACCAGCTTCGGGAGCATTTGCGCGCGCGGCCGGGCTACTATCACGTGCTTCATTTCGATGGGCATGGGGCTTACCAGGGACGCCATGGCCGGCTGGTCTTCGAGAACGAGAAGGGCGAGCCCGACGTGAAATCGGCGCGCGACTTGAGCGCGCTGCTGCACGAGCACGCGGTGTGCCGGCCGTGGTGTTGAACGCGTGCCAGGGGGCGATGTTGGACGCGAACTCCGAGGACGCCTTCGCCTCGGTGGCCACGGCGCTGCTGGGTCGGAGAAATCCGTGTAGCCCCACATGATGAGCGGGGTTGGCAGGCAGCAGGCTCTCGTCGTGGCGCAGTCGCGGCGGGAACCCGGTCACGCGGCGACACCGCCCGGCCGCATCACAGAAAGGCCCCAAGGCGCCAGCCGCACTACGCCGCGATTGCGATTGGTGATGCGGTGCAGCACGGTGACGTCCGTGCCTTCGTGCGCCATGCGGATTTCGATTTGGGGGGGGGAGCCGCAGGTCGCCTTCGATCTCGCCGTCGATTTCGACGGGGCCATTGTCGAGCGCCTTGCTGGCGGGACTTTCCGGCGCGGCCCACAGCCGGTGCCCGCCGCGATTCTGCCAAACCGGTCGCCCGAGCGGCCGAGCGCGTGGACGAAATTGTGGAACAGATTCGGCCCGCCGATGCGGCCATAGCGCATCACGCGCGGGCCGATTTGCGAGGGCACCACCAGAACCACTTCGCCGTTGCTCAGCCACCAGGAATCCGTCCATCCGGCGTAATCGCGGCGTTCGAGGCTCATCGGGTGCTCCTTGACGGGGTCTGACATATAATATATTATAAAGCCGGATTTCGCCATGCCGACCCTTAGCCGCAGAACATTCTTGGCCGGCGCCGCGGCCATGGCGGCCGCGCACGCCGCCGATGCCCCGCCGCCCCGTCCCGGATGCCAGGCCAACGCCTGGAACCTGGACCCCGCGCGCTTCGACTTGCTGCTCACCGCCCTGCGCGAAATGAAGGAACTCGAGTTCCAGGGCTTCGAGACCAACATCCGATTCCTGCAGCCGCAATTGGAGCGGGCCGCCGAGGCTCGCGGGCGGATAGAAGCCATCGGCCTGGAGTTCGTGGGAGCGCACACCAATCTCCCCGAGTATGTAAAGGCGGGACCGGAGAGCGCCGCCGCCACGATAGCCAAACTGGCCGGCGAGGCACGGCAATTCGGCGCGCGCGCGCTGGTGATCAGCCACTCGGGGCTCTCGCCGACGGGCGAATTCTCCGAGGCGGCGGTAGCAGCCAAGGCGCGGGCGATGGATCTCGCGGGCCGCCGCGCGGCCGATGCGGGCCTGGTGCTGGCCTACCACAACCATCAGCCGGAATTCCGCAACGGGGCGGCCGAAGCCACAGCGCTGGTCGAGCATACCGACCCCAAGCTGGTCTCGCTCATGTTCGATATCGGCCACGCCTGGCTGGCGTACCCGGAGGTCATCGCGTTCTTCGAAGCGCACCATGCGCGCGTTTTCGGGCTGCACGTCCGGGACTTCCACAACCGCGTCTCCGTTCCCCTGGGCGAGGGCGAGTTCCCTCTGCGCAAACTCGCGGATGCCATCCGAACAACGGGCTGGCACGGCTGGCTGATCGACGAAGAAGAGCGTCCGGACCAGCCAGATAAGCCCGGCAAGCGCGCGACCGGCCCCTCGCGGCGTACCATGAAAGCAGTATTCGGAGTATAGGCTTGAGCGCGGCCCAGCCCATTGATATCGACGTCGCCTACGGAAAGGGGCGCCTGCCCATTCGTGCGGCAGGCGATGTGCTCGCGCCGCGCGCGGCCCGGCCCGTGCCCGACGAGACTCGCGCCGTCTTCGACGCCCTGGAGAATCCCATCGGCGCGCGGCCGCTCCGCGAAATCGTGCATCGTGGCGAGCGCGTCGCCATCGTGGTGAACGACATCACGCGGCTGGCGCGCGCCGACCTGCTGCTGCCCCCCATTGTCGATACGCTGAACGCCGCGGGCGTGCCGGATGGCGATATCTTCATCGTCTTCGCGCTGGGCATCCATCGCCGGCAGACCGAGGAAGAGCGCCGCCTGATCGTGGGCGACCGCATCTTCGAGCGCATCCGCTCGTTCGACCACATTTCGACCGACGACGCCAGCCTGGTCGAAATCGGAGTAACCCGATTCGGCAACCGTGTCGAGATCAACCGCGAGGTGTGGGAGGCCGATCGGATCATCCTCACCGGCGAGATCATTTACCACCTGATCGCCGGCTATTCGGGCGGCCGCAAGAGCCTGGTTCCGGGCGTGGCCGGCTTCCGCACCACCACGTTCAACCATCGCATGATCTTCGACCCGAATTGCCGCGCCGGCAAACTCGATGGCAACCCGGCGCATGAGGATCTGCTGGAGGCCTGCCGGCTGGCCGACCCGGATTTCCTGGTCAACCTGGTGCTCAGCCCGGAGGGCCGGCTGATCCGCGTGGTGGCCGGCCATTACGACCTGGCGCATCGCGAGGGCTGCCGCGAGGTGGACCGCATGCTGGCGGCCGAAATCGGCGAGCCGTACGACGTGGTGGTGGCTTCGGCCGGCGGTTTCCCGCTGGATATCGACCTGCGGCAGGCCCACAAGGGTCTGGAGAACGCCTGCCAGGCGCTGCGCCCGGGCGGCTCCATTTTGTTTTACGCCGAGTGCCCGAACGGCGCCGGCATTGGGTCGTTCGAAGATTACGTGCGCCGCTACCGGGATGAATTCGAGATGCGGGCGGCGCTCGAGCGCGAGTTCGTAGTGGGCGGACACAAGGCCTATTGGGTGGCGCGGTTGGGCCGGCTTTACGACGTCCACCTGGTCTCCGCGCTCGATCCCGAATTTGTACGGAGCTGTCATTTTCAGCCGGTCGCGCCCGCGGAGCACGCCGCGGCGCTCGGGCGCCTGCTCGCAAAGGCCGGCCCGAGGGCGCGCGTGGCCGTCATCCCTTATGCGGGCTTCACCCTGCCCGTCCAACGAAAACTTACCGAGGTTCTATCCCTATGACTCCCGTGAAACTCGAAGAAACGAGTCTGAACTATATCGGCGGCGAATGGGTCGATGCCGCGGCCCATGAGGTCGTTAAACTGCCGTACGACGGCACGCCCGTGGGCGAGGTGCCGCGGTCCGAAATCGATGCCGTGGACAAGGCCGTGGCCGCCGCGCGCAAGGCCCTTCCCCAGATGCGCGAGATGGGCAACTGCGACCGCGCCGACCTGCTGCTGCGCATCGCCGAGCTCATCAAGCGCGATCTCGCCGAATACGCGCAGCTCATCTGCGCCGAAACCGGCAAGCCCGCCAGGGAGGCGCGCGTGGAGGCGGATCGCTGCCTTTCGACGCTGCTGGCCGCGGCCCACGAGGCGCGGCAGTTGCACGGCGAGGTAGTGCCGATGGACTTCGCCGCGATGGGCAAGGGCCGCATGGCCATGACCGTCCGCGAGCCGTTGGGCGTGATCGGCTGCATCACTCCGTTCAACGTGCCGCTGAACCTGGCGCTGCACAAAGTGGCGCCGGCCCTGGCGGGGGGCAACACGGTAGTCCACAAGCCCGCCAGCAAAACTCCGCTCAGCGCGGCACGCCTGGCCCACACCATGGAAGAGGCCGGTGCTCCCAAGGGCGCGTACAACCTGATCACCGGCAGCGGCGCCCGCATCGGCATGGCCATGGCGGAGCATCCGGGGATCGCCATGCTGACCTTCACCGGCAGCCCGGAGGTGGGCCGCACCATCAAGTCCCGCGCGGGATTCAAGAAGGTGACGCTGGAACTCGGGAACAACTCCGCCGTGATTATCGAGCCGGGGTCGGACCTCGCCACAGCGGTCACGCGCACCACCCAAGGGGCCTTCGCCCACAGCGGACAGGTGTGCATCTCGGTGCAGCGCGTGTTCGCGCAGGGCTCCATCGCGGGCGAATTTGTGGAACGGCTGAAGGCATCCACCGAGGCGCTGAAGATCGGGCACCCCTACGAGGAATCGACCGACATTTCTTCGCTCATCGACGAAGGGGAGGCCATCCGCATCGAGCAGTGGATCGGGGAAGCGGTGGCGGGCGGAGCCAAGGTGGTCACGGGCGGTCAGCGCAAATTCGCCACGGTGGCGCCGGCGGTGCTGCTGGATGTTCCGGCTACCTGCCACATCTCCTGCCAGGAGGCGTTCGGCCCGGTGGTGGCGGTCTACACCTACGACAGCCTGGACGACGCCATCGACCGCGCCAACGCGACGCCGTACGGCCTGCAGGCCGGAATTTTCACCAACGATATCCAGCGCGCTTTTCGCGCCGCGCGGCGGCTGGAGGTGGGCGGCGTGATGATCAACGACATCCCCATGTACCGCGCCGACCACATGCCCTACGGCGGCGTCAAGGAAAGCGGGACGGGCCGGGAAGGGCCGCGCTACGCCATCGAAGAGATGACCGAGATGAAGCTGATCTGCTGGAAGGTGTGACGCATGACTTCGCGAAGAGAGGTCCTGCTGACCGCCGCGGGGCTGGCGGCCGGGCGTGTGCTGGGGGCTGCCAACCCCGCGCGCGTACACCTCGGCTGTCAGACCAACGCGTGGGCCATCGATTCGCGCGATTTTTCCAACGTGCTGGCGATCGTCCGGAAGGTGAAGGATTACGGCTATGAGGGATTCGAGACCGGCTTCGCCAATGTGCAGAGTCGGTTCGATGAGCCGGCCGCCGCCAAGGCCAAGCTGGATGCGATCGGCTTGAAGTTTATCGGCGTCCACATTTTTCTCACCCGGTACGACCCCGCCACCTGTATCGCGCCGGCGGAGTTGTACGAGCGCGTGGCCGCGGGCGGCGCCAAATTGGGGGCCGAACGGCTGATCCTGAGCGGCTCACCGCCGGACGACGATGCAGGGCGCAAGCGCAAGGCCGAAGGGCTGAACCGCGCCGGCGCTTTCGCGCAAAAGCTCGGGCTCAAGCTGGCCTACCACAACCACGGTCCGGAGGTCGCGAACCACGGTGAGGAGATCGAGTTTCTGCTGCGCGCCACCGACCCGGCCCGAGTGTGGTTCCTGCTGGACGCGGGCCACGCCTTTCGCGCCGGCGCCGATATTCCAGGTTTCATTCGCCAACACCACCGGCGGTTGGCCGGACTGCACATTCGCGACACCAAAGACGGCAAGGAGACGGTGCTTGGCACGGGCGATTTTCCGCTCCAAGGCGTGGCCGACGCCATCCGCGAGACGGGATGGCAAGGCTGGGTCATCAACGAAGAGGAACGGGTGGGAGGCAAGCCCGGAGACGAGGCCGTGAAGCCCGCGCGCGACGCTCTGTTTCGCGTATTCGGGCGATAGAGGAGCACATATGGCAACAACCACTATTAATACGACTCAGGAACAGACGCAGCAGGACGCCGCCGCGATCAAGCCGGGCCTGGTGTTCCGCGCCAACGCGCCGGGAGTTACATTCCGCGAAAGATTTGTGCACGACCGCGCCAACCTGCTGTTCCTGGATTGCGGCGAGTACGACATCCCCGCGGGAGGGTATTCCTCCTGGTTCGGCGCCCCGGGGCGCGAGAGCCTGCTGTTCATGTGGAAGGGCGCGGCGCGCGTGGAGATGCGGGACGCGTCCTACGATCTCGCGCCGTACGATACCCTCTATGTCCCACTGGGCGCTGCGTTCCGTCTGCGCAACGGCTCGGACGAGCCCGCGCGCATCATCCAGACCTCGGCCCCGGCGAGCAACGTCCACCCCGCGTTTCATTCGCGGTTCGCGGAGTTTTCGCGGCGCGAGGATCGCATCCGGCATCTGAAGGGCAAAGAGGTCTACTTGATGTTCGATGTGAGCGAGGCCGCCGACAAGCTGGTAGCCGGCTACACTTTCTACCAGGCCTACACGCGCGCGTGGCCGCCCCACAATCACACGGACCAGGAAGAGACCTACATCTTCATCAAGGGCCACGGCGCCATGGAAGTCTACGACACGCCCGAGAACATGACGTTCGTACACTCGCTGAATGAGGGCGACATGGTGACTATTCCGTTCCTGAATTACCACCCGGTGTTTTCGCAGGAGGATCCGCTGGAGTTCATCTGGTGCATCGCCGGCGAGCGGTATTGGGTGGGCGATAAGAATAAGGATTTCATGAAGGGCAGCGGCCCGGCCATCACGACGTAGTGTGCTGAGGGCGGACCGCTCCCTCACGGTCGCGGCTCCGATCCAGAAGTTCAACGCGCGCGGAAGCGGTAGACCGTGGTGGAGCGGAAGCTCGCGCCCGGCCGAAGCACGGTCGTTGGGAAATCGGGACGGTTCGGCGAATCGGGAAAGTGCTGGGTCTCCATGCAGAAGGCCGAGCGCGGCCCATAAACGTGACCGCCTTTCCCGCGGTCTGAGCCGTCCAGCGTGTTGGCGGTGTAGAACTGCACGCCCGGCTCGCTGGTGAGCACCTCCATGATGCGGCCGGATCCCGGTTCCGTCACTCGCGCGGCGAACCCCAGTTTGCCCGGCGCGTGGTTCAGCACGTAGTTGTGATCATACCCCTGGGCGTCGATGCGCGCGCCGATGGCCGTGGGCTTGCGGAAATCGAACGGCGTGCCGCCGACGGACTGCAACTCGCCGGTCGGGATCTGGCCCGCATCCACGGGCGTGAACCGATCGGCGTCGATGGTCACAACGTGGCGCAGCACGTCGCCGGCGCCTTCGCCTGCCAGGTTGAAAAACGAGTGGTTGGTCAGGTTGACCACCGTCGGCTTGTCAGTCGCGGCAGTGTATTCGATGCGCAGCTCGTTGGCATCCGTGAGGGTGTAGCGCACGGTGACGGAGAGGTTGCCCGGGTAGCCCTCCTCGCCATCGCGGCTGAGATACGTGAACTCGACCGCGGGCGGAGGGCCGGCGATGGCGCGGCCTTTCCAGATGGCCTTGTGGAACCCGCGCACACCGCCGTGCAGCGAGTTCTCCCCGTTGTTGCGGGCCAGCGTGTAGGCATGGCCGTCGAGCGTGAAGGCGCCGTGGGCGATGCGGTTGGCGTACCGTCCCACGGTCGCGCCGAAATACCGTTTGGTGTTGAGGTAGCCGTCGAAGGTGTCGAATCCGAGAACGATATCCGCGAGTGCGCCCCGCCGGTCCGGCGTCTTGAGGGATACCAGGATGGCGCCGAAATTGGTGACCCGCGCCTCCATGCCCTTCGCGTTGGCGAGGGTGTAGAGGTAGATGGGATCGCCCCCGGGTGCATCGCCCCAGTGAACGGTGGCTGGCGGATTCGCCGCGCACCCGATCGGGAGAAGCGCGGCGCATCGAAGAAAGCGATTCAAGCGGCCTCCCGACCTAGAAGTACATCTTCATTGCGAACTGCAAAACACGCGGATCGTTTGCGCCGGTGATCCTGCCGAAGGTACCGGACGAAACCGACGAAACGGGATTCTGGAAGTTCGCACGGTTCTCGGTGTTGAACGACTCGGCGCGGAACTGGAGCTTGAAGCGTTCGGTGAAGACGAAGTCCTTGAACAACGACATGTCGATGTCGAAGTATGCAGGCCCGCGCAGGAGGCCGCGTCCCACGTTGCCGAACGTTCCGATGGTGGCCGCGGCGAATGCGGCCGTGTTGAAGTACTCTTGCACTCCGCTCACTCCCGCCGGGCGGGTGGGATCGCCGGCGATGTTTGCATAATCGTTGCCGATGCCGGATTCGGAGCGGTCCGTGCCGCTGGTGACGGTGAACGGGGTTCCGCTATCCAGGGTGGTGATGACGTTGAGCTTCCAGCCGTTGACTACCGTGTTCTTCCAGCCGGCAGCCTTCATCTTGGGAAGGGCATACACCACCGAGAGGTTATAGCGGAATTTCTGATCGAAGTCCGCGGGTCCGCGCGCGCTGCGGAAATTGAAGGGATTCGGCGGGCCGGCGTTCCCCTCGGTGGCGCTCGACGTATCGTCGATTGTCTTGCTCCACACGAAATTGGTCAGCAGCGTCAGGCCGCCCGAGAAGCGCTTGGTCACGTTGAGCTGCAGCGAGTTGAACTCGTCGTAGACGTAGGAACTGGCCAGTTCGACCGCTCCCAAGCCCGGGTACAGCCGGCGCGTATTTTCATTGGCGACCGTCGCGCCGGGACCAAAAATGGCGGGATTGAACTGCCGCGAACCCATGATATTCGCTCCGTGATTGCCGACATATGCGACCGATGCCGCAATGTCATTGTGGAACTGATGTTCCACTGTGAGATTCCAGTTCTGCGTGTAGCCCACTCTGGAGGTGGGGTCGAGCACTCCGCCGGAGAGCGGAGTCACGAACTTATAAGTGCCGAACTGACTTGGCAGAATGTGCGGCCGCGGGAATGGATCGCCTCCCGGAAACCCTTGATACGGATTATCGAAGCTGGGCGGGTTCGGGATGCTCAGATACAGGTCTGTCGGCTGCATCGCGTCCGTGCGTTGATAGAGCAGGCCTTCCGGGAAGCTGTAGAAGATGCCGTAGCCGGCGCGGATAATCGTTTTGTGATCGCCGAACGCATCGAAGGCAAAGCCGATGCGCGGAGCGAAATCCTTCCAGTCCTTTTTGAAGATCGAATTTTGGATACCCTTGTCTCCCGGAAAGACCATTCCGAGCGGAGCGTTGGGAGCGACGGTGGACTGGACGCCCGGTACGAAACCGGTCAGTGAGTTGTTCAAATCGATGGGAGGAAGCCAGGGTTCCCACCGCAGCCCCAGGTTCAAAGTCAGCCGGTGACTGACTTTCCAGTCGTCTTGCATGAAGGCGTAGAAGCGGTCCTCCCGCAAGTAGAAGGTGCGGCCGTTGTCCTGGAAGAATTGCGATTCGGCGCCGAGATAAAAATCCGAGATGGCGTTGCCGCTATTCTGGCCGTTGAACGTGTTGTCGCCGGGAGTATAGGAATAATCGTTGGCGTCGATACGCGTTCGTTCGAATTCGGCTCCAAAAGTAAGCTGGTGCGCTCCGGTAACCTTGGTCGCGATGGCGCGATAGATAAAGGACGTCGAGTCCTGGCGCAAGGCGCCACCGGAGAAGATATTGACGAAACCCGAAATGTTGTCTCGAATGCCGGGGAAGATCGGCACCTGGGTTCCGAGCGGAACGTTCTGTCCGAAACTCTGCAGCGTTTGCAGGCCGGGCGCTTCGGGAATCTGCGTGCGTGCAAACCGCCCCGCGCTGCCGTAAAAGGTGGCCGTGAACGTCGGACCGAAGATTTGCGTATCGCTCAAGGTTGCCGTTTGGTTGCGGAAAAGATTCTCGGCAAAGAATCCCGTGGGCGCGTTGAACGGCCTTTGGAAGTTGTCCTGATCGTAGAAATAGCGGCCGCTCAAGTGATTGTTCTGAGTGATCATGTGGTCGATCTTGACGAGATACTGGGTGTCGTCCAGATTCTGATTCTCGACTCCGACCCATTGCGTGCCGCTATTCGGCAAGGGGAGCAGCGCGTTGGCAATCTTCACCGAGACCGGATCGAGCAGGGACGCCGGAATGACGTTATTCGGGAATGGCTGGCCTGTCGATGGATTCGTAATCACTTTGGGAAGGAGCGCCGAAAAATCGCCCGTGCGCTCAGCCGCCGTCGGCGTGGTAATCGAAACCGGACTCGGCGCCGAACGGCGCTGCGTGTCCTGCGCGGAGAAGAAGAAGAACGTCCGGTTCTTCCGGATCGGCCCGCCCACCGTGCCGCCAAACTGGTTCAGCTTGAACGGAGGCAGTTTCAAGGCGAAGAAGTTTCTCGCATCGAGATCCGTGTTCCGCAAGAACTCGAACGCGGTGCCGTGCAGCTCGTTGGTTCCCGAGCGCGTCGACAACTGCACCAGCGCGCCCGCGCCCCCATACTCCGCGCTGTAGTTGGACGATTGGATGGTGAACTCCTCGAGCGCGTCCGGGTCGGGCATGGTCGGCACGGAGTCGAAGAAGCGGTCGTTGTAGATGGCGCCGTCGAGCTGAAAATTGTTTTGCGTGGCGCGCAGCCCGTTTACGGTCAGTCCGCGGTTGTCCTGCTGGCCGGATTCCGTGCCCACGTCCGTAATGGCTGTTCCCGGAGTCAGTGTAGTCAGTTGCAGCGCATTGCGGCCGTTCAGCGGCAGGTCCTGCATCTGCGCCACAGTCACTGAGGATTCCACACTCGAAGACGCGCTTTGCACCAGGGGAGCTTCACCGGTGACGGTCACTGACTGGGTGGAATCGCCGACCTGCAACTGGATCTGCATATCCATGGTCGAGCCCGTCACCAGCGTAACCTTGTCCGTCTTCTGCGACCGGAATCCCTGTTTGGTGAAGTTCAATTCGTACTGGCCGATGGGGAGGTCGGGAAACTCGAAGATCCCGGCGGCATTGGTTTCCACCGCGCGGCTGATACCGGTGTCCAGGTTCTTGCAGGATATGCTGGCGCTGGGCACCAGCGCTCCGGTGGAATCGGTCACGGTACCGCCGATGCGGCCGGTTGCCTGAGCGAAGAGGGCGCTGGTAAGGAGCGAGAAGCAGAAAAGGAAAAGCAGGGTTGACGTGACGCGAACGAAGCGGCGCTGACGAGACATTTGGATCTCCTTGCCCACCCTTGCGGCGGGCACAGTTGGCTGGGACCCGAGAACAACCACCCGCCGTCCTCGAGGGCACGGCCGGCAGCACACTAATGGCGGC
>OMOG01000754.1 GCA_900290305.1 Candidatus Sulfopaludibacter sp. SbA4
GGAGGTCCACGGCTTCCTTAAACTCCACGGCGTCTACTTGAACTACACTGCAGACGACCTTCGATGCGACCTCGCCAAACCGCTGGCAGGCCGCTGATGATTGTCATCGCAGACGCGACTCCCCTAAATTATTTCGTACTTACCGGTCTATGACCGCGAGACTCAGTGTCAACCGCGAAGCCGCTCGCTCAAAAGGTGTAAAGGAAAACGAAAGCAGCCGCCGATGAACGCCGATTAACGCGGATAAGAAAACTAATGAGTTATGATCGGAGCCCGGCCCACAGTGAGGGAGGGGTTTTCCGCAAAGGCACCGAACCTCGCGGTCAACGTACTTAAATGCCCTCGAAGAAGAACGCATCGAACACGCTAATGGGCTGGTTGACCGCGTCTCCTACGAGTGCTTCTCCATCACCCTTAAGCCAGGGAACGGCTTTGTGCAACTCAGCTTCGGGCAGCACCGTGACGCCATGCTTTTCGAGAATGCCAACGATACGGGTCCGCAGCTTGTCCAGTTTTTGAAACAGTTGTTGCCCGTGGGCTTCCCGGAAGGCGTCTTCCGGATTGACCGGGTTGCCATCGTTATCCTCGACGTAGCGCCGGATGGCTGGCTGCCAATTCGAACCGTCCTCAAAGACGGCATAGTCGCTGAGCGAGATCGCGGCGAATGGCGCAATCAGAGATACGGCGACCGACCAGCCGGTATGTCCCCGGCCCGGCACCGTGATCATCTCTGCGTCGCTGTCGAACTCCTGGTGGCCGTACTCGTCAAACTCGGGCTCCGCTTCGGTTTCGGTGGTCGTCTCGAAAGTGAACGCATCGTCCTGGGGAGCGACAAAGAAGAGGTGATACGAGCGGGAGGGTTCGGGGCATGGAGGATCATCGTCATCGTCATCCTCGTCAGTCCATGAACGGGTTTCTTCAGCCTCGTGTTGGTAAAGCAAACTAGCGCCATGGAGGCGATGGAACGCCCCTGCCAGCTTTGGATGCACATCCCAGAACCAGGACTCTTCCGAGTCGAAACACATCTCGATTACGCCATCGGGCCAAGCCCGCTCGATAGCGGCAGCCACATCCGGGCGCAAGCGGTGTTTCTGCCCTCGCGGTGTCGTCATAGGTTCAGGCCGGCTTCCAGGGCCGGGCGGGCCGGAATGGGCAAGGCCTCGGGATCGAGCACGCGCGCGCCCACCCAGCCGGCTTCACCGACGCGGCGGGGCGATGCGGTGAACACGATCTTGTAGCTGGCTTCGTCGAGCGGCGGCTCGAGCGCGCTGGCGCCTTGCGGGTACACCAGGGCCAGGTACTTGAGGATGGTGTAGATGTCTCCGTCTTCGGGCTGGCGAAAATCGAATCCGCTGG
>OMOG01000194.1 GCA_900290305.1 Candidatus Sulfopaludibacter sp. SbA4
GTCGGCCTGGATCTTATCGTCTTCGACGATCAGAATGCTCTTGGTCACCATAAAGACCCCCTGAAGCAGAGGCGAAATTCATTCAACCCCTCAGCATTTGTGGGTTTAACTTCCAAGCGGCCACTCATGGGCCGCATCATTTCGGCGACCGCCCACAAACCTATGCCGGTTCCCTCCGGCGAAACTAGCCGGGCCTTTGTTCCTCGAAATCCGCGTTCCGCCAGCCGCGGAGCGTCGTCAGGTGTAATCGGAAGGCCTCGATTTCGGAACGAGAAAAACACTTCCCGGCCATAGAGTGCTGAGCCAGCCTCGATGAGGACTTCAGATTCGTGGAAGCTGTACTTGACCGCGTTGTCGAGTATATTGTCGATCGCGAGCTCGATCAGCTTGGGGTCGCCCTCAAAAGTAGGGAGCGGAAACGGGTACTCCTTGCGAATTGCGAATTCAAGCCTCTTGTTCAGAGCCCCTTTGCTGTAGAGGAAATTGTAAGCCTGCTCGATTTCTCCGAGCATCAGCTCAGCGGAAAGCCGCTCGATTATTGCGGCGACCGGCTTTCCTTGAGCCAGGCTGACAAAGAACTGGAGATTGTTCGCAACTGTACCGGCTCTCCGAGTCGAGGAACTTAGGGCGTTGAAGACGCGAGTGCATTCGGGACTCGCCGAAATGAATCGTCCCAACTGATCGAGTGAATTCCTGGCTATGTAGATCGGAGTGCGCAGTTGGTGTTGAAAATCGAGGAAGAACTGCGCTTGTTCGTGCGCTGATTTTTGCAGCTTGTCCTGCACGTCCTTCAAACCTAGGATTTGGCGCTGAAATGAGAGGTAAAGAGCCAACTGGTCCGCCAGAGCACTAGCGGCGCTGGAAATAGCTCCGGGCCATGAGACCTCCTGGGTAGCGGCAAAATACAGGACACCGCGCGCATCTTTGGTTATCACCGGCGCTACGGTAAAGCTGAGGACTGGCCTGCCGGGAGGAACAAAGGGAGAAACGTACGCCCTTTCGACGTGCAGGACGGATGGAGTGACGAGGCTGTACCGGAAGGCATTGTGCTTCACGGAGCCAGCGGGCTCTTCAACGGAGGCTGTCTTTCTGTATGAGACTCCAGCAAAGCCTGCCTCAGTACGAACGAGGATTCCGGTGGGATCTTGGAGCCAAAGTTCGACGATATCGGCCTGCGGCACCGATTTCCGGCACAAATCGAGGAGGCGGACAATGATCTTCTCCAGTCCTGCCGGTTGCTGCAAGAGTTCAACGGCACGACGATTTGCGGCACCGAGTGAACTCATGATCGACAGGGCGGATTGGCGTTCGTCACGTTGCTGTTGTTGGCGAGTCCACTGGTCCCACCAGTCTGCGATCATATCGGCGGTGGTGGAGACTACGTTTACTATATCGTCATCGACATGATAGGGACCACTTCGGGCGATTGCGCAGCGCAGCGCACCGGTCACTGTACCGTCGTGGAGAATCGGCACGCAGACGTAGCTGAGAGGAAAGATCTCATTCGCGGGCAATTGAAAATGGCGGCGTACCTCCTGTTTGATATCAACCCGGTCCGGCCAGTCCATTCCCGGATAATTGTCCTCGTAATACTCGCGGTCTTCCGAATAGAGGGCCATGTCCAACAATCGGAGGGGGTGCCCGGTTTGTAGCACCCAGCCCGTACCCCCTTGACCCTGAACATAAAAATGCAAAGAAGGTACGCTCCAAGGCCAGATCGCCGCAACTTCGCTGAACCGACCAGGGACATCCGTTGAGGGATTGTGCAGATACACGGTAGCTTCGACAAATTGAAAGTGACGGGCGATCTTTCCGAGCACCTTCTGCATCGCAACGCGCTCCTGGCGGGGCGCAGTTTCGACGCGATCGGCAGGTTGCCCCGGTGCAAGTGAGGGGTGCCCGCCTCCTTGTGCCGAATCTGCCGGGGTTTCAACATCTGGAAAATGGCTGGCGCGAAGAATCTCGTGAACATCTTTGATCAAGGTCAAAGAAGCTCGTTCATGAACGGAACGATAGGCGGACGGAAAGAGCTTCACTGCCTCGCGAAGGAGGCCAAACTCTTCGGTTGTGAAGCACCGTCCCTGACGATAGAAAGTGATCGCAGCGTCGGCGAATTGCTGAGGCTGCGGGTTCAATCGAATCGGGATACTGATAAATGAGTTGAGGTTGAGACGCTCAAGGATCTCAGGGTAGGAAACAGGAATTCCCGAGTCCCACCGGCCATCCGATTTGCAATGGACGGCCGGGCTGTTTTGGCGGATGCAGTGGCCGCTGACCGAGGCCATGTCCATATGATAAAAAGGTGGTTCATCCATGCCCTCGAAATACTGGGCCTGAATGAACAACCGGCCCTTGCGATCTGGGCCGACACCCTCGGCTACTTCCCACAGCGCGGCTCCAAATGCCTGAAATTGTTCAACATAGAGAGCCAGAATCTCCCGGATCGCGGAAAGGCTCTCAACTTTCATGAGGAGGTTATGGAGGTTGACGGCGAAAGCTGGGAGTAGCGGCACGCTCGCTTCGGCCGTCTGTGACATATTGTATATGATATAACTCTGCCTAAAAAGTTGCAAGGGCGTAATTTACGCGTCTGGATACCCCCGCTCGATTTCTTCCAAGCGGCCCCAGTCTCGACCGCGACCCTGACGCTCGCGATCACGTTCGCGCAGAGTTTCGCGGGTAACCAGCTCTTCTTCCGGGCGGCAATACGGCGAGATCGAACTGGCAGGCGGTGGGGTCGGTCGCGGTACCATAAGGGGACGGTGGGGTTGATTGCGGAAAGCCATCGTCAACCGCTTGGTGTCCGCCGGGATTCGTTAGACCGCCGAGCCGCGTGCAGGGACTCAGCGCGCCAGCCACCAGATCTGATTTTGAATGTCCTCAGCGGCCCAGGATCGCCAGGTCATGAGCAGCCTTTCGATTACATCGCCGATCGACACGCGTGGTGGAATCAGAATGACGCCCGGTGATGACTTTGCCGCAACGAATGTGGCGAAGTGGTGCGGGATCGTGGTGACATCGCACGATACCAGCACCCTGCCGCCGTCGGCCGTAGACTGCAGGACCTCAGGATCTGGAGTCGCATCAGGGATGAATCCTTGAGCCCACGCCAATCGATTGCCGGCTCTCGCCTGAGCATGCCTGGTCCGATGTCGGGATCCAGGTCCGCGTCCGCTTGGAACCGGATCGTCACGCGGATCGCCGTGAGAGTTCTTCCCTTGTGCGACGAAAACGCTCCATCATGTCATCCGGTATGGGATGTTCCTTGCGGAATTTGTCCCACAATTCTTCCTGTTCCCGTAGATAGGACTCGACAGCCTGTGGCTCAACTCCCCGTCGTGAGATCGTTTGAGACCGGCAAGATGCCCGCCGGGGACAGTCGATCTGGTGAGAAGTGTTCCCCGGAAATACGTCCGCTCCACACTATCCAACACCAACGCCTTGCAGTGGCCGCGACTCCTGAACCAGCGCGATTTGGCCGAAGCCTTTGACCATCATTTCCCGTCGCACCTGACCGGCCGGATCAAGCCGGACGAAGAAGCCTTTCAGCATGTGCTGGATACGTTGGTTCGAGCGCCGCCGAAACCCTGTTTTTGGACGACAGCCGGCTCAACGTCGCAGCCGCCAGGAGACTCGGGATCACCGCTTCCAGGTGCAAGGGCCAGCGGAGGCCCAACGCGCCCTGCGTGAGGCCAGCGTGCTCTCCGGAAACTAACGGTCACCGATTCTGGGGAAATATTTTTCCCTTCTTTTCATCCACTTCCGGAATTCCAGACCCTGAAAGCGGGATGCTTACCCCTTATCCTTAAATCAGGAGACAAGCTGCGAGCTTGTCCCTTTCCATTTATGGCAGCTCTTTATGGCAGCTCTCATGCAAATCCTGGCTAAATCCGGCATCCACCCTGAGTCCGAAGTCCGGCAAGATCCCGCCCAACGGAACGCCCTCCCGGCCGAAGCTACTGTTCGCGAACCCGGCCCACCGGCCCGCCTCAGGCCCCACAGGCCCGTTTTACCCACAATGCAAGCAACTGAATCTACAGCCAAAACTCAACAAATGGCTTCGACTGCTAAAAAGTCACAAGTCGCTCCACCCGAGCCGGGCCGCCTCCACCGCCGCATGGACGCCCACGACCGCGCCCTCCATCCCAAGCTGCGCCCTCCCGAACCCGGCCCGCCAGCCCGCCTCGGGCCCTCGGGCCCGTTTTATCCACACTGCAACCAACTGAATCTAAAACCCAAACTCAACAAATGGCTTCGTCTGCTAAAGAATCACAAATCGCTCTGCCCGAGTCGGGCCGCCCCCGCCGCTATGGGGACGCACACAACCGCGCCCTCCATCGCGAGCTGCACCCGCGCGAACCCGGCCCGCCCGTTCGCCCCCGGTCCCTTTGGCCCATTTTATCCACAATGCAACCAACTGAATCTACACCCAAAACTCAACAAATGGTTTCGTTTGGCAAAAAGCTCGAAATCGCGCCGAACCCCGCGTACGAGTCGGCCCGCTTCCGCGCCCGTCCCGCCAATTACCTGAGAACAATCGGGGCTCCGCAGCACGATTCAGTCGAGGTGCTCACGCAACGCTTTCCGGCGTACCTGCTTCTGCCCGCCCTGGCATTTGGCGCGCCGCGCGTTTTCGCGGCCACAGCGATTGTCTCTACTCCGTCGGTCACCGCCGGCACGCTGGTCTATAGCGCGCCGATCACGCTGGCCTCCACGGTGTCGGCGTCGGACGGCGGCACGCCCACCGGGACCATCACGTTCACCGTGAATGGCGTCGTGGGCACGCCGCAGCCCATCTCGAACGGCGATGCCGGCATTTCGCTGAAGTTCTTCTCGTCCGGAACGCAAATCATCAGCGCCCATTACGACGGCGATAGCACCTACCCGGCGTCCTCGTCCGGAACCCTGAGCCTGCTGATAGATCTGGCGTCCTCCACACTCACCATGGCCTCCAATCCGGCGCAACTCGATCAGCCCGTAGCCATCCGCGCGGCGCCCGCGGTGGTCAGCCCGGCCACCGGGACGGCCGCGGGAACCGTGAGCTTCACGAACGGAGGCGCTCCCATCGCGACTTGCGTGGGCCTGCCCGTACAGAGTGGAGCGGCCGCCTGCAACACCAGCTTTGCCCAGCTCGGCACGTTCAACATCGCCGCTAATTACAGCGGCGATGCCAACACCAGGCCCAGCTCTTTCGTGATGCCGTTGACCGTGGGGAAGGTGTTGGCCGGGACTTACATCGCGTCGGCTCCCGATACGCCGGTGTACGGAACCCCGGTGACGATCAGTGTGCTGCTGATCGGGGCGGTCGGAGTCGCGATGCCGACGGGGACCGTCTCTTTCGCCATGGCCGGCGCGACGCTGCCGCCGGTTTCAGTGGGTGCGGATGGGCGGGCCTCGCTGCTGTTTCCCTCCGGATCGTTGGCGCCGCTCAATGCGGGGGCCTACCAGGTCACCGCGGCCTATAGCGGCGACGGCATATATCAGAGTTCAAGCTCTTCAACGCTTAATTTTACGATCGCGAAAGCGCCCACCACCCTGGCCCTCAGTTCCACCCCGGCGCAAGTGGGCCAGCCGGTGACCCTGAAAGCCACGGTCACGGTTTTGGGAGGTAGCGCCGCGGGCGGCGGCGCCGCGGGGGGCACGGTGAACATGAGCACTGGCGCCACTTCGATCTGCAACGGAGCCCCCTTGCAGAACGGAATCGCCACGTGTGCCACCGGACCGCTGCAGTCGGGCTCCTACACCATCAACGCCAGTTATAACGGCGACGCCAATACGGGCGTGAGCACGGCCGCGCTGCCATTGACCGTAGGCAAGGCGGCGGCGGGAATCACCATGGCCTCCACGCCGGCGGCGCCGGCATACGGCGCGACGGTCACGTTGACGGCATCCCTGACAGCCGCGAGCGGACAGCCGATGCCGACCGGTACGGTGGCATTTACGGATGGGGCGATAGGGCTGGGTGTGGCGCCGGTGGGCGCCGACGGGCGGGCTTCGGTGGGGGTGAGCACTCTCAGTGCGGGGACGCATAGCATCGTGGCGATCTACAGCGGGGACACGGTCTATCAGCCGGCCACGGCGGCGGCGGTGAGCATCTCGGTGGGGAAAGCCGCCACCACCCTGGCGCTGACGTCGAGTGCCGCGCAGCCGGGCCAGCCCGTGATACTGCAAGCCGCGGTCACGGTGGCGGGTGGCGGAGCCGCGGGCGGCACGGTCACCATGACCAATGGGACCACGCCGATCTGCGCCAGCGTCTCGCTCCAGAACGGGATCGCCGCCTGCACCACGCTACCGCTGCTGGCGGGCGCCTACACCATCAATGCCAGCTACAGCGGCGATGCCAACACCGCCGCGAGCACGGCGTCCCTGCCATTGACGGTAGGCAAAGCGGCGGCGGGGATCACCACCGTATTTACTCCGGCGGCCCCGGTGTCCGGTGCGGCGGTCACGTTGACGGCATCGCTCACGGCCGCGAGCGGCCAGCCGATGCCCACCGGAACGGTGACGTTTTCGGACGGGCCGGTGCCCATCGGCACGGCCGCGGTGGGCGCCGACGGGCGGGCTTCCGTGGTCCCCAATGCGCTGGGAGCCGGAACCCACAGTATCGGCGCATTTTACAGCGGCGATTCCATCTACCAGAGCGCCACCGCGGCTGCCGTGACCATTGTCGTGGGGAAGGCCGCGACCACCCTGGCGCTGACGCCGGGCGCGGCGCAGGCCGGCCAGCCGGTGACCCTGACCGCCACCCTCACCGTGGCCGGCGGCGGGACCTCGAGCGGCACGGTAACCATGAGCAACGGCGCCACCTCCATCTGCACCGGCGTGGCGTTGCAGAGCGGAATCGCCACATCATGTACCACGCAACCGCTGACGGCCGGCGTCTACACCATCGGCGCCAGCTACTCGGGCGATGGCAACACCGCTGCGAGCACGGCAACCCTGTCCTTGACCGTAGGCAAAGCGGCGGCGGGGATCACGGCCGCCTCCACTCCCTCGGCGACGGTATTCGGCGCCACGGTGACGATCACGGCATCGCTGGTGGCCGCGAGCGGCCAGCCGATGCCGACCGGCACGGTGGCATTCACGGATGGGGCGGCATCGCTCGGCACGCCTCCCGTGGGCGCCGACGGGCACGCTTCGCTGGGGGTCAGCACTCTCGTCGTCGGGACGCACAGCATCGTGGCGGTCTACAGCGGGGATGCGGTCTACCAGCCAGCCACGGCGGCGGCGGTGAGCATCGTGGTCGGAAAGGCCGCGACCACCCTGGCCCTGACGTCGAACGCCGCGCAGCCCGGCCAGCCGCTGACTCTGAAAGCCACGGTCGCGGTGGCCGGGGGTGGCGCCGCCGCCGGCACGGTGAGCATGAGCAACGGAACGAACCCGATTTGCACCGGCGTGGCAGTGCAGAACGGAATCGCCACCTGCACCACGCAGCCGCTGCAGAGCGGGGTCTACACCATCAACGCCACCTACAGCGGCGATGGCAATACCGCCGCCAGCACGGCCACCCTGGCGGTCACCGTAATCCAGGGTGCGCCGGGCATCGCGACGGCATCTGTTCCGGCGGCGCCGGTATACGGTGCGGCCGTGACCATCACGGCATCGCTTACCGGCGCGAGCGGCCAGCCGATCCCCACTGGCACGGTCGCGTTTTCGGACGGGCCGGCATCGCTCGGCACGGCTCCGGTGGGCTCAGACGGGCGGGCGTCGGTGGTGGCGGGTGCGCTGAGCGTGGGGACGCACAGCATCGTGGCCGCCTACAGCGGCGATGTGGTTTATCAGGGTGCGACGGCGGCGGCCATGAACCTCGTAGTCGCAAAGGCCGCGACCAGCGTGGCGTTGACGGCGAGTGCGCCTCAGGTCGGCCAGCCCGTAACCTTGAGAGCCGCGGTGACTGTGGTCAGTCCGGGCAACGCCACTCCCGGCGGAACCGTGGATTTCAGCAGCGGGGGCGTGGCCATCGCGGGGTGTACGGGGATCGCGGTACAGAATGGCAGCGCGGCCTGCAGTGCCAGCTTCTCGCAAGTGGGCGGCCTGACGATCGGGGCCAGCTACTCGGGCGATGCCAATACCGCCCCGAGCACGGCCACCCTGGCGTTGACGGTCGCCAAGGCGGTCCCGGGATTCTACACCGCGACCACTCAGAGCGCCCCGCCTTATGGGGCAACCGTCACCGTGAACGCGCTGCTGCTGGGCGCCACGGGTCTCGCGACGCCCGGCGGGACCGTGGCGTTTGCGGACGGCGCCACCGCGCTGTCCACGGTCGCGGTGGGTTCCGACGGGCATGCTTCTCTAACGCTGAGTACCCTGGGTGTGGGCAGCCACGGCATCGCGGCCGTCTACAGTGGCGATGCCAACTACCAGACCGCGACGGCGCCCGTGCTCGCGATCGTCGTGTCTAAGGCGGCCACGAGTGTGGCGCTGGCGGCCAGCCCGGCGCAGATCAACCAGCCGGTGAACCTGAAAGCCGCGGTGACGGTGGTGAGCCCGGGAAGCGCGCCACTGGGCGGAACCCTGGATTTCAGCAACGGAGGCAACGCCATCGCGGGGTGCACCGGCATGATCCTCCAGAATGGAACCGCCGCCTGCTCCACCAGCTTCTCGCAACTGGGGTCATCTACCATCGGCGCCACCTATAACGGCGATGCCAACACGGCACCGGGCACGGCGACCATCCAGGTGACCGTGGGCAAGGCATCCGCCGGCATCTACACGGCATTCACGCCGGCCGCGCCGGTGTACGGCGCAACGGTATCGATCAACGCGCTGTTGCTGGGCGCCACCGGTCTGGCGACACCCACCGGGGCCATCTTGTTCTCGGACGGAGGGTCGCCGCTGGGCTCCGCGCCGGTGGGCACAGACGGCCGTGCATCGCTGGTGCTGCCTTCGGCGGCGCTGGCCCCTCTGAGCGCGGGATCGCACAGCGTGGTGGCGGCCTACAGCGGCGATGCCAACTACGGTAGCTCCACCGCCGACCCGCTGAGCCTGACCGTCGCGAAGGCCAGTACCAGCACGCAGTTGACGGCGGGCGCGGGCGGCGTGCTTACCGCTACCGTGACGGTGCTGCCGCCGGGCGCCGGCACGCCCACCGGATCGGTGCAGTTCTTTCAGGGAACGTCGCTGATGGGAACTTCGGGGATTGCGTCTCAGGGGACGGGCTTCGTGGCGACCTTGGCGGCGACCGCCCAGAGCGGAAGCGTCTCGGCGGTCTACCAGGGCGATAGCAACTTCAGCGGCAGCACCTCGGCGGCGGTGACGTTGGCGGGACGAGTGCAAGTATCGATCTCGAGCGACCACAATCCATCCGCGGCCGGACAGGCCGTGACCTTCACGGTACGGGTGAGCGCCAGTTCGGGAATCGGCACGCCCAGCGGCAGCGTGCAGTTGTCGGCCGACGGGACTGCGGTGGGAACGGCATCCCTGAGCGGCGGCCAGGCCACCGTGATGGCCACGCTCGCGGTGGGAACGCACGCCATCGCGGCCAGCTACTCCGGGGACTCGGTGTATGCCGCGGGCACCGCCAGTATGCAGCAAGTGGTCAACCAGGCGGCCATCGGGCTGACCCTGACTTCGAGCGCCGGCGCCACGGTCTACGGGCAACCTGTGACGTTGACCGCTCAACTGGGATCGCCGACATTGGCCGGCACGGTGCAATTCCTGGATGGCGCCACCGCACTGGGTTCGGCGCAGGCGTCGTCAGGCGTGGCGACGTTCACGGCGCTGAACCTTTCCGTGGGGGTGCACCCGATTCAGGCCACCTGGGCAGGCGATGCCAACTCGGCCGCGGCGACGTCGGCGGTGCTGCCCGAAACCGTGACCCAGGCGCAGACCAGCACCACCCTGACGGCTTCGGGATCGACCCTTACGGCGTCGGTTACGGTGACGGCTCCCGGAACCGGGTTGCCCACGGGAAGCGTGAAGTTCGTGGACTCGACCACCAACGTGCCGCTGGCGTCGGTGACGCTCGCGGGAGCAACCGCGAGCACGCCCATGCCTTCGACAATTTCAGCAACCCAGGACTCGATTGTGGCGGTGTATTCCGGCGATGCGAATTTCCAGGCCAGCACATCCAGTCCGCTGGCGCGCCTCACCGTGGTGAACGCTGCCTCCTACGCGTTGGCCAGCTTCGCGCCCGACGAGATCGGGACGCTGTTCGGCGCCAACCTGGCGACCGCGACCACCTCGGCCTCCGGACCGCCAACCACGCCGCTGGGCGGGACCACGGTCACCATTACGGATTCTGTCGGCGCGCCGCACGCGGCGGCGCTGCTGTTCGTTTCGCCGGGGCAGGTGAGCTTCCTGATGCCGTCGGATGCGGCCACCGGACCGGCAACCGTGGTCGTGACCAATGCCAACCAGGTGGCCACCTCGGCGGCGATTCTGGTGTCGCGGGTGGCTCCGGGGCTGTTCACCCTGGACAGCACGGGCCAGGGATTGGCGGCCGCACAGACCGTCCTCGTTCACGCCGACCTTACCCAGGACGCTCCGCAAGACGTGGCGGTCTACGATCCGGCAAAGAAACTGTGGGTGGCGTCGCCGATTTATCTCGGCGGGCCGGGGGACGTGGTCTACCTGCTGCTGTACGGAACGGGCATACGGCACTACAGCGCCCTGCCCACCTGTACGATTGGCGGCTTCGCGGCGACGGTGGCGTTTGCCGGCGCGCAAGGCAGCTTCGCGGGCCTCGACCAGGTGAATGTGGTTCTGCCGCAGGGCTTGCGCGGGATGAGATCCCAGCAGGTGATCCTGCTGGTGGATGGCACAACTTCCAACCCGGTTACGCTGGCGTTTCAGTGATGGCTTAGACAACTGTGCCAACCGCTCCCTGACGGTCGCGGCTCTGATCGGAGCCGCGCGCGTGAGCAAGCGGTCCAGCGATACGTTAGTGAACTTCTGAAACGGTGACTTAGGCAGAGCACCGCGCGCGAACCCATTCGCGGACGGCGCGCCACCAGTCGGGCGCTTTCTCGTGGCGAGCCCGTTCGACGAAGACGGTAGCTTGGGCGGCGGTCATGGGCGATAGAACGACGCTCTCCTCGATCGGGATATAGCCGCTTCCTTCGAGCCGGTGGAAGCGGACGCGCTCCCCATCAAAGCGCCAGATCTCCGCGATGCCGATCGCCGCATAGAGTGGGAAGTGGTTGAGGGAGGATCTTGTGATGTCCACTTCGATGATCAGCTCGGGCGAAGGATCAATGGGAAGATCAATCTTGTCTTTGGCGCGGACCTCGGCGGCATGGCGGAAGTAGAAGCTGGAATCGGCCTCGAAGCTCTTGGCTAAATCGGTTCGCGTAAACGTCGAAGACCCGGCGCCCACGAAATCTCGCTCGGTCTCTTCGGCCGTGAGATCGACAAGGGTCACGAGGGCATGGTGTGGCAGTTCGTGGCCAAGAGAGACGGAGACGATCTCCAGGTTACCTTCATCGTAGGTGAAGTGAGTGCCGGCAACGTTGACGCACTCCGCGGACAGACGCTCGAAGGTCTCCCAACTGATGTTGCGTAGCACGACTCTGTTTTCGGCTGGGGCGGCGGCCATGACGGTCCTCTTCATTCTGCCATGAAAGCGCGTCGACCCGGGCCGATGCTATCATTCGTTCGTGACTCGAAGTCCTTGCGCCCGCTTTGTGGAGGGCCCGCCGGGGCAGCCGCTCATGCGCTCGATCGAAGACGCCGGCCTCGTCGTGGAGGCATGCTTTTCGAACGGCGTCGATTCCGCCCTTCTCTACGCGCCCAACCTGACCGAAAGGTTCTTTGACTTAAGCTCGGGAGAGGCCGGCGCCATCCTGCAGAAGCTGCGGAACTACCGCATCCGCCTGGCCGTTGTGTGTACGCCGGGCAGTGTCCGGTTCAGCAGCAGGTTCCACGAAATGGCTGCCGAGGAGAGCCGGGGGGACTACTTCCGCCTGTTCGAATCCGTCGAGATGGCCCGGGAATGGTTGAGTGGGGCAGGCGCTTTCGCCTGCCAACAGCTTGTACCAAACGAACCACTCCCCACTGACTAGTAAGTGCTATTGCCACCACCCGGAATTGGGTCTACTCTCAAACTGGAATTGCAGGGAGGCCATATGAAACTGCGGATTCTGATCGGCTGTTGGATGCCTCTCGCGGTGGCCGGAATGCTCGTAGCCCAAGAACCGGCCGACCCGCCTGCGCGCGTGGCGCGCCTCAATTATCTGGACGGTACGGTTTCCTTCCGGCCGCCGGGCGTCGAAGATTGGGCGCCGGCCATCTTGAACTATCCGCTCTCGACCGGCGACCGCCTGTGGACCGACCGCGAGGCGCGCGCCGAGCTGCACGTCGGCGCCACCGCCATCCACCTGGCGCCGCAGACCGCCTTCGCCATCCTGAATCTCGACGACCGCGTGGCGCAGATGAGCGTCTCGCAGGGGACCCTGTATCTGCGGGTCCCCAGCATGGACGAGGACGAGGTCATCGAAGTCGATACGCCCAACGGCGCCATGAACGTCCTCAAGCCCGGCGGCTACCGCATTGACGTCGATGTCGCGCACAATGCCACCTCCGTCACCGTGCGGGAGGGCCAGGCGGAGGTGAGCGGCAACGGGCGGGTGTTCACCGTTCGCCCGGACCGCATGCTGCAACTGGTGGCCGACCAGGACGTGGCGGACATCCAGGAGCCTCCCGACCCCGATCCGTGGGAGGACTGGTGCGTGGGCCGTGACCAGTTGACCGAACACGAGCTGGAAATCTCCGGGAACTACGTGCCGCCGGAGATGGTGGGCTCCGAAGACCTGGCGGCGTGCGGCACCTGGAGCACCGATGCCGCCTATGGGACCGTGTGGGTGCCGCCCGGAATGCCTGCCGGCTGGGCGCCCTACCGCAACGGCCGCTGGGCCTACATCCTGCCGTGGGGCTGGACCTGGATTGACGGCGCACCCTGGGGCTTCGCGCCGTTCCACTTCGGACGCTGGGTGTGGGCCCGCTACGGCTGGGAGTGGGTGCCGGGAAATCGCGCCATTCGTCCGGTGTACGCGCCGGCGCTGGTGGCGTTTCTGTNNCAGCGCCTCGGTAGCGGGGCGGGGAGGCCGCCTTGCGGCGTGGATGCCGCTGGGGCCCGGCGAGATCTTCCACCCCGCCTACCGGGCCAGCCAAGCGTATTTGCGGAGAGTCAACGACGGCAACCAGGCCGAAGTCTCTTACATCAACCGAAGTTTTCTGACCGTGGTTCCGCAGCAGGTTTTTGTGGGGGCCCGCCCGGTGGCGCCGGCGGCCCTGCGGATTCCTCCGGCGGCAACCGCCAACGTCCAGGCCGTGACCGTGGTGGACGCCAGCCCAACCCGCGCGAGCTATTTGGGGCGGGTCAACCCGCTCGGAACCAAGGTGGCGGCTCCGCCTCCGGAGATCGCCCAGCGGGCGGTCTTCGTCCGGCATGAGCTTCCGCTGGAGATCCGGCCCGCCACGCCGATTCGAGGCGCGGAATTAAGGTCCGTAGACGCGGCCCCGGCGGAGCCCCAGCCCTCGGCATCCAACCCGCCGCCACCGGATCCCTCGACGCCCGTACCAGAAGCGTTCTACATCTTCCCGGCCCCGGTCAATCCGCCGCGCGTGCTACGCCAGGAGGAGCCGCGGCCGACACCATCGCCTTACACCCTGCCGTCTCCACAGCGCCAGCAGGAGCCGACGCCTCCGCAGCGCCACGAGGAATCGCGGCCCACACCCCCGCCGGCCAGCCCCCCGCCACCTCCGCAACGGCAGGAGCCGCGGCCGGCACCGGCCCCGGTCTACACGCCGCCCCCTCCGGAGCGTCGCGAGGAATCGCGGCCCACACCCCCGCCGGCCAGCCCTCCGCCGCCTCCGCAACACCAGGAGTCGCGGCCCGCACCGGCCCCGGTCTACACGCCGCCGCCCCCTCCGCCGCCGCCCGCGAAGACGGAGGACACCAGTAAGAAGAAGTAAGCCGCCCCCTGGCGTCCGCCTCAAGAAATGCTCCGATAACCCGAAAAGGATAATCGGAGCTTCAAATGATGAAATTATGGACCGTCGCCTTGGCGCTGTTCCTTCTGAGCCCAGGCGGGTGGGCGCAAGGCAGCCTCCGGCTCAAAGCTTGTGGAAAGGGACCGTGCCCTCCGCGGCGATCCACCGGCCTCGCGACCCTGCCGGCGCACCAGCACCTGATCCTGCAATTCCGCACTCATCCCGGGCCTGTCATCCGCGCCGAGCTCACCGGCCGGGGGATCCGCATCCTGGGCTATGTGCCGGATTCGGGCCTGATGGTCTCCTCCAGCCAGACTGCCGATCTCCGGGGTCTGGACGTGACCTGGGCCGGGCCCCTCGCCGCCGCCGACAAGATCAGTCCGGCATTGGCGGACAGTTCGGCCAGCGCCTACCTGGTGGTGTTTCACGCGGACGTGGCCATGGACGATGCCCGCGTGCTGGTGGGGGCGTACGGCTTCGACATCATCGACAATCCCGACCTGCTCCCCGGACAGCTCGTGGTCACCGGAAGCGACATCGCCGGGCTGGCCGCGTCCGACGACGTGGCGTACATCATGCCCGCCTCGACCGACCTGGTCGCGGGCAATCCCGTGCTGGGATGTGCCGGGGCCCTCACCGATGCCGGGCCCATCGCCGATTACGTCGAGGTTGGCACGGGCTGGCCTCAAGACCCGGGGGGCGGAGTTTCACTGCAATACTTCTTCGAGTCCGTGACGCCGAAGCTGGACGAAAGCACGGTGCGCAGCGAGATCGAGCGAGCCTTCAGCGAATGGGAGAAGTACGCCAATATCCGCCTTTCGCCGGGCAGCCAGGCGGATGCCGTGCGCACCATCACGCTCCTGTTCGCCAGCGGCGACCATGGCGACGGCTACCCGTTCACGCCGGGGGTCCTGGCCCACACGTTCTATCCGGCGCCGCCCGACGTGGACCTGTTCACCGTGGCCCTGCACGAAGCGGGACACGCCCTCGGACTGGGGCATACCAGCCAGCCCGGCGCCGTGATGTATCCTTACTATCACTTTGCCACCGGGCTCACGGACGACGACATCGCCGGCATACAGGCCCTCTACGGCAGCGCCGGCGTGCAACCGGTGACGCCGCCAGTCACTCCGCCGGTCACTCCGCCCGTCACGCCACCCGTCACGCCACCCGTCACGCCGCCGGTCACGCCGCCCGTCCCCCCGGTGACACCCCCGGTGACACCCCCGGCCACGCCCCCGGTGACCGACACCACGCCGCCCTCGCTCTCCATCACATCGCCGGGCGCCACCATCGTCTCCACTTCTTCCGCGTCGCTCCCCATCAGCGGCACGGCCAGCGACAATGTGGGGGTCACGGCCGTGAAATGGTCTACCTCCAACGGAGACGCGGGTACTGTCTCGGGCACCTCTACGTGGTCCGCAGTTGTACCTCTCCTGGTAGGCAATACGGTCATTACCGTACGCGCCTATGACGCCGCGGGCAATTCCGGATGGCGAGCCATTACGGCGGTGAGGCACTAATACATCTAAAACATACAAATTTCGCCTTAGTACTCTAGTCTTTTTCAGATCCAGGCCGATATATCCAACAGTTCCATGGATTATAAAACGGATAATCAAACCCTGAATATTGGAAACGGCCGTTCCTGCGGGCCCGTACTGGTCCGTGGTACGCAGTCGTGGCGCGAGATCTTCGGACCGGCCGGCCAACCCGATGCACCGGCCCTCGACGAGTTCACGGTCAGCGAGACGGAGGAGATCCTTTTCGGGCTTGCGGTAGCGGTCGAACAAAGGGACCGCCACACGGCGGGACACTGTGAGCGCCTGGCCTGGGTGGCCGTCGCCATGGGGGTCGCCATGGGGCTTGCCCGTGCGAGTCTGCTGGCTCTCTACCGGGGAGGATACCTGCATGACGTCGGCAAGGTGGGCATCTCCGATTCGATCCTGTTCAAGCCCGGCAAGCTGACCGCCGAGGAGTGGATCGTGATGCGGAGTCACTCGGCGCGCGGGGAAGAAATCTGCCGCCCCATGAAGTCGCTCGCGCCGGTCCTTCCCATCATTCGCCACCATCACGAGCGCTGGGACGGCTCGGGCTACCCCGACGGGCTGCGGGGCGACCAGATCCCGATGCTGGCTCGCGTCATGCAAATCGCGGATATCTACGACGCGCTGACCAGTCCGCGTCCCTACAAGCCCGCATTCTCCGACGCCAGGGCGCTCCAGATCATCGAAGAGGAAACCCAATGCGGGTGGCGGGACCCGGAACTGGTTCAACTTTTCCTGCGCCTGCACAAAGATGTCATCTCCCGAATGGAGGGCCCTCTGGGAGGCATGCAGGCTTCCCTGTCGAACCTGCTGCAGATGGTGGCACAGGGGCAGGACGGCCTCGGCCGCTTGCGGGTCGATTGATCAACAGCGGTCCGTTGGTTCCAGCGCCCCGGACAAGTCGGCAGAGCGAAGCGAGCACATTTCCCTAACCCGCCCCCAACCCCTAACCCCCAGCCCCCGCCTTTGTGATAGCATTGAGCCAATTCCCAAGAGGAGGGACTGTCACTGTGAGACTCTCGTATTCTCTTTCCGGACTGGCCGCGGGTTTGTGCTGCGCGGCGGTTCTCGCTTTTGGCGCCTCGAGCGGCAGCATGCAGACCGGCAAAGCCCCGCTCAAATCGGCCGGGCCGATGGCATTCGGGCCGGACGGCATTTTGTTCGTAGGCGATTCCCAGGGCGCTGCCATCATGGCGCTGGATGTGAGCGATCGCACGCCGGCCCGGTCCGGTGGCAGCCTGGAGATCAAGGGGGTCAATGATAAAGTCGCGGCGCTGCTGGGCACGTCCGCCGACCAGATCCTGATTCAGGACGTAGTGGTCAACCCGATTTCGAAGAACGTTTACCTCTCGGTTTCGCGCGGCCGCGGTCCGGATGCCGTTCCCATGATTCTGCGCGCCGATGCCGCCGGCAAAATCACCGAAGTCTCGCTCGAGAACATCAAGCACGCGTCCGTGAGCCTTCCGGATGGGCCCGCGGAGGCCAGCCGGCAGCGCCTGGAAACCATCACCTCGGTGAAGTACGTGAATGGCAACGTGTATGTCGCGGGTCTCTCCAACGAGGAGTTTTCGTCCAGCCTGCGCTCCATTCCGTACCCCTTCACCGAAGCCACCAAGGCCGCGGGCATCGAGATCTGGCACGGCTCGCACGGCCGTTTTGAGACCAACGCTCCGGTGCGCACTTTCGTCCCCTACGAGATCGACCACCAGACCAGCATCCTGGCCGCCTACACCTGCACGCCGCTGGTGAAGATTCCGGTCTCCGACCTCAAGCCCGGCAGCAAGGTGAAGGGCACCACCATCGCGGAGCTCGGCGCCGGCAACCGGCCGCTCGACATGATCGTCTACACCAAGGACGGCAAGCACTTCATCCTGATGGCCAACAGCGCTCGCGGCGTGATGAAGCTGCCGGCCGACAACCTGGAGACTTTCCAGCCCATCACCAGACAAACCGAGATCACGGGCGTGCCGTATGAGACCATCGCCAGCCTGAAGGGCGTGCAGCAGCTCGATAAGTTCGACGATGCCAATGCCCTGGTGCTCATCGCCAGCGGCAGTTCGCTCGACCTGCGCACGGTTCCGCTGCCGTAGGTCCTCCAAAATTCGGCCACGGATGAACACAGATGAACACGGATAAGAAGCCAATCCGGTTATCTGTGTTTATCCGTGTTCATCCGTGGCCCTTACTGCTTTTCTTGCTCGCGGCTCTCCCCTGCGCCGCGCAGCAGATCGCAATTCGCATGGAGGCGGGCGCCTTCCGCATCGAAGGATGGCAGCCCGCCGCTCCCCCTGCGGACGGCTGGCCCTCTCTCTTCCAGGTCTTCGCGGGCGAGGGCGACGTGCCCGCCATGCTGGGCTCCTATTCCGTGGACGGGGGGTCGCTGGTATTCCACCCCCGCTTTCCCGTCGCGCCCGGCATGCGCGTGCGTGCAGTCTTCCACCCGCCGGAATCCGCGCCCATCGAAGCCGTCTTCGAGGTTCCCAAGGCCGCGGCTCCGGCTGCCACCACGCGGGTCGCGCACGTGTACCCTTCCATCAACGTCCTGCCCGAGAACCAGTTGAAGTTCTACGTGTATTTCTCGGCCCCCATGAGCAAAGGCCGCGCCTGGCAGAAGATTCACCTGCTGGATGCGGCCGGCGCACTGGTCGTCCTGCCGTTTTTGGAGCTCGACGAGGAGCTGTGGGACCGTGACAGCACGCGCCTCACCGTCCTCTTCGACCCGGGCCGCATCAAGCGCGAGGTGCGGCCGCTGAAGGAAATCGGGCCGTCCATCCAGGCGGGCAAGCACTACACCCTGCTGATCGACCGCGACTGGCCCGACGGCCGCGGCGCGCCGCTCGCCCAAGAGTTCCGCAAGGAATTCCGGGTCGTCCCGCCGGACCGCACGCCACCCGACACGGCCACGTGGCGCATCGCCGCCCCGCGCGCCGGCTCCGCCGGGCCGCTGGTGATCCAGTTTCCCAAGCCCATGGACTACGCCCTCCTGCAGCACCTGCTGGAGGTCGCCGGGCCCCACGGCCCGGTCGCCGGAACCATTGCCGTGGAGCGCGAAGAAACCGAGTGGCGTTTCACCCCGCGGGAGCCGTGGAAGGACGGAGATTACCGCGTGACCGTCCAGACCACGCTCGAAGACCTGGCCGGCAACCACATCGGCCGCGCATTCGACGTGGACACGTTCGACCCCATCACCAAATCCCTTCCCCGCGAGACCGTTTCACTGCCGTTTCGCACCCGTCACTAATAACGCATCGAGCGCCCAGGCCGTTGTCGAAATGTGCTCGGCGTAGCTGATCTGTCCGGCAGGCCGCGTGGTCTCGAGCCAGCTCCCGTCGCTTTGCTGCTGCGCCGCCAGGAACGCCCTCCCGCTCGCTGCCGCCTTGGCCGTACTGCTGGGATCGCCGATCGCATCCAGCGCCAACAGCACGATCGCGGTGTCGAAGGGCTCGGCTGGGGCGTGGACCTGCGGCCCCCACCCGCCGTCGCCGGACTGCGCGCTCAGCACCAGGTCGAGGCACTTGCGCCTTGCCGCCTCCGACCGCGGCAGGGCGAGCAAGATGGCCGCCGCATCCAGTACACTGCCCGGCCGGGCCGCCTCGAACCACCGGTTGGCGCGCGCGATCGGCTCCGCGAACTCCGCCGGGCCGGCCGTTTCCAGCGAATGGCGCGCCATGTAAGTAGCCAGCGCGATCCCGTACGTCGCCGGCGCTCCCGGTGCGCCACCGGTATCGATCTTCCATGACCCGTCCGCTTCCTGATCGCCGGGCAGCAGCCGGGCGCCTTCGATCATCGCCGCCCGCGAAGCCATGCCGCTCGCGAACGCCTCCGCCAGCGCCGCCGCAAACTGGATGCGCGCGAGCTTGGCATTATTGAAGCCCGGAGTGCCCGGATTGTGGTCCCATCCCGCGGGAGCGAGCAGCCAACGCGTCGTATCGTCGAGCGCCCCTTCCGGAATGGTGTAGCCCCTGCGCGCGGCGGCATAGAGCGCGCGGGCGCCATCGCCGTTGTTGTGGCAGGAATAGCAGTGATTCTCGCGCTGCCATTGCGGAACTTCGCGGGCGAGGCGATCGATGGCCCGTTGTTCCGCATTGACGGCGGCGAAGAAGAAGAACGCGACGGCGGCGGTCACCCGAGTACGATTATACGAACGGTTTGCCAGTCTTTGTACTATCACACTCTCGAGTCGTCGCACCCTGCGACGTCAGAGGTGGGACAGGCGATCGTTTTTTGTCGCCTGTCACTTGCCGGGGTTTTAGCCCGGCATCGGCCGACTGTCAGTCGGCCCTTGCAGCCAACCGTTACGCAGGCCGCAGCATCATCCTGGTAACGCCGGTTTCCGACCCACCCGATGCGGCCGGTGGCGCCGGATGCCCCATTCGCTCCGCCGCCTGGCGGCAGATCTGCCCGATTCCCGAAACCAGGTCGAGCATGTTGGCATCGGCGTCCGAGAGTTGCTGCCGCAGTTCGGCAATCTCGCGATCCTTTTCCCCGGCCTCTTCGCGCAGTTGCCGCTCCACCGGCTCCAGCCGCGCGTTCACCATCTCCGCCACACGCTGCTCCACCGCCCGATCCACTGCCGCGGCGATCCGTCCCTCCAGGCTGCTCTCCATCGCTGCCGCGCGAGCCTCCACCTGCGACGTCACCTGTTCGGCCACGATTCGCGCCACCGCTTCGCCGAATTCGCGGTTGAGCGAAATCATCTGCCCCTCGATCGCATTCAGGTCCGCCGTGACCTTCTGCGCCACCGCGTGGTCCTGTTGGTCGAGCGCCTTCAGCTCGATCGCCATTTTGGCTTCCAGGTCCGCCAGCCGGCGCTCCACCTGCCCGGCATGCTCCTTGAGCCGCGCTTCGAGCGCATTGACGATGGCTTCCAGGACCTTCTGGTCCATGCCCGCCGGGGCGGCCGCCGGCGCCCTCTCGATGCGCTTGATGGCCTGCTCGACGTTGGCCAGGCGCTCCGGCAAATCGCCCGAACCCGAGCCCGAACCCGAGCGTGGCGGCGCGCCCTTCTGGCGGACCGCGTTTTGAGACAGCTTTACCCCGACGCCGAAGGCCAGGCCGTCGCCGAAGGCCACCGCCAGGCTGCGCCAGATGGACGAATCGCTACTGCTCTGCATATAACATAATCTACATCAAATGTTTTAGGCTGAAAAGGAAAATCGGACCCATCGCCTGCCTGCGCCCCGTTCGGTGGTATAAAGCACGTATGGCAACCGCAATCAACTGGTCCGCCGACTTGCAGGATATCGGCAAACTCGCTCTGGCGTACGTCCTGGCCCTGCCGGTCGGCTGGTACCGCGAGAAGGAGGCGCACAGCGTCGGCGTGCGGACCTTCCCCCTGGTGGCCATGGCCAGTTGCGGCTACCTCCTGCTGGCTGTACCGCAGTATCACAACAGCATCGAGGCGCAGTCGCGCGTCATCCAGGGAATGGTCGCGGGCATCGGATTCATCGGCGGCGGAGCCATCCTCAAGGCCGAGGGCAACGTTCACGGCACCGCCACCGCCGCCAGCATCTGGAACACCGGCGTGTTGGGAGCGGCGGTGGCCGAAGACCGGTTTCTCATGGCCGTCATCCTGGCGGCTTTCAACCTGTTTGCCCTGCGCGTTCTGCTGCCCTGGAAATTGAAGCTCGATGCCCGCGCCCAGGCCAGGAAAGAGGCCGATTAGGAACCGTGCAAAAACTCGGCGACATTCCCCGTCCCTCCGCTTCCTCCGCCTGCTCGGCTCTCGGCTTTCTCTTGTTTTCTCTCCGCGCTGATCTCCGCGACTCCGCGGTCGTGAGAAAAAAATCGAGGTGGGCATCGTCTTGACCCAGGTGATCGCTTTGTCGGCGGATTGGTAGGGCGGACCCCCTGGTCGGGGTGCCCTCTGGGCCGGGACGCCCTCGTCACGCGGCCGCCGGCGAACCTCCGCTCCCTCCGTTCTCTCAGGTTGTCTCTTTGTCTTCCTCCGCGCTTGTCTCGGTTCCTCCGCGTCTCCGCGTCAAAATCGCTCTCTCGGACCGAGTCACCCGCCCTCACCGCTCCGCAAACCGCCGGAAAAAGCTGCTCTCGTACCAATGCGGACGCGCCGCGTCGTCCGCCACCCTCTCGATCAGCCCCAGGATCACGCGATCGAACAGTGCCGCGGCGGCCTTGTCCACCGGCTGCTCCAGGTCGTCCGAAGGCCGGTGATAGCGGTCCCTCACCCAATCCTTGCGGATCTTCTCCTCCGGCGATCCCATCGCGTAGCCGAACTTGAACGCCAGCGCCGGCACGCCGCGGCGGATGAAGCTGTATTGGTCGCTGCGAATGAAGCGGTTCTGCTCCGGCTCGTTGTCGGCCTGCACCTCCACACCCAACTCTTTGGCTGCAGCGCGAACCGTCTCGCCGAGGGTCGATTCGCCCAGCCCTTGCACCTCAATGTACTTTAATGGATAAAGCGGCAGGAACATATCCAGGTTGATATCCGCCACGATGCGATCCTCCGCCACCGTGGGATGCGCGGCGAAATACCTCGACCCCAGCTCGCCCTTCTCCTCCGCCGTCACCGCCAGGAACAGAACCGAGCGCTTCGGCTTGGCCCCCGATTGCTTCATGAGGCGCGCCACCTCCAGAACGCTCGCGATGCCCGATGCATTGTCCATCGCGCCGTTGTAGATGCTGTCGCCGTTCACCGGCCGGCCGACGCCCAGGTGGTCGAGGTGCGCCGAAAACACCACGTATTCGTCCTTCAGCCTGGCATCCGACCCCGGCAGCAGCCCCACCACGTTCGGGGCTTCGACCGAATCGCGCTTCACCACGGTCTTGGCCCGCAGCGAGGCTGCCAGGGGGAACTTCGGAAGCGGCGCATTTTCCCTTGCCAGCTTCTGAATCTCCTCGAAAGTGTGGCCGCTTCCGGCAAAGAATTTTTCCGCTCCCCGCGCATTGATCGCGATCGCGACCGCCTGTCCGCCAGACTCCTGCAGCGCCGGATCGGCCAGCCCGAACACCGGTTGCGCCGGACCTCGCCCGCCGCGCCCGCCCGCACCACCGGCCGCATCGGCCGCATTCGCCCCAGCCGCATCGCCCGTGGCCGCTCCTCGGCCGCCCGCGGCGCCGGGGGCCGGAACACGCGGATTCTGGATCGTGGCGATTCCCACCGCGCCGGCCTTGTGCAGCGCCGCCCACCGTTCCACCGCCGAGGAATAGTGCGACTTGAGCGGCCCCGGCGCATTGGCCGGCCCCGGACCATTTACGTACACCGCGATCTTGCCGTGCAGATCGAGTCCCGCCAGGTCGTCGTAGTGCGCCTCGGGAATCGCCAACCCATACCCCACGAACACCATGGGCGCTTCCACCGTGTCGGCCGCGCCGGCTCGTGCGTTGAGCGTGGCGTCCGTTCCCAGCGTCAACGGCTCGACATTGCCGTCGCGGACCAGCGCGATGCTCGACTCCTCCGTCACCAGCAGGCGCGTCTCGAATTTCACCGGCTGCAGGTAGCCCGCAGTGCCCGCGGGTTTCAGTCCCGATCGTTCGAACTCCGTGCGCACGTAATCCACGGCCTTTTGGAATCCTTCGGTGCCGACGTTGCGCCCTTGAAGTTTGTCGTCGGCGAGGAACTGGATGTGCGCCCACCAGAGAGTGCCCTCGGCGGCGTAATCGACGGCCGCGGCCAGCAAAGGCGCGGCTGCCAGAAGCAGGAGAACGGGTCTTTTCATAGAGTGCCTGATTAGTATAGGAATAACACAGACAGGCCAGGAGTCCTGTCCTGCTACCCAATCACTTTCGGGGGTTCATTCGGCGATGTCCCTTCCGGATCGTTAGCCGTGGCGCCCTTCGGCGCTTCAATCGGCCCGTGCAGCAGCGGGTCGTTGGTCGCCCGCATCCAGCGCTCCAACCGGCCCCGCATTTCCGCCAGCGCCGCGCGCGCCTGCGGGTCGCTCGCCTGGTTGCGCGTTTCGTTCGGGTCGAATACCAGGTCGAACAGTTGCTCCGCGTCCACCGTGCGCTCGCGCCAGCCATTCTCCAGCCAGTAGGTCTTGCTGAATCCGTCGTCGCAGTTCGGCAGGTTGGGATGCGTGCGCCCGTCGAAGCGCCGGATGTATTTCCAGCGGTGCGTCCGCACGGCGCGCGCGGGTTCGTATGCCGCATGGTAATTCACCTCCGCGAAGATCTCCTCGTGGACCTCCTTTCGCTCGCCGCGAATCAGCGGCATCAGCGACGTTCCCTGCAGCCGGCCCGGCTTTTCGATGTTCGCCAGCTCGCAAATGGTGGGGAAAAGATCGAGGTGGGAAACCATCGCGTCGTTGACCTTACCTCCGGAAAAGCCCGGCCCGCCGGCAAAGCCGCCCGGCCCGCGCATGATGAGCGACACCCCCATCCCGTGGTCGGTCAGGTTGCATTTCATGGCCGGGAATGGGATGCCGTGATCGGTGGTCGAGATTACCAGCGTGTTCCCGGAGAGCCCCGCTGCCTCCAGCGCCTCGAGCACCACGCCCACGCCTTCATCCATCACACGCGCGCTGGCTTTGAAGGCGGCCATGTCCGCGCGCGTCTCCGCCGTGTCGGGAATCGGCGCCGGCGGAATCGAGTAGCGCGCATCTTCCTTGGGCCCCGGCTTGCGGAACTCGCGGTGCGTCTCGAAGAATCCGACGTCCAGGAAAAACGGGGCCGCGTGGCTGCCGCGCAGAAACTCCGCCGCGGCTGGAGCCACATCCTCCACGTGATTCCCCGGGAACGGCATCACCTTGTCGTAGCCGATCGCCGCGGCGTCCCTGGCGATATGCTGCAGGCCTAGCAGAGCCGAGTAGTATCCCGCTCCGCGCAGCGTGTGCAGGATGTGCTGTTTGTAGTCGTTGAGCGCGAACCCGCGGTGAGCCAGGCCGAACATGCCGTTGCTGTGCGGGCACATGCCGGTGAGCAGGCTGGCGCGGCTGGGCGAGCACGTGGGCGCGGCGTTGAACGCCTTGCGGAAAATCACGCCGCCCTCGGCCAGGCGCTGGAGGTTCGGCGCCGGCACCGCATGCCCGTAAGGCTGCAGATACCGCCCGGTATCGTGCGAGTGGATATACAGGATGTTGGGCCGCGCCCGTTCGGTCTGGGCCCATGAAGCCGCCGCCGCGCCCGCAGCGCAGGTCCGCAGGAATTTCCGGCGGGGAGAAACTGGTAGTGACATCAGTGGGTATTATGACGCGGTTCTTCGGCCCGCGCCTGCTCGGGTGCTTTAACCGTTTCGGCGAATCCGCGGCTTGAACAAAGGGGTTTGACCACGAATGAACGCCCATGAACACGGACAATTGCCCTGTTTTCTATCCGTGTTCATCCGTGTTCATCCGTGTTCATCCGCGTTCATCCGCGTTCATCCGTGGCCCATTTCTTCTGCACCTTCGCGTCCTCGCCCAAATACAGACGAAGGCGCCTCACGTCGGGTTCGCTGGAGCCGGAAAGATCGCTTCCGTCAGTGCGTCTTCCGCGGAGATCGCGGCCAGGATTGAGCATCTCACCCTGGCGCAGATTCACGCGGCCCGGGCTTATTACCAACGGTCGGCGCCGGTGCTCCGCGGTGAAGTCTCCCCCCGAACCATCTGAAAAAGCAAGACTTCCCCGCCGCCCTCGGTGGGTGTGCGAAGCCCCCGCCGCGAGTCACCAACCCAGAAAATAAAGTCGAGTCTTTGAATTCAATCACTTAGCCCAGCAAACGCCCCCTCCGCTGCAGGATTCCCGCCGCTGGTGTGCTGCAATTAAATTGGGGAGGAAGAACGTGCGCCACCAACGGCAGTTCGAGCCAGAATTCCAAGCCGAAAGCCACCACCACCTCTACATTAGTTTGGGTGACGCATTATATGAAAAAATCGCTCCAGATGCGTCTCCCGATTTCCGACCGTCCTCGCAATCCACAGAAAATAAAAAGGTTAAACCCCATCATAATAATATTTCCACTCACCCGGAAAAATGCGTCACTTGCGTCACCCACCCCGAAATAGGATCCCTTTCCGCCTCACCGGCCGGGGCCCCGCTGTCTGCCGCAACCCCACTCCTGTTAAAGTGGACCAGAATGCGTAAGCTCCTCCTATTGGCGACCCTCCCCATCCCGGCGCTCGCGCAGTTCACCCTGTACAGTTGCGGCGCCACGACGAAGAACTATGTCGTAGGCGCCAAACTCCCGCCCAGCGGCATCTTCGTCAAAGCCGCCGCGGGCGAGTGGCGGCACGCCGGATTCAATCATCCCTTCGTCGCAGCCCTGGACTACGATCGTGACGACCCGTCGATACTGTACGCCGCCGCCGGTAACGGCCTGCTGCGCGTCTCGGACCACGGCGAGCGCTGGAAGATCCTCACCGGCAGCGACGTCACCGAGTTGCTCGATGTCGCCGTGGACCCGAACGCGCCGGGCGCCATCTACTTCAGCCACACGGCGGGCATTCGAGTCACTCACGACCGCGGCGCCACGTGGGGCGACGCCAGTGCCGGGTTGCACCGCAAGTACACGGCCGCCCTTCGCGTGGACCGCCGCCGCGCCGGAGTCCTCATCGCCGGCAACGAAGAAGGCATCTTCCGCAGCGAAGACGGCGGAAAATCCTGGCGTCTCGCCGGCGCGGCCGGCATCCAGGTGCTGCATATCGAGCAGTCGCCGCACGATGCGTGCTTCTGGCTGGCCGCCACCGAAGGCAGCGGCCTCTTCGCCTCCACCGATTGCGGCGTGACCTTCGAGAGCAATGGGAATCTCGCGGTCGGCCGGAACGTGTACGACATCAGCTTCGATCCGGCCAATTCCGGTCGGGTCGCGGTGGCCGGATGGGGAATCGGCGTCGCCATCTCGGAGGATCGCGGCAAGACGTGGCAACTGCGCAATCAGGGCCTTCCCGCGCCCACCGTCTGGAGCGTGGCATTCGACCCCGCGAAGCCCGGACGGATATATGCCAGCGTTCACGAAGAGGCGCTCTACGTTTCGCAGGATTACGGCCGCACGTGGACCAGGGACGGCCTCGAGGGAAGCGCCATCTACCGCATGAAATTCGTGCCGCAGGGGGTAACACGATGAGGCGCCTCGTGTGGCTGTGCTGCCTGATCGCCCCCGCGCTCGCCGCGGCCACTCCGGAGTTCGAGCAGCGCGCGCGCTCCGTCATCGAAACCTACGCCCATCCGAAAGACCCCAGCCAACTTGGCTACGCCAACATCGCGGCCAAACTGAAGCTTCACGAAGATGCCGCGCTGTGCTCGCGACGCCTGGAAGAGTTGCTGGCCGCCGGGCCCACCGGCGACATGTTCTGGATGTTCCCCGTCACCGCGATCGCTTACCTCGATCGCGGCCAGTTGTCCGCATCCGCCCGCGACGCGCTGCGGCAATCGTTCCGCACCTACATGCCGTATCGCGGAGACACCGAGAATCACTGGCTGCTCTACTACACCAGCCTGTACCTCATGGCGCAACTGTGGCCCGACCAGGATGGCGGCCAATGGTACACGGGGAAATCGTCGGCGGAGAATCTGCGCGAGGCGGCAGGGTGGATCGAGTCGTGGGTGCGGCTCACCACCACCCGTGGGCAGGGCGAGTACGATAGCCCGCACTACATGGGCCTCTACTTTTTGTCGCTGTCGTATCTGGCGGAGTGGGCCAAGGATCCGGCGATGAAGAAGCGCGCCGCCATGATGCTCGATTACGTGATCGCCGATTATGCCGCCGAGGACCTGGACGGCATCTACGTGGGCGCGCACTCGCGGGTGTACGACGTGCCGGTGATCGAAAAATGGCAGAACCCGTCGAGCGATTTTGGATGGGTGCTCTTCGGTCAGGGCCACCCGCTCGATCCGCCCGGCGGCTACATTATTTATTACGTGCTGGCCAGCGCCTACGAGCCGCCCGAGATTCTGAAGCGCATCGCCACCGACCGTTCGCAGCCGTACACCCACTACGAGCGCAAGCGGACGCGCAACCGCTGGCGCTTTTTCGACGACCTGCACGGCCCGGTCTACAAGACCACTTACCTGCGGCGCGAGTACGCCGTCGGCTCCGACCAGGGCGGCACCCTGCAGCCCATCCAGGAGCACTCCTGGGATGTGACGTGGTACGTGCCCGACGCGCGCGGCGTGCACAACACGCTCTTCACACTGCATCCGTATTCGTCCCTGCGCGAGTTGGAGACGTACTTCACGTTTCCGCCGGATACCGGGATGGCGGGTGTGGTCAGCTCGAAGAAGAGCTACGATTCGCCCGACAAGCTGGTGGGCGGCTCGCCCTACGAGAAGATCTTTCAGGACCGCGACAGCGTCATCGTGCTCTATGACATTCCGCCCGACACGCGTTTTCCGCACATCAACGGGTTCTTCTCGAAGGACCTGGCGGAGTTGCGCGAGGATCCGTCGGGGTGGATCTTCGCGCGCGGCGGAGAGGCTCTCATTGCCTGCCGGCCGCTGCAGCCGTACGCGTGGAAGCCGCTCGAGGGCGGAGACAAGCGCCTGTTCAGCCCCTACCTCAAGAACGGTATGGTGGTGCAGGTGGCGGCGCGCTCGGAGTTCGGCGGGATGGAGGAATTCCGCAAGGCGATTCTGGCGCTGCCTTTGGACATTCGCTTGGAGCCCACCCCATCGGTGCGCTTCCAATCCCTTCGCGGCGCGCGCATGGAATTCACTTACGGCCAGGCGTTGGATCGCGACCACTGGCCGCTGTTCGGCGGGCCGTTCGTGGAAGCGGCAGTAGATTCCGAGACGTTGACGTTGAAGTACGGCAACATGCGCCGCACCCTGGATTTCAAAACGCTGACCGTAAAGGACAGCCAATGAGTAATGTATGCACACCTGTACTGCAACACTCTCAAGTCTTCGCAGCCTGCGACGATTTGGTGGGGCGGACCCCCCGGGGGTGCCCACTGGGCCCGGCCGACCCCCTGGTCGGCCTTTGGTTGCGGCTCCGCTGCTCTGTATTACAACACCTCCATTTCTTTTCCGCCCAGAAAGATTTTCAGGCGCAGTCATGAACTGGCGCATGGTGGCGCGATGCGCTGCTCCCGGGCTGTTCTGGCTTCTGGCTCCTGAGTTCTGGCTCCTCGCCCTCCCGGTTTGGTTGCGGCTCCGCTGCTCTGTGGGGCAGCCAATCGTGGCTGCCGCCGGCTTCAGCCGGCGCTCCGCGACCCGCGAGGTTTCTGCCGCCAGAGACCTTGCCGTACACCAATTCGAGACCATCCGCACGGGTGACGCGTGGAGTAAAAAAACAGCGCCCCACGCGTCACCCAATTTTCCGCCGTCTCCGCAACCCACACAAACAAAACGCCTTAACGAGGCGCAAAACAATGCGCGCCAAAACCCCGCTTTTGCCGTCTCCACTGTCACCCGCCCGTGTTTACCCCACCACCACCGCCACCACCATCTCGATGGTCCGCCGCAAACCATCGTCCGTCCCGATCGGACCATCGCTAAACTGGCTCTTCGCCGCCGGCTTCCAGTTATCCCGCGACCCATCATATTTATAGTCCTGCGCAATCCCCGTCAAGGCCGACCCATACTGCTGGTCGCTCCCCGCCATCTTGTAGATCGCCAGATCGAGCGACGGAACCACCACCACGCCATACCCGCCCCCGCCCGATTTGAAGAACGCATCCCGCGGCGCCCCCGCCACGTGCCCGTCCTGGTTCACCTCGAACATCAGGCTGAACGGCGCGTGCTTCTGGTAGGGCGATGGCTTCCCCGCCATCTCGATGTAAGCCGCGGGCGCCAACTGCTGCCGGCCCCACCGCCCCTTGTGCAGAATCAGGTAGCAGAACCGCAGCACGTCGGTCGACCGTATAGCCGTATCGGCCCCGCCCGGCGTGTGCGGCAACTTCCGGTCGCCGCGATTGAGCGCGTATCCCCATTGCCCCCATCCCATGGGCTTGGCCAACTTCTCGTCGATGTACTGCTGCATCTCCATCCCCACCAAATGCCGCAGCACGATCGACGCCACGTGCGGCGATTGCGACGTGTACGAATATCCCTCGCCGGGGCCGCACCACATCGGCGTCCGCAGCGCGCTCTGATCCTGGTCCAACGGCTGATCCGCGCGCGGCGCCGGATCGAGCTTCACCGAGGGCTCGAAATTCACGAACCCCGGATTGCCGCCCTCTCCGTGCATCCCCGACGCCATGCTGAGAAGGTGTCCCAGCTTGATCTCGGCCTTCCGCGGATCGCTCAACGGAAACGCCTCTGGCAGGTACTTCTCGGTGAACACCTTGGTCTCGAGCCCCTCGGGAATCTGGTCGTGCTTCTCCGACAGCATGATGCCGCACGCGATGCTGGTATAAGCCTTGCCCACCGACGCCATGGCCGGAAGCGCTTCCCGGTTCCCTTTGCCGTAGTATTTCTCGTACACCAGGTATCCGTGCCGCGCCACCAGCAACCCGCCGTGCCGGCTGGTGCGCGACGCATACTCGAACGCCCAGTCGAGCTTCTGCAGGTCCATGCCCGCGGTCTTGCGGATCTGCGCCGCGCCGCTCAAAGTGCGCCATCCGCCCGCGCTGTCGGGAGGCGGAAAATATTCCTGGGCAGCCAGGGGCAGCACCGTCAGCAATACAACGCTTCGAAGGCTCATTTCGGTTCATCATACATCCCCCCACGCCGCACGGTGTATACTGGCCCACGACCCATGCCTCTGCCATCGGGAACCAGAATCGGCCCCTACGAGATCGTCTCCCCGCTCGGCGCGGGAGGAATGGGAGAGGTGTACCGCGCGCGCGACACCAAGCTGAACCGCGAAGTGGCGCTCAAGGTTCTGCCCGAGTCGCTCGCCGCCGACGCCGGCTACCTGGCGCGTTTCCAGCACGAGGCGCAGGCCCTGGCGGCGCTCAATCATCCCAACATCGCGCAGATTTACGGATTGGAAGAGAACACCATCGTCATGGAACTCGTGGAGGGCGCCGACGTCAGCGGCCCGCTGCCGGAGGACGAGGCACTGGCCATCGCGCGGCAGATCGCCGACGCCCTTGCCGCGGCCCACGAGAAGGGCATCGTCCACCGTGACCTGAAGCCCGCGAATATCAA
>OMOG01000189.1:0-3302 GCA_900290305.1 Candidatus Sulfopaludibacter sp. SbA4
AGTGCTCGGGTAAGCGTTTCTCGTATAAGGACAGGCTACTCGTCGAGCGGAGCGGCACCGTCCCGGCCGAATTGCGAGAGCCACAGTGCCATCGCGGCTGAGTGGCATGGCGTTCGCCAGAGCAGGCGCTCCGATAAACTGTGCGGACGATCGGGTGAGCGAAGTTCCGCGCCCAGAGCGTGCGCGCCGCCTATGGCAGTTGCGAGTTGCAGCAGAGGCACGAATTGTCGATAGCTAGCGCCTGTGGGGTAGGGGAAGGTGGCTTGTTGCGCTCGCGTCTTTTCTGGATGCTTCACGCGTGGGCGGATTTGGCGAGAACTTCGTGCAGGCGGCGCGCCACGATCATGTCTTCGCCAGGCTGGAGCATCCAGACTCCCACCACGATGGTGTTGACGCCGGTGGTTATGCCGGCGGAAGCTCCCCTCGCGCTCCCGGTGGACGGATTCAGCTCGATCGAGGGGGTCCCACGCCTCAGCTCCATCATGACGTCGCGGGCTGAAATCTTCAAGCGGTCCCGGCTGTAGCGGATGAGCAGGTGCGGCACGTGGTTGGCCACGGGCGGAATGGAGACCTCGGTCTCGATGCTCGGCAGGTCTTTGAGATGCGCGGCGATGCGGTCGGCGCGGCGGCGGAATTCCTTCTCCAAGCTCTCGTCCGACTGGCTGAGGAACCAGTCCACGGCGGCCACCATGCCGACGATCTGTTCCTTGGCCACCTTCATGCCGCGCCCCACTCCGTCGAACGGATTGTTGCTGGCGGCCGCGGCGGCGATGAGGTCCTTGCGGCCCAGGAGCAGACCCGCGTTCTGCGGGCCTCGGATGCCTTTCCCGCCGGAGAAGGTAACCAGGTCGAAGCCCATCTGCGTGTAGTTCCAGAGATTCGAAATCGGAGGGACGTCGGCGGCGGCATCGTTGAAGCACGGGACTCCGTGGGCGTGCGCCACGCGAATCCAGTCCTCGCGGCCGATCTGGCCCTGCTCCGCGGCGTTGTAGAAATGCGCCATCACGGTACGGTCGCTGAAGGCCTTGTCGTACTCCTCGATGGTTTCGACTTCCACCATGCGGACGCCGCAACAGAACAGGGCCTGGTCGTAGCCGTAGCGGTGCCCTTTCTGGATGACGACCTCGTTCTTGAGGTGTGAAACCTCGTTGGGGATGTCGCGAATGCCGCACTTGTTGGCGACCGTGACGCATCCCGCCGTGCCCAGCGTGAGGCCCGAGGCTGCGCCCGCCGTCACGATGGCCGCCTCGCACTTGAGCTTGCCCGCCAGGTATTCGCCCGCGGCCTTCTGGAGGTCACCCAGGCGCACGGGATGCTCCGCCGCGCGCGCGACGGCCGCTTGAACGGAAGGCGGCATGATGGATGCGGTGAGCGCGGTGTAGGTGCCGGCGGCGTTGATGATCTTGGTGACGCCCAGCTTGTCGTAGTAATCCTCGCCGCGTTCGACGGTGGTGGCGGGGGCCGCTCCAAGCGATCGAAACTGGCCGAGAATTCCGCCGGCGGCCACGGCGTTGCGGACGGTGCCGAAAAAGTTTCTCCGTGCAAGTAGACTCATGGCCATCATTGTATGCCTAACGGCCGCTCGATATACTGAGGCCCATGCGAACCATCGCGCTTTGGCTGATCGGAGTGACGTGTGCGTGGGCCGCGCCGCAATATAGCGGCGAGCTGATTTTTCAACCCGAGCAGTGGCACAACCACTCGTCCTCCATCGTGGAACTGCCCAATGGCGACCTGCTGGTCTGCTGGTTCCACGGCTCGGGCGAGCGCACCGCGGACGACGTGCTGATCCAGGGAGCGCGCTGGAACCGCTCGACCGGCAAGTGGACCGGGCGCTTCACCATGGCCGACACGCCGGGATTTCCCGAGACGAATCCGGTGCTGTTCCTGGACTCGCGGCAGCGGCTGTTCTTCCTCTGGCCGCTGATCATCGCGCACAAGTGGGAGACCGCGCTCATGAAGTACCGGATCTCCACCGATTACCAGCAGCCCGCGAGTCCGCCGCGGTGGGAATTCCAGGACAACATCGTGCTGATCCCCAAGAACATCGCGGAGCGCACCAGGGAATATGCCGGCGAAACGGCCGCCGGTTCCGGACCGCTGGCGGAGCGCGCGCGCAAGCTGATCGAACACGCGGAGGACGAATACTTCTCGCGCATGGGATGGTTCACGCGCACGCATCCGCAGCAGTTGCCCTCGGGACGGATTCTGGTGCCCATGTACTCGGACGGCTTTTCGTTCGGCATCATGGGGATCAGCGACGACGGCGGATACACGTGGACCGGGAGCGAGCCGATTGTGGGCGCCGGCTGCGTGCAGCCCTCGGTGGTGCGCAACAAGGACGGCACGCTGGTGGCGTATCTGCGCGACAACGGGCCTCCGCCCAAGCGCGCGCTGATGAGCGTTTCCAAAGACGATGGCGTGACGTGGACGCCGGCGCGCGATACGGACATACCGAATCCGGGCACGAGCCTGGAGGCGATCCGGTTGCGCAACGGCGACTGGATCATGGTGTACAACGACATCGAGCGGGGACGGTACTCGCTGGCGGCCGCGATTTCGGACGACGAAGGCGCCACGTGGAAGTGGAAGCGGCACCTGGACGGCCGGCCCGATAAGCCCGTCGACGACCAGTATCATTATCCTTCCGTGATCCAGGCGAAGGATGGGTCGATCCATGTGACGTACAGTTATTTCGTGGCGGCCGGGAAGTCGATCAAGCACGTGCGATTCGACGAAGATTGGGTGAAGAGCGGGGAGTGACCGTCGAGGCGCCAGCGGGCGCTGAGGTTCCGGCGTCGTGGGCGTGGTTCGATCCGCCGCGTGGTTGGTCCTTAACAGTACATTATTAAATTAAAGTCTTAAAATCTTATTTGGTTCTATCGTATTTGGGTGTACTCTTCTCGTAAGGATGCCCTGAGTGGCAACCCACAAACCAAAAAGGAGAGTTCACTATGCCAGAAAGAGAAATTAAGTTTCCGTTCCCTCATTGGCCGATTGGCGACCCAATCACACCTTGGCAGTACGAACAACTGGACAAGAATCAACAAGTCAGCCTGACTGTGGTGGGGTTGCAGTTCAATCAAAGCGTCCTACAAGCCCTGATGACAGCCAATACGCAGGCGCTGGCGATCATCAAGGGTACGCAAGGCACCTAATAGCCTCCTGGTTCAAACGGCTGGTTGTTCCGGGGCTTTTGACCGGCCAATGGCGACCAAAATGAGAGATCGAGCGTAAGCGATTTCGAATAAGTCGATTGGCCGGTTGAAAAGTCCCTTGGCCGGTCCAATTCTTTCACGCGC
>OMOG01000189.1:3312-17234 GCA_900290305.1 Candidatus Sulfopaludibacter sp. SbA4
TGACCCTTCCGAACGCAATTCTCGTCGGGTTTCAGGAGCAAGGGAATCTGGGCTTAGGGTATGTGGCCGCGATGCTCATCCGGCGCGGCTTCGCCGTTCGCATTTTGGACTTCCGCGAGAGACGCGAGTCAATCCTGGAAACGATCCGATCTGCAAATCCGATGCTGGTTGGGTTTTCGTTGATCTTCCAATACTACGTGCCTCAGTTTCATGCTCTGGCAGCCTACCTAAGGGACAACGGCATCGCGTGTCACTTCTGTGCCGGCGGACACTACCCCAGCCTCAGGTATGAGCAGGTATTGCGGGATGTGCCGGAACTCGACAGCGTCGTCCGGTTCGAAGGCGAGATCACGTTGGCGGAGTTAATGCAGCGGTTCGCCGAGGGCCGGGACTGGCATGATGTGACGGGGATTGCCTATCGCGACGGCGACCGGTCGATCGCCAACGAGCCTCGGCCGCTGATCGCCGACTTGGACGAGCTTCCTTTTCCCGCCCGCCCGCTGGAGTCGGCCTTGACAGTACTCGGGCGGAAGGCCAGTCCGATTCTCGCCAGCCGGGGTTGTTGCCGCGATTGTTCGTTCTGCTCCATCCGCCAGTTTTATGGCCAGGTGCCCGGGAAAAAGGTCCGCACGCGAAACCCGGCGAAGGTAGTACAGGAGATGAGAGCGCTGTACGAAGAGAACGGGGTGTCCATCTTTCTGTTTCAGGATGACGACTTTCCGGTTTGGGGCCCGTTCGGGCGGCGCTGGATAGCGCAGTTTATCGATTCGCTCCAGGAACAAGGGCTTTATGGGAAGGCGATCTGGAAGATCAGTTGCCGTTCCGACGAGGTGGAGCCGGAGTTATTCGCCCGTCTGCGCGATGCCGGGCTTTACGTGGTCTACTTGGGCATCGAGTCGGGCAATGAGGCCGGATTGCGTGTGCTGAACAAGCAACTGAGGCTTGACGACAGCCTTCGAGCCATCCGCATTCTTAAGGACTTGGATCTGAGCTTTAACTATGGTTTCATGCTCTTCGATCCCTCGAGCACCTTCGATTCCGTGAGGGAGAACACGGCTTACCTGAGACAGATCACCGCGGACGGCGGTGTGCCGGCTGTATTTTGCCGCATGCTTCCCTACGCTGCGACGCCGATCGAACATCAGTTGGCCAGGGAAGGCCGATTGCGCGGCAGCGTTCATAACCCCGACTATCATTTCCTGGACCCGCGACTTAATTCATATTTTGAGGCCCTGAACAACCTGGCAGGCCCATGGATGAACGGCTCGGATGCTTTGTCGACCCAGCTCAGCTATGCCTGGCAAGAATTCTGGGCGCTTCGGAGGCTATTCCCGCCAATGGCCGGGTCGCAGGAATATGAGCATTCACTCCGTTCCGTTACGCAGCACTGCAACGACTACCTCCTCAATCTGGTCGAGGAAGTCTCCCAGGTCTTTGAGGGAGGCCAGGGCCGGCCTTCTTCTTCCGCAAAAGTTCAGGCAGACAGCAGGGGCTTCAGTGAGCGGCTTTTGAACACGCGGAATGCCTTTGTTGCGCGGAGCCAGCAAGCCATCCTGGCCGTGCTGGAGGCTGGTGCGGGCGCGGGGTGTGGCACGGACCGCCAAGCCGCTGCCGACGTTATGACAGGGAATGCCGCGACCCTGGAAGAAGAAGCGGCTTGCCGGTAGTGTCGAGAACAGCCCTTCGCACCAGCAACTCGCCGCAGCCGGAGGAAGTTCCGGATCGCGCGGGTATGGCCTTCCTGAAGAACATCCAGGTGAAGCTTCTTCAGCATCGCGAGCAATGATCCGATTCGGTACGCCGCTCGGTAGAGGCTGTCTTTCACCGCGACGGTCGCCGTTGATCGCGACGGTCCGCACTTGAAGCCCCTGCGCCTGGCACAACTCCGCGGCCATTGCGAAGTTCATGATGTCGCCGGTGCAGTTCTTGACGACGTGCTGCACGCCCGCGCCGCCCGCGCGGGTGAGCCGCTTCGATCTGGCCGGGGCGTGGGCGAAGAGAACGCCTGGCCGGGACAGGCCGCATCGAGTATCCCGCGGCCCGCGAATCCGCTGTTGCATCGGTTCGTGGCCGCTGCCGCCACCCGACAGGATCCCGGTTTTGCCGGCGGCCGGCGCCACGTGGAAGTCCGCTGGGGGTGAGTAACTGTGCGGAACGTCTCCTATCTCCGGTGACGCTCCACTAATCCGGTAGGATAGTATGTCCTTTGTTAACCTCATACACGATTGTGTAAGAAGGCCCGCGGAGCGACAATTCCTTCGCAGACCGGTGAACCAATGAGCGCCGACGACGAGATCCGAGTTTATCTTCAATCTCTCCTTGAGCACCAGGCGGAATGCCAGTCGGAGCATTGCGCGTGGTGTCTTGCGCTTCAAGGGGTCCTGGAATCGGTCCGCTTCCGGATATTCTCGGGCCCCGTTTTTCCGGAGGTCATGATCGCCACTCCCCCGCCCTTGGCGCAGAAAAGGCGACGGGCGCCCGAGGGGCCGGTACCGTACGCCAAATTGCCGGGGCCGGATTCGCCGATCCGGCGGGTGCGGTCGGATCCGTAGCGCACGGACCGTGAGAGGGACCGGTTGGCAGGCGAAATCCGGAACGGACCCCCGCTTGCGGGTCCTTGGGACGCAAACCGGGGCGCCTGCCCCACCAAGAAGCGCTTGCGGCGCCCGCACATCTTCCGGTAAACTCTGGCGTAAATGGTGACTTACGCGGGATCGGTGGACGACGCGCACGAGTTGATCCAGTTTCTTCGGCGCGAGATGAACCGGCTGCGCGCCCTGCGCCGGCTGCGCATCTCGCGCGAGAAGACGGTGGTGCTGGACGTCAACGGCGATGGCATCGAATTTCCCGGATTGACGTATGGCTGTGCGTCGCTCGACGAGCTTCTGCGGGAGTTGGGCGTGATTTTTACTCCGCAGACGCTGCACAACCCGGACGCCGTTCCGGGCGGCGTAAAGGAATTCCGCCTGAGCGCCCGTCACCCGTGGGGCGAAGATCGCGTGATGTGATGGGGGGGACATCGCCGCGGAACTCTTCGATCGGACATCTCATGACTCTTTACGGGGGAACCGCTCCGGGGGGCGCCGCGCCAGCGCGCCGTAGAACAGCGGATACCCGCGGGCCGTCAGCCCGTCGATCACTTCGGAGGCAATCAGCAGAATCGCCTTCCGCTCGCCGCCATGAATTTCCGGGTGCGCATGCCGGTCGCCCTCGATCCCCAGCGCGTTGACGAACCCCACCGGTATGGCCCGCTTGGGCAGCCCTCCGAGCGAAATGTTGACCTGGACGACGGTGCCTTCCACGGACATCGCCTGGCTGTCTTACCCCGAGGTCCCCAGCAAGGTTGGCCACTCCATCATATCGTTTCGCGGCAGAAGGGAACCTCAGCGCGGGGGGCGCGGAAAGCGGCCTAGCGACATAAGCAGGCGGCGCTCGGAGACACGTTGATCCAGGTTGAGTTTGAGCAACCGCGCGGTGACTTCACCTCGGATCGTGAGGGGTTCGATAACAAAACCCCGCAATTCGAAATGGTCGCTCCACCGCTCGCGACGCGGGTTGAACAACGGTGTCATACGGCCAGTGCGGGGATCGAGCGATGCGATGTCGCTCCCCTTCCAGGTATTGCACCGGAAGCAGGCATAAGCCAAATTGCCAGGCTCGGAGAGTCCGCCGTGCTTCCTACTGATGATGTGGTCCACTTGATGAGACAAGAACGCGTCGTCTTCATGCAGTAGACAGTACTCGCACCGGTGCAGGGCCCGCCCTGCAACGAGCCGCCGCAATTCCCCGCTGACGTCACTGGCCAAGTTGAATGTGCTGCCTTGCCCGGGCCTTCGCCATCACCATGATGTGCTCGAGCTGCAGGCAGTCATCCAGTTCGGAACGTTCCTCTTGCGAGATGGTGCCATCGTGGGACCGCTCCACCAATTCAGTCACCCGCTGCGCAAAAGCTTCCGAAGGCCGAAAGGCGATGACCATTTCCGGGGTTGTCCCGCACGCAATGAAATCGATAATCTCCTCGTACGATTTGGCGCCGTCCATGGTCAATCCTCGCCAGCCGGACGTCTCCAGCATAGCGCAACCATTCTATTGATGGACAGCGCTAGCTCCCGTTACCGCTTCTCGTCCCGCATCATCTTCTGTATGCACTTCAGATTGGTCCTGATCTCGTCGGTTGCATCCTGGATCTGGTTCGTGTCGTAAATCACGCGCCGCGTCAGGAAGATGATCAGCTCATAGAATCCGCTCATGCCCCAGCGCGGAGAAGTGTGGTCGCGCTGCTTCACGCGCTGGTCGTAGATTTCGTACTGGAGCGACTCCCCGTAGATGTTCAGTTGGGTGCACGGCCCCCGCGGCTGCGTGATTTCGATCAGCGCCCCGCCCGCGCGAATCTGGTCGCCGATGCGTATGTCGCGCACGTCGATGCCGCGCGTGGTGAGGTTCTCGCCCACCGCGCCGTAGAACAGCGGATACCCGCGCGCCGTCAGTCCATCGATCACTTCGGAGGCAATCAGCAGAATCGCCTGGCGCTCGCCGCCATGGATGTCCGGGTGAGCGTGCCGGTCGCCCTCGATCCCCAGCGCGTTGACGTACCCCACCGGTATGGCCCGCTTGGGCAGCCCTCCGAGCGAAATGTTGACCTGGACGATGGTGCCTTCCACGAACCGTTCCCATCATATCGCAGGCCTTACCGGGGAACCGCGCCCGGCGCCGCGCCTGCGATCGGAGGCACCGCTCCGGGGGGCATAGGCGTTAAAATCAGCCCGTTGCCCGAGTGGCCTCGGCTGCGCGCGATCCGGTCCCGGGGCTCCCGTTTGCCTGCAACTTCCCAGAAAGGGACTTGGCGTTCCTTTGGCCCACCTTGGCGGGTCGGTCGTTCCGCCCAAATGATTCTCCGGGAAGATTGACGCTTGGAGACCCTCCCCCTTCGTGGGGACACCGCATGGGATACTCCGCTCGCTAGGCGTGCGACCGTGGCACCCGCAAGAGTGTTACTCACAATCGGATTCAGCGGCGGGTTCAGCCAGAAGCGCGGCTAATTCGCCGCGGAACAAACGAAGCTGAGCCGTTTGGATCGCTTTCTGTGCTTTGCCCAAACCTGCACCGGGTTGATAAAACCACCGCGTTCGATCCAAGGACGAATCGTCAATGTTGTCACGGACACACTTGCCGACTATCCACGTTCGGCAAGCTGGGATCGTCGTGCGCACGTACTTCCATGATGCGTTAAGGACCTCCTTGTAGAAATCAGGAAAACATTCGATGTTCCGTCGCCTGTCGCGCTGAGTTTTGTTCCAAGGAAATCGAGGATTCATGCATGCGTGCAGGGACGCATCCGCCAGCCAAATCCCGCGTTCCTTGAGCCTGTTAAGGATTTGGACCTTTCCTATAGGTGAATTCGCCGCGCTCGGACTCATGCTAGCTAGCACATTCTGCAAACAGATTCCAGAACTTGGTGTGCTCGTTCGATTGCTCGGGTACCCGCGTTAGGATCGAGCTGTCGCCATAGGCAAGGCAGTAGATTAGGCGTACGTATTGGGACGGGGCATCGGCGGCCTCGGGCGGCAACAACTCCGACCTGATTCGAGCCTTCAGATCGTCGTGATCGGTGTATACGTGCGACTCAGCTATTAGCGTCAAGCGGACACGTCCCGGTTTCCAGAATTGCCTGTGACACTCAGCTGCCCAGCAGGCAGCGAAGTCTTCGGGTTGCAGCGAGGGCGTAGGATTCAGCCGCGCCCCCACCGGAAGGTGCTTCCGATAGGCGCCAATGATGCTCTCGTAAGCTGTGAGAAAGGCGGTTTTATCAAGGTGCTCTTCCAGCATAAGACCCAAACGAAAGGATACAACATACGACTCGCTTCAATGCGTTCACAGTGTCCCTCTATGCCATTCCGTCCGTGACGACGCCTGTCCTCGGCGCGGGCTAGCGAACGGGCCGATGCCGTTCAATGCCCTCAGAATCTGATAATCTATCCGCCGGAGGACTCCGTGATGCGGGTGCTCGGCTACATCGATGGGATGAACTTCTACGAAGCCAGCAAGGACAAACGCTGGTATCCTGCCGGGTGGTGCAACTGGACGCAAACCCTAGCTAGAGGCCTACTGCCCTGGTGCCGATATATCGGTCCGCTACTTCACGACTCTGTACACGGGAAGGTCTCAGGCGCGCATACGCCGGCAAAAACTACATTTGCTTGCGATGGAAAAGGTTGCACGAGCGGAGATTGTGTACGGGGCGTGTCGCGAACGCCCGCTTCGGTGTCCGGAATGCAAGTCAGGGCTGAAATGCACGTGCGGGTGCGACAAACGTTTCACCGAGAAAATGACCGACGTCAACATAGCTGTTCGCCTAGTGGGGGACACGGTGGACGACTTGTTCGACCGTGCTTACTTGGTCTCCGCAGATGTCGACCTCCTGCCAGCGGTAGATGCCGTAATGCGCAGATCGCGTCACGCGCAGGTCGTAGTATTACTTCCGCCCGAGACCGAAATGGCCGAAGAATTCACAAAACTAGAGGTGGCTTATCCGGGCCGATCAATCGCTCGATACCTCGACCTCAAGAAGATGAGACGATTCCCTGATGATCTCCCCAGCCGATGGGGGATGGCACTCCCGGCCCACTGGCGCGAAAATGCGGGTCGGCGGCCAGCCAAGCCAGATCTAGTCACGGCCGCCCGTAGCTCGGGACGCCCAACGCCGTGGTTCGAAGAAAGCATCGGCTATGGCACGAGGCAGATGTCGAGGACCGGCAGCGCGGTGTCGCAGCCGCGACGCCCCTGAAGCGTGTAGAAATCGATCCGAAATGCCGACCGTGGCTCAGACGAAGCCGCTTCGAGTTGACTGCGCTATTCCGGCTAGTCACTTGGCTGCATTTTCGAGTCGTAGAAGTGCCGCAGCCGGAAGCGCCCCGGAAACGGGGTTCGAGGGCCTGAACAGGGGGCTAGTCTCCAGGGCTGCGAAGGAATTTTATCCTTCCTCGCCCCGCTCGGGCACCGCTTTGCTTCCGGATGGATTGGCTAGGGTTCCCGACGCGGCACTCGTCCCTGTTGGGGCGCTTAATGCTACGCCCTGTATCTGCCTTTTCGCAGTCCGCAGCGCTTCCCGGATCTGGGGCAAGACCGGCACCAGTTCATCGAATAGTGGAATGAACGCATCCAGACTGTCTGTCTTGCGTCTCCGGTTCGCTTCGGCCCGGCCTATCTCAAGAATCTCGGCGATCATATCGTCGGCGCTCCGCATCGCGTCCACATGCTCTTCCGCGTCCGGCATCGTGCTCAGCTTCCCGCTGAGCTTGGGCCACATGGCGTCGAAGATTTCGTTCAGGTTCGCCTCCGGCACGGGAGTTCCGCCGATCGCAGCATTGATTGAGTGAACCAGCTTTCGCGTGTCTTCCTTCTCCGCTTTCGTGGCCTGGAACATGCCGAGCGGCACCTCAACATCCTGGAAGCCCAGCCCACCGAGAAGGTAGGTCCAAAGGCGGGTTTCATCGTCCGGGGCCTTTGAGAGCGCCCCCGCTTCGTACAGAATCCAAGGCGCGCCAAGATTCTCGGGCGTTAGGCAACAGATTCCGAGCTTGATACCCTCCAGTGCTCGTGCGATTTCATGCAGACCTCGACTACTTTTCTGTACGTCCTTGTCCGACATCCAGGGCTTGGCAGCCTGGATCACGAGGGGGAGCCATCCGCGCAAGGCGTCGGCAACCCATTGACTCCGCCGGCCAGACCAACTGATGAAAATGTTGTGAGTCGCGTTCAAAACAAGCGGCACCTCAAGCCCTAAGTGGCAGTGTACCGCCTTGCGCACCGCGCACGCCGGAAGGTATCTTCTCTTCAGATCCGCTGCTTTTGAGATCCGGGCTGACTGTCTAGAAACGGGGTTGTGGGAAGCGTCGATGCGCACCTCCTCTGGGTGGTCGTCCACTCGGACATTGGCCCCAAACGGCGTTCGAGGAGGTCACTATGCCGCCGGCAGTGTCCGGCCGCGCGCTTCCCCCAACCGGACTTGGGGACAGCGCCAAGCTGGTCCGTTTCCGTTGGGCCTGCCATGATAGAGGTATGGCAATTCTGACCGCGCGCTCTCTTGATGGCCTCCTTCAGGAGTCTGTGGGATTTCTGGATGACGAACAGCTCCTGCGGCTCACAGAACGGCTCAACCAAGCAGACGGAGATGCGCTCAGCGCCGAGTGGGAGTTGATCGTCCTGACGGCTCTTTCATACTGCGGGGTTGTCGAGCATGAGCCGAAGTGCACGGGTTCACGAAAATTAGACTTCGGTTTCAGCCAGCCAGCGACCGGCATCAAGATCGTGGGTGACATAACAGCTCCATCAGACGACGAGGTCCAGAAGAACTCGGTGGGTTTTCTGTCGCTCGAACTGAACAGGCTTCTGGAAAAATACGGGATCCGCGGGCAGACCCTGGTTTCGGTCGTTGGCGAGGCGTTGAAGGATCGTTCCGTGCGGCCATGCCTCCCCGATCCCCACGAGTTCAAGCGCTACGTTTTCAACGCTGAGTTCCAAGGCTTTATCAAGAAGGTGTTGGCCGATCCTGGCCGAACGCACATACTCAGCATCGAAAATGCGCGGGCAAAGTTGAGCATCCAGCTCTCACCAGGCCAGTGGACACAGACAATGACCTATCGAAATTTCAAGATGCCGCGCGATATTATCAATAATGTCGTCCATCACGCGGTCAAGCGGAAACATGATCAGATCAAGGATTCCGGTCACGCGGAAGGCGACGGGTGGCGATGGGTTGTTCTTTGCGACGGGGGATGCGACGCCCTGACAGGCCGCAATGACTGGGCTAGTTATTCAGCGAGCGACGTTATCACCCAATATCTTCGCCGTCACCGTTCACTCGATATCGTTGTTAGCGTTTCGGTGCAAACAAGCTCCCGCCCTGTCCCGGATCTCGAATTTTCGGTCGAAGTCTTTGATGGCCCGAACAGCCGGGTCGCGGGCACTGTACGACAGCTATTCAGCGCTGGACTTGCCAGAATCCCACCCCCAGTCCGGTCCCCCGTAAACGCAAAGTACTACCTTCAGCGGCGTTCAGCGACAGACGTGGTTCTGGACGGCCGGGCGGGGACCTCCTACGGAGGCCATCAGTTCACGTTTTCTTCGCGTGCGCTTTTTGATTACTTAGCAGCAAGAATCGATCGGGTGACGTTCGAAAGGTTGGTCAATCCGCATCCTCTCGAGATCCTCCGGAGGAGGTTGGATGAAGGCTCCCTGCCGGTCGAAGTTCAACTTGTTAGGAACTCGGATCAAGATGACGATGCGGTCACAGTCAGACTGGGAGAGCCAGATCCTGCTGTTTCACGTTTCGTGCCGCGGTTCCGCAGTATCGGCGAAAGCGAGACCAGATAGGGCAGCAGCCGGGGCCTAATTCACAGCGCTGCGGCCCATCGCACCCTGCACCGGCGAGCGTTAACAACCGGGTGCATGAGGCACCAAAGAGGCTGGCCACCCAGGCAGGAAGCCGTAGGGCCGCCTGGGCCGAACGTGAGGGCCTGCAAGACGATTCCATGCTCTTGACAATCCTGGTATCCGCTCGCGACTCCAGAACGGCCTTCTAGCCTAGGAAGTTGCAACCAAACGGGGCACTGGATCGCGCGCTTCCGAGGTCATTTTGCGGGAGCCTTATTTTAACGCCATGGCTCCGGGCGGCGCCGCGCCCGCATAGATCAGACGCAAGCCCCAGTCCCGATCCGCGGGGAAATCGGGCAGCACAATCACCCCCAGCACGTTGGTCATCACAAAGCCGTTCCCCACATCGAGCCAGGTACCGGAGCGCGGGTCGAACCATTGCGCGGCATAATAGCTGAGCGGCCTGATCGCCCGGATCTGGCTGCGCGGACAACCCTTTTCGAAATACGCCAGGACGATGTCCTTCTCGGGCGTGTACGAGGCGTAGGCCCACCCTTCATAACCCCGGGTGGTCTGGGTTTTGCTCGGAGAGATCAGGTCGGCATCAGGAATCAGGTCCTGGAAGCGCTTGCCAACGGAGAACGCGAAGGTGCGCAGGTGCCGCATCTGGGCCGCGGAGTTCCACTGGAACGCGTCCCACATCTTGACCGGGGCCTCCGGCTCGATATCCGCGCCCCACAGGGCCTCGGAGCCGTAGATGTGGCCGGCATAACCGCCGGAAAGAAAACTCCCGTAGATTCCGGAACGGACGTACTGATCGTCTTTCTCGGTGCCGCCGGGAGCCCCGAACTGGTAGCCGCCGCCTGGCCGTCCCCGCGCGTCGTTGTATCCGGAATAATACGGCTCGCCGTTGAGGGCCGGCTGCGGATGCGGCGCGTGGAAGATCTGGGTCAGGTACCAGTAAAAATCATGCTCGCGCGCGTTGCCGATCTGGTGCAGGGTCACCCAGGAATCTTCGCCCCAATTCAGAAGGGTCGAAACCGAAGGATTGCCCGTGAGCAGGTTGCCGAACGGCGGCGGCCCGTAGTTCTTCAAGGCCATCTGAATAGCCGGCTGGTACTCGGTGGCGGGGATGGATCCGCTCGAGGTGTCGAAGTGGATGGGGCTCAGCAGCGTGTTGTTCGCCTGGTAGCGCGCAAAGACGTATTCGATGAAGCGCGCATAGGAGTCGGGCCACTGGTAATATTTCTTCCATGCCTGGCTGGAGTCGCGCCGCGAAACCTCGATGAACGGAATGAACCCCTGCTCGTTCAGGTAGTCGATCTTGCGGTCGATGTAGCGGAAGTATGCCGGGTTGATGCGGTCCACATCGGCGAAGACTTGTTCAAAGCCCGGCACCTTGCCCGGATACAGAAACGGCAGGCCCCCTTCGTTGACCATGTTTTTGGCGGTGTTCTTGCCGAATTCAAGCCACGCTTCCCGGATGACCGTCCGCTCCGGATTGTCCATGCGGATGCTGGCGGGCTTTCCGTCCGTGACCCAGTTGGGGAAGGCCGCGATGATTCCGACCAGGTTGAATCCTTGCCCCTTGCGGTAACGCACGTAGTCCTTGAAGCCCGCGTCGGGGCCGATCGGCCGCTCCTGGTTGTCGTCGTACCACTTGAAACGGTTGGTGCCGGCGGCCCACCACGTGTCCCCCACGATGAGATACGGCGTGCCGTCCGCGAGTTCCACGGCATGATGGTTGGCCGTCGCGCGCAGGAAGCCCCGCCGCAGCGGGTTCTGCTGCTTCTCCTGCTCGCTCCAGTCGACCGCGGTAAACGAGCCGCTCTTCCCGGCGAGACCATCGTCCGGGGGATTGGAGCCGCTCTGCCATGTCCACGTGCCGGGCGCGGTCGTCACCACCCGCACGCGGAACGTCCGCTCGCCGTCCCAGAATCCGTAAACCCGCTTTTTGAAGTTGGGTCCGGCCAGGTCCACCCAGACCGTTACCTCCGTGTACGGGTTCGCGAAGGAACGCGCCGCCGTCAAGGTTACTTCCTGCTTCTCCCATACGTGGACGGGACCGGCGGCCGATGCCGCCGCGGCTGCCGCGCCCAGGACGAATAAGAGCCGAGCCATTTCACGCATGTTTGAACCCCGCTACTGCTTCTCGTCCCGCATCATCTTCTGTATGCGCTTCAGACTGGTCTTGATCTCGTCGGTCGCATCCTGGATCTGGTTCGTGTCGTAGATCACGCGCGGCGTCAGGAAGACGATCAGCTCCGTGCGCGACTTGCTGTTGCTCTTCGACCCGAACGCGGCCCCCAGGATCGGAATGCGGTGCAGCAGCGGCACGCCCGTGGAGTCCTCGGTCTTGGTCTCCTGGATGAAGCCGCCAATGGCGATGGTGTCGCCGTCCTGCACCGTCACCTGGGTGCCGAAAGTGCGCGTGGAAAACGACGGCGAATCGATGTTGCTGGTGGTATTGCCCTGGGGCTCGCTGACTTCCTGATTGATTTGCATGGTCACCACGCCGCTCGAATTCACCCGCGCCATTATGTTCAGCGTCACACCCGTACTGACGCTGCTCACCGTGTTGGTGAATACCGAATTGCCGCTCGATTGCACGCCTCCCGCCACCCCCTGCGAGGTCAGCACAGGAACGCTCTGGCCCACGTTCATGGTAGCGGGTATGCTGTCGGTGGCGATGATGCTGGGAGCCGAAATGACGCGCGACTGGTGCTTGGTCTCGGCGGTGTTCAGAATTCCCAATAGCTCGTGGCTGCGCAGCACCAGCGCTCCCACCGAGAGGGTCAAACCGCTGGCGCCCGCGGCCGTGGTCAACGTGCGGCCCACCGGACCGGTGTCCTTGGCTTCGAGATACGATTGCACACCCGCGGAAAAGGCGCCGGTCAGATCCAGTTCGTAGATCTTGGCGTCGATCAGCACCTGGCGCGGCGCGACATCCAGTTGGCGCAGCAGGGCGCGAATCTGTTCCCACTCCTGCGGCGTGCCTTGCACCAGGATCGAATTGTCGAACGGGTTGGGGATGATGCGCGGAGTGGCCGCTCCGGCCGGCTGCCCCGTGGCGCCGGTTCCAAGATACTGGCCCGTCAGGCCGACGCCCCCAGCGGTGGTTTGCGGCGCAACGGAGCCGCCCACCGCCGTGTTGATGGGAGGCGGCAAAAGACCCGCCGATCCGCCCGGATTGTTGTAATTGTAGCCGTACGCGTTGCCGCCGGCATTGTAGCTCATGCCGTAGCTGCCCATGCCTCCGTATCCGCCGCCGCCCATGGCTCCGTATGCGCCGGCCCCCATCCCCCCCATGCCGCCACCGAGGCCGCCGTACATGCCACCCATGCCGCCGCCCATCATGCCGCCCATCATGCCGCCATTCGCCATCATCGCCATTTGCGCCAGCGCCATGGGGTTCCCGCTATAGAGGGCCATGATGGCCATGGCCACGGTCCCGGCCTGGCCGTATTGCATCCGGTAGTAGTAATTGTTGGTGGCGCCCGCCAGGATCTTCACCGGCACGTCCAGCTTTTCGATCCAGCTTGCCACCTCCGTGAAGATACCGGGATTCGGCGCCACCGCGATCAGCGTGTTGATGCGGTCCACCGGAATGAAGCGCACCGCCGAGTTCTTTTCCGTCAGCGAGTAGGCCTTGAAAACGTTGTCCAGGTCCTTCACCAGGTCGGTTGGCCGGCTGTTGCTCACATCGAACAGCTTCACCCGCTGGCCGGCGAACGTATCGGAATCGAACATGTCGATCAGTTGCATGGTCCGCTTCATGTTGCGGCTGTTGTCCTCGATGATCAGCAGGTTGCCGGCTTCGTAGACGGTGTCTTTGGCCCCTTCGCCCAGGAAGGGCTTGATCACCTTGTCCAGCTCCGCCGCCGTGGCGTACTTGAGGAAGACCAGGTTCAGGATCATGCGCTCGTCGTCGGGCATGGTCTTGGGGTCGGCATTGGTCACGGGCTCGATGGGAAGCTGCGACACCGCTGCGGTGGGCACGATGCGATACAGGTCACCCACCTTCACCATGGCGAAATTGTTGATGCGCAGCACGGTCTCGAGCAGCGGCATCAGGTCCACGGGCTTCACTTCGCCGTAGGTGTACAGCGTGACCGTGCCCTTCACCCGCGGATCCAGCAGGTAGTTGATCTTCATCATCTGGGCCACGATCTTGATGAACTCCGTGAGGATCTTCATCATCTGGGCCACGATCTTGATGAACTCCGTGAGGGACACGTCGTTCATGCTGAGGAGGCCCTCTTTGGCCGCCACCTGCGGCGCCGGCGCAGCAGGCTGGGTGCCAGGCTGAGCCGCGGGCTGCGCCGCCGGAGCTGCGGGCTTCGCGGGACTCGCAGGCGGCGGCTGCTGAGCCGGCTTGGGCGCTTCCACCGGCGGCGGAGGAACAAAAATCCGCGGCGGTGCTGCTTGCCCCGAGAGCACGGCGGCCACCGCACACCCGATGGCGACCAATCGAAGGCTGCTGAATAATTGCATTTTCGCTAGTCCTGTCTAGCGGCGGCGCGGGCTTTTTCCCGCTCCCACACCGCCTG
>OMOG01000110.1:0-20481 GCA_900290305.1 Candidatus Sulfopaludibacter sp. SbA4
AGGAAGAATAACCGGTCACCCGCGAAGCTAGTTGCGAAAGTGACCGCCAGCTTCAGGGTCAACATGTTGCCGCTCCCACTCACGGAGCTTCCCGTGCCGCTGATTGTACACTGACTGTTACTGACACTTCCCGAACCGGGCAGCACCATCCCCTGGTACGGACCTCCGGCATCGCCTGCATCGTCCACCAGCAGCACTGAAGCCGTACTGGGCACATAGGCGATATAGCACGCCTGGCGCCCGTCAATCGCGCTGTTGATCAGGATGTTGGCCACTCCGATGTCCTGCCACCCGTTGGTGTCGCTGAAAGTGAACGTGTAAGTAGTGGGGCCGAGGCTCGTGGTGTACCCGGGACTCATGCCCGTCACCGAGGGACCCGAAACCGGAGGACCCGGAACGTTCCAGGTCCCCAATGCCGACCACCCGGAGTTGGCCAATGACTTATCCTGCGCCGAAAGGTAGAGCACGTGATTGCCTGCAAAGCTCGCGCTGAAGGTGATCGCGAGTGTCAGTGTCAGCGTGTTCCCGATGCCCGACACCGAACTGTTGGCCGCGCCGATGCTGCACTGACTGTTCTGCGCCGTGCCGCTGCCGGGCAACTGCGCAAAGGAATACGGCCCGCCGGCATCTCCCGCATCGTCCACCAGGTCGATGACTCCCGAAGCCGCTCCGGACGGCACGAACGCGATGTAGCAGGCATGGCGCCCGTCGAGGACATTCTGAATCAGGATGTCCACGACCCCCAGGTTCTGGTATCCGGCGGAATCCGAGAACGTGAACGTGAAGGTCTGGCTCGATCCGCTGCCGGACGCCGGACCGCTGGAGACCGGAGCCGGGATGCCGGTCGTGGTCGTGGTGTTCAGGAAGATGGAAACATACCCGACGCGGAGACCTATGCCGGCGATCAAGTCGGGCTTGCCATCGCCGTTGACATCCACTGCTGCGATGGTGGAGGCGGCAACAGTGGTCGGAAGCGCCACTTCCGTCTGGAAGGTGCCGTCCCCGTTGCCTAGCATGTAGGTCATGTAGGTCAGGAGGCAGCAGTGGGCGATGGCCAAGTCGGGCTTGCCGTCGCCGTTGAGATCTGCGGTCGTGATCGAGGTCGGGTTGGCCGCGGTGGCAACGAATGAGGCAGGCTTGAACGTTCCGTTCCCGTTTCCCACCAGGACTGCCACGTCAAACTGGGAATTGGTTTTGAAATTGGGGTCCTCGGTGACTACCATCAGGTTGCCGCCCGCGGTAGTGAGAGAAACGGGGTTAATCCCCACTGAGTAATTGGCCGGGGCCTGAAAAGTGCCGTTTCCTTTATTGATATAGACCACCAGGCCGCCCGGAATCGAACTAGCCGAGTAGCCCTGGTCAACGATGGCCAGGTCGGGTTTGCCGTCGTTATTGAAATCCCCTACCGCCAGAGCGACCGGCGCGGTGCCGAATCCACTGAGATTGCTGGGCGCTTGGAACGTGCCATTGCCGTTTCCGGGCAGGATGCCGGCAGTCGAGCCGGTGGGGGGAGCAAAGCCAGCGCCCGAAAACGCGATATCGGGTTTGCCATCGCCGTTGAAATCGGCAATTGCCACTGAGGTAACGGTGCCGCCGCCGACCGAGTATGGCACGGGCGTTTGAAACGTGCCGTCGCCGTTTCCCAAAAGGACATAGAGGCCGCTTGCGTTAAAGTCCCCTACCACCAGGTCCTGCTTGCCGTCGCCGTTGAGATCGGCCGCGGCCACCCCATTGGCCGATACCCCCGAACCCAGGTTGATCGGAACCGGCGTTTTGAAGTTGCCGCCGCCGCTCGCGAGCAAAATCCAGAGTTGTCCGGAGGCAACCGCGATATCCAGCTTCCCATCGCCGTTAAAATCGGCGATTGCCGTGGCGTTGATCTCGGTGGCGCCTGTGGGGTACGCCGGCGGACCGATCAGGGTACCGTCTCCGCGGCCGAAGAATGCCGTGATGTTGTTCACGTTCTCGTTGGGTGTCAGCAGGTCGGGATGACCCGAAGCGACGACTACGTCGAGGCTGCCATCGCCATCCAGATCCATGGCGTAAAGGTTGGTGGACTCGGCCGGAGCCACGTAGTCGTACTCGGTGGGAAACTTGCCGGTGCCATCTCCCAGAAGCACGGACACAAAACCGCCGGCCAACGATCCGCTGACGGCCGCCAGGTCGAGTTCGCCGTCGTGGTTGAAATCGCCGGCAGCCAGACTCGCGGCGTAGCTAAATGCCAATGGCGTCTTGATGGCGGCGCGGAAAGTGCNNGAATTGGAGCCGCTGACCGCCAGGTCCACGTGTCCGTCTCCGTTGAAGTCCCCCGCCACGATGGATTGCCCCCCGGCGACAGCCGGGTAATTCACGGCCGGGGCAAACGTTCCATCGCTATTTCCCAGCAGAATGGAGACATCGCTCGAAAGTCCGTTGAGAACCGCCAGATCCAGGTTGCCGTCGCCATTGAAATCGTAAGCCACGGCTTGGATCGTGGCTTGGTGGCCGGAAGAAAGCTTCGGCGATTGCAAGGTCCCGTCACCGTTGCCGAGGTAGACAGCAACGCCGTTGGAGTAATCGCCGTTGTTGTCGGTAAAGGCGATGACCACCACGTCCTCCTTGCCGTCGTGGTTGAAGTCGCCGGTCAGGATGCTTTGGGCGCCCGAAGGGACTGCGTAAAAGTTGAAGGACTTGGCGGTGCCATCCGGGTTGGGGATTGCCACCATCAGGCTGGGCGCGCTGGGCCCTCGATTGAAATTCGCGGGCACGATCGCCAAGCCCACCGGAGTGCCGTTGCCGAGGAGATTCGCGAAGACCAGCGCTTGGGACATAGCCCCCGGCCGGTCCGCTAGTGGGACCCACCCCGGCGGATTCTTAAACGTACGCGCGCCCGCCGGGTTGCAATTCCAGAAAGCCGATTGATACTCGGGAGTGGAATCGAAAAACGAGTACGGAGCATAGCTGTTATACCGCCAGCGCGTGAACGATCCGTCCGGTTGACGCTGGAGACCCGAGGCATAGAGATAGTTAGCCACACCGCCGTAAATGACGGCGCTGCCCTGCAAAAAATTCACGGCCGGGCAGGTTGGCCCGGAGACCGCCGCGAGCGGCAAGCGATCCGCCCTGGGCGCCGGGAGGCTGGGAACGTTGGCATCTAGGCGGCCGACTCTTATATCGCCCTCGGAGCCCTCCACGCAGGACTGCGGAAAATAATCCCGTTCGTTGTCGCAGCAGGAAGACACCAACGCCGCGCCCGCCAGCACCATGGCCGCCCCGAGCGGCAGCTTGACCCGCATGTACGATTTTGGAGGATGCACCGCCGACCCCTTTCCAACGCGTTACAAGCTTCGAGAATCATACCACGGCTGAGATAACTGGCTTCCTCTTGGCCCCTGTAACCAAATATTGTGTTGACCCTCCCCGGCCGCTCGTGGCACGTTCATCATATGGCTTCCCGACGCCGCCGTGCCGCCCTTTGCCTGGCTCTCTTTCTCGCCGTGCCGGCCGCGGGCCAGACCCGCCGCATCGTCGCCATCTCGCATCGCGGCGAGCATCTTCACCATCCCGAGAACACCATCCCGGCATTTCAGGAGGCTATCCGCGTGGGCGCCGACTTCATCGAAGTAGACGTGCAAACCACCTCCGACGGCAAGCTGGTGCTCAGCCACGACGGCACCGTCAACCGCTGCACCAACGGCACGGGAAAGGTCTCCGAAATGACGTTCGATCGGATCGAGGTCCTCGACGCGGGCATCAAGACCGGCCCGGAGTTTGCCGGCACGAAGATCCCGACTTTCGACCAGGTGTTGGACCTGGCCCGCGGCAAGATCGGCGTCTACGTGGATGTCAAGAACGCCTCCGCGCAGGATCTGGTCAGCCACATCGATGGCCACGGGATGACGGACCACGTGGTGATGTACTGCGGACTCCGCCTCGCCCGGCAGATCCAGGAGCTGAATCCGCGGCTCAAGGTGATGCCGGAATCGAACACCGTCGAGAACTCCAGACTCCTCATCGAGCAATTGCACCCGAGGGTGGTCGCCTTCGGCGCGCGGGACTTCACCCCTGAAATCATCGCCGTCGTCAAGCAGGCCAACGCTGAAATCTACGTGGACCGCATGGGCGCCACCGACGCGCCCGAAGGCTGGCAATCGGCCATCGATGCGGGCGCCGATGGCATCCAGACCGACCGTCCCGGGCCGCTGGTCGAGTATCTGCGCCAGAAAGGCTACAAGTGAACGCAGCGCTGGCGCTCCTGCCGGTTGCCACTTTCGCCGCGGCCCTCCACATCCAGATCCAGGACGAAAACGGCTTGAACCGGATCTTATGGGCGGCTCTGACGCCGGGAGAGCCCATGCCCGCGCCGGTCAGAAGCGCGAGGTAACGCCGGCGGGTTATTCCGCGGGCTCGTCGAGCTGTTGGAACAGCGCCTTAAAATCGACCTCGCCCACCAAGGGCGTCGAGAGTACCTGGGTGGCTGGCTTCCGGATGCCGGCCTGGTCCGCCACCAGCAGCGTGCGCTTGTACGGGTCGACAACCCAGATGTGAGGAATTCCGGCGGCCTGATAGTCGCCGATCTTCTCCAGTAGATCGATCACTTGATCTTCTGTTGACAAGATCTCGACCACCAGATCCGGCCGCGTGAGGATCGGCGCAACTTCGTAGGGCAGCGCCTTTACGCAGACGTCCGGGACGCGGTATCGCGGTGCATCACCCATTTGAATCCGCAGCGCAATGAACGCGCGGTACCGGCGCTCCCGCGCGCATGCGCACAACTCCGCCGCGACCACTGACTGCGTCAGGCTGTGGTAGTACTCGCCAACGTGGCGGTCCACTAACTGACCGGCCACATATTCCATCTCTGGCTCATAGCTGGTCCGCAAGTACTCTTCCACAGTGACGCTTACCATGACTTCAAGTATACTCATTGCCCCACAAAAATCGTCATTCCTCCGCTGTCCGCGCCCCGCCCACCGTCGGCGGCTGCACCCCCGGCCGGAATCGGGAAGTCGCCCGACCACCTGAGGCGACGGCTACCCTGGCCCCCGGCCCCCGGCCCCTAACCAGACCTACAGGCCTGATTTTCTGTTATCATAAGTTTTCCAGGGGGTGTTGTGTTCTTCATCACTCATAGGGAGCAATTTGGTCCCGTTACCTTTCTTTGGGACGTGAACGCGCCGGACGTGGCGCGGGCGGCGCGTCCCGGGCATTTCATCATGGCTCGTATCGACGAGCATGGGGAAAGAATTCCGCTGACTGTGGCAGATTTCAACGTGAGCCGGGGCACCGTGACGGTCGTGATCCAGGCGGTGGGCAAGACCACGTTGGAAATGATGGCGCTCCGCGAAGGCGACGCCATTCTAGATTTTATCGGTCCACTTGGACTGCCCAGCGACATCCGCAAGCTGGATGGCACGGTTGTGCTGGTAGGAGGCGGACTGGGCGTCGCTCCCATCTATCCGCAACTGCGCGAGTACAAAAGCCGCGGCAACCGCACCGTATCGATCGTGGGCTTCCGCAATCGCGACCTGGTGTTCTGGGAGGACCGGTTCCGCGAGTCGAGCGACGATCTGGTGGTCACCACGGACGATGGCAGCTACGGCCGCAAAGGATTTGTCACCCACGCCCTGGCCGACATCCTGAGCCGCGAAAAGGACGTGCGCGAGGTGGTCGCCATCGGGCCCATCCCCATGATGAAGGCCTGCTGCGAGGTGACCCGCCCCTTCGGCATCCCCACCGTGGTGAGCTTGAACTCGATCATGGTGGACGGCACCGGAATGTGTGGATCGTGCCGCGTGACCGTGGGCGGCAAGATGAAGTTCGCCTGCGTGGACGGCGCCGATTTCGACGGCCACCTGGTCAACTTCGACGAGCTGTCGCTGCGCCAGAAGCGCTTCGTGCGCGAGGAAAAGGCGGCGCTGGACCGCTACCGCACGGAATCGGCCAAGATGGCCAGTTTCAAAACCATGGCCGAGTCCAATGGCCGGCCGCACTCGACTTGCGAGCTTCCGGTGCACACAGGCAGGAATGCCTGTGCCACGAGGGGTGCCCAAGAACATCAAGACCATTCCGCCGGAGCGCGCACCCATGCCGCACCAGCCGCCGGAAGTGCGCGCCCACAACTTCGAAGAGGTGGCGCTCGGCCTGGATCTCGAAGGCGCGCTCCACGAAGCCGAGCGGTGCCTGCGCTGCAAGAAGCCGCGCTGCATCCCGGGCTGCCCCGTGGGAATCGATATTCCGGGGTTCATCGCAGCCATCCAGCAGAAAGACATCAAGCGCTCGTACCAGATTCTGAAGAGCACCAACGCGCTGCCGGCGGTCTGCGGCCGCGTGTGCCCGCAGGAATCGCAGTGCGAAGCCACCTGCGTGGTGGGCGCCAAGTTCAAACCGGTGGCCATCGGGCGGCTGGAGCGCTTCGTGGCCGATTGCGCCATGGGCCGCGGATGGGATGAGTTCCCCCAGGCCGACAGTGCGGTGCAAAAGAAGGCCGCGATCGTGGGCTCCGGACCCGCCGGACTGGCGTGCGCCGGCGAGCTGGCGCGCAACGGCGTCAAAGTGACGGTGTTCGAGGCGCTGCACGTGGCGGGTGGCGTGCTGAAATACGGGATTCCGGAATTCCGCTTGCCCGACGTGATCATCGACGCGGAAATCGAGAACCTCAAGAAGATGGGGGTGGAGATCCGGCTCGACACCATTATCGGCAAGCTGTTCACCATTCCCCAACTGGTCACCGAGATGGGCTACGATACGGCGTTTGTGGGAACCGGCGCGGGGTCGCCCAAATTCGCCGAGATTCCCGGCGAGGCCTTCAACGGCGTCTTCTCGGCCAACGAGTTTCTGACGCGCGTGAACCTGATGCGCGGCTACCGCCAGCCTCTGTACGATACCCCGGTCGGCATGGGGAAGCGGGTGGCCGTGGTGGGCGCCGGCAATACCGCCATGGATGCGGCGCGCGTGTCGCTGCGGATGGGCGCGGAATCGGTGACGGTGGTATATCGCCGCACGCGCCGCGAATCGCCCGCGCGCATCGAGGAGTTGGAGCACGCCATCGAAGAGGGCATTCAGTTCATGTGGCTCACTGCGCCGGTGGAGATCCTGGGGGATGCCTCCGGATGGGTCACCGGAATGCGCTGCCAGAAGATGGAGCTGGGCGAGCCGGACTCTTCGGGGCGCCGGCGGCCGGTGCCCGTCGAGGGCTCGGAATTCCTAATCGATGTGGACACCGTGATCTACGCTCTCGGCACCACCGCGAACCCCATCATCAAGCAGACCACTCCGGGGCTCGTAGTCAATAAGTGGGGCTACATCCAGGTGGAGGAAGGCACCGGGATGACCTCGATTCCGGGCCTGTTCGCGGGCGGCGACATCGTCACCGGAGCGGCCACCGTGATTCTGGCCATGGGCGCCGGCAAGCGGGCGGCCAAGGGCATCCTGGAATACATGGGAAACAACGCAGGCAGGAATGCCTGTGCCACGCTGGAGCCGGTAGGGAGCAACTAATATGCCATCATCTTGTCCGAAATGCCGCAGGGTCCTCGAAGAAGACGAGATCTGCTGCGCGCAGGTGCGTTACACGTGGCGCTGCAAAAGCTGCTTCAAACTGACCAGCGGCTTCGCCATTCCGTACGGGAAGTGCTTCCTGTGCGGCGGCGAGCTGGAGCTGATTCCGGACCGCGACCTGGGCGACTCCATGCGCTTCCGCGCCATCCGCGACGCGGTGCAGTTCGAGTTGAACTCGTTCCACTTTTACAAGCTGGCGCGCGACAAGGCCGGGTCGCCCGAGCAGCGAGCGGTGCTGGAACGCTTGTACGAGGCCGAGCTGGACCATCTGCACGAGTTGGAAGAGAAGTACCACGCGCACCTGGATCGCGAAGTGGTGGAGCTTTCCGCGAACGAGGAGAAATTGCTTTCCAACTGGCTGTTCCAGGGAATCCACGTGACGGCAGACTCCGGGATTGCCGATCTGTACCAGGCGGCGCTCGAAATGGAGCGGCGCACTCGGGACCATTTTCAGAAGCTGGCGCGGGAGTTGCCCGCAGGTCTCGAGAAGGAACTCTGCTCCGAGCTGGCGGCGGAGGAAGACGAGCACGTCGCGCTGCTGGAAGGCGAGTTGGAGCAGATGGGGTAAGCGGCAGGCCGCAAGAGCGGGTCAGGGGTTGGGGTTTACCCGCCACCCACCGGTCTGCCAGCTACCGGGACGCGGCATCGCTCGGAAAACGAAGTACAATGCGTGTGCCCGCGCAGGCTTGCTGCTCTAGCGATCCATCCAGTTGTTTGGCCAAGATCCCGACGATCCGTAAGCCCAGGGATCGTGTATTGGCCTCGGTGAGGCGGCCAGGGGGCAAACCGATTCCGTTGTCTTCGATCGCCAGCTCCAAAGACCCAGGCTCAGATTCATGAAAGGAGACGCGAATCGTCCCCTTCCGCTGGCCGGGGAACGCATACTTGAAGGCGTTCGACAGCAGTTCGTTCAGGATCAGAGCGCAAGGCACGGCTCGTTTTAAGTAGATTTCGATGGGATCGACGTCCATCTCCATCGAAATCCGGCCCGGTTCGGCGACGAACGCCGAGTACAACCCCTCCGCGAGTTTCCCCGCATAATCCGAGAAGTCGATGCGATCCAGATGAGCGCTTCCGTACAGGTGCTCATGGATGAGCGCCATGCAGTGCACACGCTGCTGACTTTCCTCGAGCGCCAACTTTGCCTCGGTACTCTCGGTCGCATCCGCTTTCATGCTGAGCAGACTGGCAATCACCGCGAGGTTATTCTTCACGCGATGATGAACCTCTTGGAGCAGGACTGTCTTTTCTCTCGCGGTCGACTCCCACGCCCGAGCGGCCTCCTGTCGAGCCTCCTCGGCGTGGAGGCGTTGAGTGATGTCCGTGAAGAACAGCGAAAGCCCCTCGGGCGACGGATAGCAGCGGACTTCGAACCACCGATTGAGGGGCTCCGGGTAAAACGCATCGACCTGGACCGGGACGTTTCCCGAGACGGCACGGCGGAGGGCGATGCCGAAGGGCGAGTCCGCCGCCTGCAGCCACAACTCCCATGCACTCTTACCGAGCAGTTCCTCAACCGTCTGGCCGAACATTTTCGCACCCGCCGGGTTGCCGTAAGTACAGCGCCACTCACGGTCAAACCTGTTGAACCCGTCGGAGACGCTCTCCAGGATGGCGGTGATCCGGTGGTGGGCGTCGGCCAGTTCCTGCCGGATCCGGTTTCGCTCGGCGATGTCGCTCACTACGGCGCGGCATACCGAAGCCCCGCCGGCGTCCTCGGCCGAGGTGGCTTCCACGCACGTCCAGAAGGGCGCCGCGGCCGCTCTCAGCAGGCGCATCTCCCATACTTGCGGTCTGCCTGTTTGAAAGAGCTGCTTGAGGTGCAGGTGCCGGATGTCCTGGTCCTCGGGGAGGACAAAGCGGGATAAGGGCTGCTGGACCAAGGCGCCTCTCGTCACGCCGAGCAGTTTGGCGAAGGTCAGATTGGCCTCCAGAATCAATCCCTGTTGGCTGAGCGTGAGATAGCCTACCGGCGCCAGATCGTACAGGTCGAAATAACGCGCCCGGGAGGCTTCCAGTTCCTCCTGTGTCCGGTGCAATTCCTCGTTCTGCATCTCCAACTCGATCTGATGCACCTGCAGTTCGTGGAGCGTGCGCTCGATTTCCCCGGGCGTCGGCGCCTCCAGGCTCTGCGGCGCTTGGGCGGCTCTTTCCCGGGCTACTGCCTCCGCCCGCCGGCGCAGAGCTTGCGGTGAGTCCCATGGCGGTGGGCCTGCCGAAGCCGTCGAGGGTTTGCCGGGACGGCGCGCGGCTTGCCTGTTACGGGTTGACTCCATCGGTGATCTCCCTTTCCGTCGTGGCAATGGCGTACGCTTTCCCGGACTCATTCACCAATGCAGTCGCGGTCAGCATCACCTCCACGATCCGGCCATCTTTAGCGATCCGGCGCATTCGGTACGGCTCCAGAGCCTCACCGCGGCTCTGCCGCCGGACCGCGGCCAATTCTTCCTCCCGCCCTGTCTCTGGGATCAGGTCGCGAATGTTCATCGCCAGCGCCTCGGCTTCGCTCCAGCCATACATCCTTTGCGCCGCCGGATTCCAAGCCAGGATGCGGCCCTCCAAATCCTGCGCCATGATGGCATCATGCGCGTCGTGCAGCACCGCGGCAAGCCGGCGCAGGATCTCGGCATCCTGCCGTGCGGCCTTCGCCTTTCTCATCTCGGTAACCTCAGTGAAGGTGATCACTGCGCCTTCGACCACGTTCTCCAGGGTGCGATAGGGCCGCATGTTCAGCAGGTACCACTCACCCGCCTGGGTCTGAACTTCTACCTCTTTGGGCGTCAGATGGTCCAGCACCCCCTGAACGTCGGCCACCAGGCGGTCATAGCCCACCAGGTTGGAGACGATGTGGCCAATGGGCCGCCCCACATCGGTCGGGATCAGATTAATGGCATGCGTGACGGCCGGAGTGAAGTGCCGGATCGACAGGTGCTCATCCACAAAGACAGTGCCGATACCCGTGCTGGCCAGCAGGTTGCTCATGTCGTTGTTGGATCGCGATAGATCGGCAAGCCTGGTTTGCAGCTCGAAGTTGAGCGTGGCCAGTTCCTCGTTGACCGACTGCAATTCCTCCTTGGTGGTCTCCAGTTCCTCGTTGGTGGATTGGAGCTCCTCGTTCACGGACTGCATTTCCACATTGGAGGCTTGAGCATCATGGTTGGCAAGTTGCTGCTCCTCGTTGATGATTCGGAGGTACTCGTCCTTACCTCGCAGTTCCTGCTTCAGCATCGTAATGCGCCGGCCGGCTTCCGTGGAGATCTCGCCGGCGCCTTCGGCGGTATCTCCTTCGCTTGTGACTTCGCCTGTGACTTCGCCTGAACCAAGAGCGCCGGTGGCCTGTTCGGGCTGCCTCGGGCCCACACCCGGAACGCCCTCGAAAACGACCAGGTACAGGGTGGGCGGGACGGCTGCGCCGGGGCCCGCGGGAGCTGGCTGGACCGTCAGATTGACGGTGGTGAAATCGCCGTTGGTTTTGACCCGGAGGCCCGCCCGATGCACCGGCTCCTGGGTCGCCGCGGCTTGGTGAAGCGCGGGTGTCAACGCCGTCCGCAATCCTTCGCGGGCCATTTTCAGGATGTTCATGCCGGCCTCGCCTTGGGCCGGTTCCAGGTACTGCCCGGTCCGGCCGTGGAGGTAGAGGATGTCGCCGCGTTCGTTGACCAGCGCGCCTGCCGGAGTGTACTGTTGCAACGCCCGCTCGGCCACCTCGCGCACGGAAAGGTTGTTTTCTCCAGGCGCCTTTCCGGAGGGCCACGGAACAGATCGTTCCTGCGGCTGAAGCGGAAAGAACTTCGGCCGGTATGCGCCCTCCACATCCTCCTTGCACAGATACAGCTTCGACTTGCGATCCATCGTGGCAAAAAGGTCGGCGAACCCGCCCACCGTCTCGGACGAGCCCAGGAAAAGCACGCCGCCCGGCTTCAGCGCATAGTGGAAGAGGGGGATCAGCTTCCTGTGTAATTCCGCGCCCATATAGATCAACAGGTTGCGGCAACTGATGAGGTCGAGTTTGGAAAACGGCGGGTCTTTGATCACATCGTGTTCGGAAAAGACTACCGCGTCGCGAATGCCTTTATGGATGCGAAAGGTGCAGCCGTCCGGCTCATGGGTGAAAAATCGCGCCAGTCGTTCCGGCGAGATGTCAGCCGCAATGCTTGCAGGATAGACAGCGGCGCGGGCCTGGTCGATGGCCTGGCGGTCAATGTCGGTGGCGAAAATCTGAGCCTTGAGACTCTGCTTGAGACCCTCCAATTGCTCCTGCAGCAGGATGGCAATGGAGTAGGCTTCCTCGCCCGAGGAGCAGCCCGGTACCCAGACGCGAATCAACGAGCCCTCCGGCTTGCCGGCAAAAAGCCGCGGGACGGCCTGTTCCTCCAGGGCCTCGAATGCCTTCGCATCGCGAAAGAAACTGGTGACCCCGATCAGGAGGTTGCGAAAGAGCGTTTCCACCTCTGCCTGTGTCCGCTCCAAATAGCGGGCATATTCGTCCAATTGCGCAATCCGGTGGACGGCCATGCGCCGCTCCACACAGCGGGTGATGGCGTTGGGCTTGTACTGGGAAAAGTCGTGGCCGGTTCGCGCGCGCAGCAGCCGGAAGATCTCCTTTTGCGACTCTTCGACGGCCGCGCCCGGGGCGGAAATCGGACTGGGCAGTCCTCCGAACGAGTGCCCGACGTAGGCGATGAGCTGGGCAGCCATCTCGGCCGGCGGAAGCACATAGTCCACCAAACCCGTGTTAATGGCGCTGCGCGGCATGCCGTCATATTCGGTGGATGCGGGGTTCTGCGCGATCGCCATGCCACCCTCCCCCTTGACCGCCCGCACTCCTAGGGCGCCGTCGCTGCCCGTGCCGGAAAGCACGATGCAGATGGCCCGCTCGTGCTGGTTCTCAGCCAGGGAACGGAAGAAAAAGTCAATTGCCATGCGGCGGCTGTGCGGTTCGTCCGGTTCCAGCAACTGCAACGTGCCGTTGACCAGGGCCATGTTCCGGTTGGGCGGGATGATGTAAGTGCAGTTAGGCTTGACGGCCATCCCCTGAGTAACTTCGAAGACTTGCATGCGGGTATAGCGCCTGACCAGGTCGGCAAGGATGCTCTTGTGATCCGGAGACAGATGTTGCACCAGGACAAAAGCCATGCCGGGATCGTTGGCGGGCATCCCTGAAAAGAAGGCTTCGAATGCCGCCAGCCCTCCGGCAGAGGCGCCAATCCCGACAATCGGACATCCCCGATCGGACTGAGCGGATGGCGGCTCGACCGCTCCCCGATGGGCGGGTCCTTCAGGCTTCTTCGCTCCGCGCATTGCCGCCATGATCCATCTCCACCGTTGCCCTTCTACGCCGGATACTGGGCGGGCGTCTCGGGCAACTTTCTCTGTAAGTGGCAGTCCGCCGGTATAGTCGGCGAGTTCGGGTATTTAGCAATCGCTGCTACCAGACCACAAAGGATCCCTGCTTTTGATTATCGTTGATTTTGGGCAGAAGAAAGGAATCGCCTTACAAGCGCGGCTTCGCGTCAGCAGCGGTCCTCGGCAAAGGTGTCAACGGCCTTTCCTCGCTCCGGCCGCGCGTGGCTTGCGACTGCATGTTGCTGTCTGGACGCGCGGGGCCGCTATGGCCGCTGTGGCCTTCTCGAGTGCTGCCATCGAATGCTTTAGCATGCTGAGGCTTTCCAGCAGAGGCGCGGGAAGCGTGGAGCTTCGGCTCTCCTCCGATTCCTCGAAGAGCCCGGGAGCGTCCATCGACTGGCGCCCATGAGGGCCGGCGCTCGACCCGCTTGTCAGTTCGCCTTTGGTCTTGGTAGTGATCAGACCTTCCCGCACGCTGTGCAGGGTCGCCGAAAGCCAATTGTCGCTGATACGGCCTTCCATTTCGCTCTTGTAGATAGCGATCTGCACGGCGCTGCGGAGGTTGCCGTCGCCGATCGGCTTCAACAGATAGCCGAAAGGCTCGGTCAGTTTGGCCCGGTCCACGGTTGCCTCATCGGAATGGGCGGTCAAGTAGACGACGGGCGTCTCGAATTCGGCCTTCAACGCCGCGGCTGTCTCGATGCCGTCCATTTCCCCCTTGATGCGGATGTCCATCAGCACCAGGTCGAACGGCATGGATCGCGCACACCGGAGGGCTTCCTTTCCGGACTGAGCGATGGCCGGCACAGAGTAGCCCAGGCGTTGGAGCCGCCTCTGGACGTCGGCGGCGATCAGTCCTTCGTCTTCCACGACGAGGATCTGCTTGTTCATTTGTTCGGCGGGAGGCATGTTTGCTTCTCGAAAGGCGGCTTAAGGTGGATTGAAGCTTGAGGCAAGCCCAAGCCGGTCCGGCAGAAATTCCCAAATACCACCCCGATTTCGCCGAACGCAATGGTGCTCATGTCTTAAAGTGCGGCCATGGAGTCCCTGTTCTCAGGTAAATTAACAGGCCTGTTTATCTCTGAACCTGTGTATTTCCAAAAAGGGCACGATCCTCACGATTGGCCTGGCGCCGGCAGGAGAGCGCTGACCGCTTGGAATACCCGGAAGGCGGTCTCCAGGGCCGCCATCGCCTCACCTTCATCCGCTTCGCGCGGAGCATCCAAGTACCGGAACGCCACCGCGTAATCGGTCAAGTCGGAAGTCTCCTTGAACAGAGGAGCAAGCGACGGGTTCAATGCGGCACACTGACCGCCCAGTTCGTTCATGTCGTGTGTCTTGCGAAAGGAAACGTCGTGAAATGTGAGGAAAGCCTTGGCGGCCTTTTCAGCGGCCTGCTGGCTGTGGAAGACCGACCTGGATGGCTCCGCCGATGCCAGTAAGCGCGCAGCATTGAGGTCCTTCCGGGCCTGGGCAAGCCAGCGAGCAGCCTCATCACGCCGCGATTCTTCGGGCGTCATAGAGCACTTTTCCCTCTCGCTTGATGGTCGCAGGCAGAGATGCCCTCACATGGGCAGCGCGCAAGTCGAAGTCGGTTGCCGGCCACCGGACCACGTCCGCAGCCGTGCCCACGTCCCATAGAGCGCGGTGCACACCTGGCCGGTAGAAGCTCGCAGGGGCATTGTCCGGCAAGACTACGCAGAAGTCGAGATCGCTGTCCGGACCGCCATCCCCACGGGCGGCGGAGCCGAACAGATAGATACGCTCGGGGTGGTAGTAGTCCACCAAACGACGCGCAATCTCCGCGATGGCTTGGTCCTGAGTCATCTATCTCTATTGTGCACTCAAACAGGGGGTTGGGAGTTGGGGCGTCTTCGCCCCTATGCGTGCAGACTCTGCGGCTGGGCCACCTGCGCCCCCGGAAGCCTGAATTGGAAGCGCGCCCCGCGCCCCGGCTCCGATTCCACCCACATATCGCCGCCGTGCTCCAGCACGGTCTGCCGCGTGAGCGCCAGACCCAGTCCGAGGCCGTTCCGTTTGCCCGCGCTGACGAACGGCTGGAAGAGCGACGAGCGGATCTCGGGCGCGATCCCCGGACCGTTGTCCTGCACCTGCACCACCACCGATCCGCCATCCATCTGCGCCGAGATCTCGACCGCGCCGCCATCCGGCATGGCCTCCAGCGCGTTGCCCACCAGGTTCACGAAGGCCCGCTCCATGCGGCTGCGCTCCAGCGGCAGCTCGATTTCGGCCGGAATCGAGAGGCTCACAGTGACCCCCTGCGCTTCGGCCGTGGCGGCCAGCGATTCGCAGGCCGCGGAGGCCACTTCGCGCAGCCGGCAGATCTCGGGAGCGCGGCTCTTGCCGCGCGACACGTTCAGCAGATCCTGCAGCAGCTCCTGAATGCGCCGCGATGCGCGGTAGATGTTTCCCGCCAGCCGCTTCACGTGCGCGGGCGGCAGATCCGCATCCACCAGCATTTCGGCGCCGCCGTAAATCGCCGCCAGCGGATTGCGCAGATCGTGGACGATCGACCCGGAAAGCCGTCCGATGGTGGAGATGCGCTCCTGGCGGATCAGGTCTTCGCGCGCCTGCCGGATGGAGGCGCACATGTTGTTGAACGTCCGCGCCAGGCGGCCCATCTCGTCTTCGCCGGTCACCTCCACTTCGATGGTGTAGTTCTGGCGGGCCACCTCGGCCGCGGCGCGATCCAGTTGTTTCACCGGCTCCACGATGCGGCGCGCCAGCAGGTAGGTGAGGCCCAGGCCCACCACCACCGCCGCCGCCCAGAGCAGGACGATTTCGGTATAGAGGCTCGCGATGCGCCGCCGCGGGCCCTCGAAGGAGCGGAGAATGCAGATTTCGCCCACCTGCTTGCCCGCGATGTCGAGCAGCGGAGTATCCAGGCGTGCATACGCGATCACGCCGTCGCCCACCGGTTCCGATGCGCGAGTCTTCCGGATATTGACCAGCACCACTGCCGTAGCCCGCGGGTTCAGAGTGCTGGCGATGACGGCGCTCGGGGTGCGCACCAAAAACTCGCTGTTGGTCCGCTGCTTGAGCTGCTGGGCCACCAGCGCGTCCACCCGATAGCCCGCCACCAGGACGTTCTGGAGGGCCTGTCCATGAGTCGAATCGACGTACAACGGGGTGACCGAAATCTGGTACAGGTCGTCACCCTGGAGGAAGAAGCCGGTAGACTGCTCGGGGAACCGGATGGCCGCCTGCTTCACCACCTCCAGGCTCCGGTCGAGCGGGAATGTCGTGACGCCGCCCAGTGAGGCAATCACCTTGCCGCGCGCGTCGGTGACCAGCAGGACCGGATTGAAATCGTAGATCCGGGACCACAGCTCGCTGGCCGTGTCTTCGATGGTGGCCTTGTCTCCCGTGCTGAAGGCCGTCCGCACTTCCGGCATGGTGCTCAGCAGAAGACTCACCTTGGAGAGCAGGTCCACGCGCGACTGCAGCAGCGACGAGTACGCCTGAAAGCTGTTCTGCACCTCGTCGTGCAGGCTGTCCCACATGGTCTGCGTGATGTGGCCGAGCACGATCTGCCCGGTAATCGCGAACAGCACGGTCAGAGCCACCGACGTGGAAAGCAGGATCTTGGTCAGCAGCGACAGTCTGGAAAATCGCGTCCGCATTATTTCGGGGCTCCTGGGTAAGTGCTGTCGTTGGAGACAGGCGGATAGGGTTTGCCGTACTTGTTGAAGTGCGCGGGCGGAATGTACCCGGTTTCGGAGATCGAAATCAGCGGCAATGCGAGGCCGCTCGCCGGCACCGTGATTTTGTGTTCGAGGAACTGCACGACTTCCGGCAGCGCGCGCTCGTAAAAGATGCGGAGCTGGTATTCGCCCGGCGGAACATTGGCGATGCGGAACTGGCCCGTGGAGGGGGTGAGGTCGTACCAGGGATTGGGCAGCACCGCGATGATGGCGCTCATGGTCGGATGGATATTGCAGAAGACGCGCACGATCCCCGGTCTCTTGAACATGGTGCTCTTGCTGGTTCCCGGAGGATACAGGCCTATGTCGAACGGCTCGCCGCTGAAGTTGGAGAACGCGTTGTGGTAGTAGGGGTCGCGATTGGGGAACTCCACCGTGCTGCCTACCGAAACCGCCACCACGTGGGGAGTGAAGTGGCGGTCCTTCTGGACCATCTGCGCGCGCTTCGGAGGGGGTACGGGAATATCGCCGTGATCCACCGGTTCGAGCCACAGGACCACACCCGAGTAGTCCTTGTTCCGGCGCACGGCGGGCTCGCGGGAGTTGGTGATTTCCACCGCCCCGCTNNCGGACAAATCACCGGCCGGTCCCAGCCCGATGCCGATGCCCACGCTAAAAAAGATAAGCCAACGCCAGATCATAGTGATTGTTGATGCGGATTCCCTGCCCGATATAGGTCGTCCGGAGCTGTGTAGTTTCCAATCCCAGGATGACATTAGGCGCCAAGTGATAGTAAAGGTTGCCGCCGAACAGCAGGTTCTTGCCGATCAGCCCGGCATCCAGATCGCGGCTGTTATCGTCCTGCTGGCCGGTGAACAAATGGAAATCCAGCCGCGGCAATGTGTGTATGGTCAACTGGCCCCAACCTCCGCGGCTTCCCACGGCTTCGGCGCGGTGGCCGTAATAGATCCCGAACCCCTGCTGGTAACCCTCGCCGAGGGGCGCCACGTTCTGCCCGGTGTAAAAGGCCCCGGTGAACTCCACGCGGCGCCAGGGGTTGAAGAACCAGTCGAGCGAGAAGAGGTTGGAGGGCACCGACAGACCAGCCACGTGGGTCTCGCTGGTGTGAAAGCCCGGGGCGATCTCGAGGCGGCGCTCGTCGTCCAAGCGGTGAAAGAATTCGAAGCGCCCTTCCAGGCCCGGACGCGCGGCCTCCACAGTGCCGGTGAAATTGGTTCCCGCATACGGGCCCATTTCACGCGTCTGGATGACACCCACTTGGGCGCGAAGCCCGGTATCCCGGGTAAACGAAAGGTCCTGCTCGAAGCGAACCTGCGGCAGCCAGAGCCACAGGTTGCCGGCTCCCGTCAAGGGCGAGACGGCTACCTGGGCCAGAGAACTGGGCTCGCGCGGGTTGAAGATCGGTTTTTCAATCCCGGCCATGATGCTGCGGTCCTTCCAATCGATCTCGATGGAGCCCGTGCGCATGCGCACCGCTTGGTTGCTCGCGCCCGCGGCGAAATCCATGTAGACCGTGCCGTGAACGTTGCCGCCCCATAGCGCTTCGGGGCCGCGATACTCCAGCCCCACGATGGTCTGCCGCATGGTGGCGCCGTCTGTGGCCGCTCCGGGCGCCGACGCCACCAGCGGGTATTCGAGGCCGCCGGACTGCCTGGAGTTCTGGAAGGCATTGAACAGCGCCATTCCCGTGAGGCGGATGGGAAACTTCTGCGACGCTTCCACTTTCGTCTGGGCAAGCTCGCCGATCCGCTGCCCCTGGATCTCGACCTTGTCGTCCAAGGTGGCGCCGGGGCTGACAGGTGTATTCGCCGGCACGCCGTCCGGCACAGCCTGTGCGTCCGCAGCCTGGCCATCAGCGGGCTGGGGAGCCGGCGATTCGGTGGAAGCATCGATTTTCGCGCGCAGGGCTCGCACCTCTGCGGTCAGGGCGCGGTTCTCGCGCTCCAGGCGGTCGAGCCGTTCCAGGATGCCGGTGAGGTCCGTTTGGGTTTGCGCGCCCAGAAACAGCGGCCACAACACCATGGCAGGGCCGAACAGTCTACTGAGTCGTACCATCGAGAATCTGCTCCAGTTTCCGCCGCACTTGCGCGGGTGAGTAAGGTTTGGGGAAAAACGCGCTCACGCCGAGTTGTGCCACCCGCCCCGGTGTTTCCGGATCCGTGTCGGCGCTGACCACGATGATGGGGGTCGAAGAGAGACACTGGTCTTCGCGGATTCTGCGGATCATCTCGAAGCCGTCCATGCGCGGCATGTTGAGATCCGTGACCACGGCCCGCACCGGAAGCCCCGGCCGGCGCAGGATCCGCAGCGCCTCCAACGCCGAGGAAGCCAGCAGCACCGACAGTCCGGGAATTCCCAGGAAAGCGATTTCCAGTGTCGCCGCACTGTTCTCGGAGTCTTCTACGATGAGGACGGCGCGCGGGTCTCCGTTTCCCTGCCGCACGTTCTCTCCCTCGGGAGGCATCCTGATATTGTCCCCCATCGTGGCACAGGCTTTCCAGCCTGTGTTGGCTTTCATACCTGTAAAATTACACAGGCTAGAAAGCCTGTGCTGCACGGACACACAGGCTGGAAAGCCTGTGCTACGGGACAAACCGGTACCCCACACCATGCACCGTCAGAAAGTGACGGGGGGTGTTGGGGTCGGGTTCCAGCTTCTGCCGCAATTTCACAACATGCGCATCCACCGTCCGCGTGTTGGGAAAGAACTCGTAGCCCCACACCGAGTTCAGGATCATATCGCGCGTGAGCGGACGGTCGGGGTTGTGCAGGAAGTAGGACAGCAGGTTGTACTCCGCGGGAGTAAGTTTCAGCTCATCGCCCTTGCGGCTGACGATGCGCCGCTCGAAGTCGACTTCGGTATCGGAGAAGTGGACCACTTTGCGCGCGTCCGGCCCGGCGCGGCGCAATACCGCCCGAATTCGCGCCATCAGCTCGCGCGTGCCGAACGGCTTCACTACGTAATCGTCGGCGCCGATCTCCAGCAGCAGCACCTTGTCCAGTTCGTCTCCCACCGCGCTCAGCACGATGATGGGGGTGGTCACGTGAGCGGCGCGCAGTTGTTTGCAGATTTCGGTCCCGCTCATGCCGGGGAGGCGCAGATCGACCAGCACCAGATCCGGCTTCAGCGTCACCGCCTTCTCGAATCCCTGGCGGCCGTCGCCCGCAAGCACGGCTTTGAAGCTCTCCTGTTCCAGCATGACGCCGATGGTGTCGCGCAGGCTTTCATCGTCGTCAATCACCAGAATGGTCTGCATGAATTCCTTAATTGTAGCGAATCCGTGCTACTTCACCAGGTGGCGCTGCTCGCGAATGGCGGTCCCGATCGCCTGTCCCAGAACCTCCGCGCCCGGCATCACTTTTCCCGTCACCGTCACGCGCGAACCCCGCGACGGCACGCCGCTTCTCGAGATCACGAAGATCTTGCCGGTGTCATCCTCGATCTGGTATCCGCCGGCGCCCAGCAGCCCGACGGAGGTCACCACGTTGCCCGTCACGTGCACCGTCTGATTGCGAAAGCGCGACGGGTCGGCGTTGATGCGGGCGATCTTGACCGATCCGCACCCCACGAACAGGACCGCCCCGGCCAGCGCAGCGATAAGAGCGAACTTCTTCATGCGTCCTCGAACCTTCGGACGTGGCAGGTGGGGCAGACGGTTTCGTCTCTCGGGGCCCTCCGCTCCCTCCGCTATCTCAGGTTTTGACTTTTCTCTTGATTTTCTCTCCGCGTCTTCCTCCGCGCCTCCGCGCCTCCGCGTCAAAACACTCGCCCGCGTTACCATGAAGAAATGCCCATCGTCCCCGTGGGCAAGCTCTCCAGCTTGCCCCCCGAATCGGTCATGGAGGTCATGGTGGCCGGACAGCCCTACGCCATTTGCCGCGTGGGCGGGGCGGTCCACGCGCTGAACGG
>OMOG01000110.1:20491-33307 GCA_900290305.1 Candidatus Sulfopaludibacter sp. SbA4
GTGGAAGGCGACGACATCCTCTTGCGGGTTCCCGAAAGTGCCTGAGCTTCCCGAAGTCGAAACCGTGGTTCGCTCCATCGCGCCGCTGGTCGGACGGCGCATCGTCTCCGCCGAATTCCGCTGCTTGCGCATACTGCGTGGCGGCGATCCCGACCGCATGGCGGCGCGCCTCCAGGGCCGCAAGATCGCCGGCGTGAAACGCTACGGCAAGTTCATCCTGATGTCAATCAAAGGCGGCGGATACCTGGTGATTCACCTCGGCATGACCGGCCGCCTGCTCCTGGGCGGCGACCCCGGCAAACACACCCACGCCATCCTGACTTTGGATCGCGGCGTGCTGCTCTACGACGACAGCCGCCAGTTCGGCTGCCTCCAATTCAGCGAGGAGTTTCCCGCGCGCGTTGCCAAGCTCGGTCCCGAGCCGCTGGAAGTGCCGTTCGAGGAGTTCGCTGCAGCGCTGAAGCGCCGCAAGACACGCATCAAGGCGCTGCTGTTGAACCAGGCGTTCGTGCGCGGCGTCGGCAACATCTATGCGGACGAGGCCCTGTTTCGCGCCGGCATTCATCCCCTGGCGATGGCTTACCGGCTGCGCGGGGACCGGCCGCGGAGGCTCTTCGACGCGGTTCGGGCGGTCCTTACGGAAGCCATCGCCGCCGGCGGATCGTCCATCTCCGACTACGTGGATGCCGAGGGCCGCAAGGGGTTCTTCCAACTGAGTCACCGCGTCTACCAGCGCACCGGCGAGCCGTGCGTTACCTGCCGGACACCCATCCGCCGCGTCCTGGTGGCGCAAAGATCCTCACATTTCTGCCCGAAATGTCAGAAACGTTAAGCCCCGAAAACGTTATAGAAAGGACATTTGAAACCTGCGCCGTAGGGGTAACGTCGTATGTCTTGAATCCAGATGGCATGTCTACATGCCCTGGGTTCCGCTAATATTAAATAAGAGTTTTGTGCGCTTTCTGCAAAAACGAGGAGATTAACTGACGTGATACGCATTTGCCGCTACTTTTCGCTGCTTTTCCTGCTGCTGTTCTGCATCCAGTTTGCGAACGCACAGAGCAGTTTCGATTTGAACGTGGGGTTTGGTGCCGCCCAGGACAAGGCACTCGGATCGGTGGATATCAACACCCTGAATGCCTGCCCCGCCGGCGATACCACGTGCGCCAGCACGTCCTCCCTCAGTGGTTTCATGTTGGGCTTCGGCGCGAACCTCATGCTTTGGAACCATTTTGGTCTGGGCGGCGACGTCCAGGTTCAGCCCGCCAGGCAGAACTATCTCACGTTCCAGCAACTGAATTCCGCCACCGGACAGGCGGGGGACATCTTGCAATCGCGCGTTACCTTCTACGATTTCAACGGCATCTACCAGCCGGTATCCTCGAAAAAGGCCCTCTTGCAGTTGATCGGAGGAATCGGCGGCGCCAATGTGAAATTCTATGAACAGGTTTCGCAAAGCAACCAGGTCTTGGGCAACTCCGTGCAGAGCCAGTACGCCGGCAGCTCCAACCATTTTTCGGTGCACGGCGGCGTCGGCGTGCAGATCTACGTGACCGATCACGTTTTCATCCGGCCGCAGTTCGACGTCCACTACGTAACCAACTTCTCGCAGTTCGGACGCAATATCGTGACGTCCGAAATGGTGTGGATCGGCTACAGCCTGGGCCGCCAGTAACCAACAATTCCCCTATACTGAACTTAGGGGCTAATCAGTTGTCAAAATCCGAAATGACCCGCCGCGTGTTCGTCGGCGCAATGACGGCACTCGGCCTCTCCGCCGCGGACGATCCCTGGGCGGAGCTGTTCGACGGGCACAGCCTGAACGGCTGGCGCCCCAGTGAAAACACGGGTTCCTGGAAGGTCGTCGACGGCACGCTCTCCGCCGACGGCCCCCGGTCCCACCTCTTCTACAACGGACCGGTGCGCGGCGCCGCCTTCCGCAACTTCGAGCTCGAGGTGGAAGTCAACGCGCGCCCGCTCTGCAATTCGGGCGTCTACTTCCACACCGCCTTCCAGGAAACCGGCTTCCCGCGCAAGGGCTTCGAAGTCCAGATCGCCAACTCGTATCAGGGCGAAGGCGGTTACCGCGAGCGCAAGAAGGGCGGCTCGCTCTACGGCCTGCGCAACATCTACAAGCAGTTCGTGCCCGACGACCAGTGGTTCAAGCTCAACGTCCTGGTGCGCGGCAAGAACGTCCAGATCCGCCAGAACGGCATGCTGCTGGTGGATTACGTCGAGCCTAACCCGCCCGTCATCCCCGACGGCCCCGAAACCGGCCGCTTCCTCGACCAGGGCACGTTCGCCCTGCAGTGCCACAACGAGGGCTCGAAGGCGCGCTTCCGCAGCGTCCGCGTCCGCCCGCTGCCCGATAACCTGCCCACGCCCGGCGGCCCGCCTCCAGTCGCCGACGAGGTCTTCAAGCAGATCGTCAACGACGGCCGGCACAACATTCCGATGGTGGATTTTCACGTCCACCTCAAGGGCGGGCTGACCCTCGAGCAGGCGCTCGCCAAATCGCGCCGCGACGGCATCCAGTACGGCATCGCGGTGAACTGCGGCAAAGGCTTCCCCATCGACAGCGACGAAGGCGTCCGCCAGTTCGCCGACAGCATGAAGGGCCAGCCCATATTTGTCGCCATGCAGGCCGAGGGCCGCGAGTGGACGCAGGTGGTCTCCCGGCGCGCCGCCGCGCTCTTCGACTACATCTTTACCGACTCCATGACCTGGAGCGATAACCACGGCAAACGCATGCGCCTGTGGATGCCCGACGAAGTGGGCACGATCGCCGACCCGCAGGAATTCATGGATACGCTGGTCGAGCGCACCGTGGGGATTCTGGAACACGAGCCCATCGACATCTACGCCAACCCGACCTACCTGCCGGATGCGCTCGCCAAGGATTACGAACGCCTCTGGACCGACACGCGGCGCAAGAAGGTAATCGACGCCGCCGTGAAAAACGGCGTCGCCATGGAGCTGAACAACCGCTACCAAATACCGAGCCCGTCATTCGTCAAAATGGCCCAGGCCGCCGGCTGCAAGTTCACCTTCGGCTCCAACAACACCGGCCCCGACGACCTCCGCCGCTCGGAGTACGGCCTGCGCATGATCGACGAATGCAAGCTGGTCTGGCAGGATTTCTTCGTGCCGCTCGCCGGCCCCAAGGCCATAGAGCGCAAAGGCAGCGCCCTCCGCGCTTGACCGGTGTAAACAGGGTCCAAGAAATAACTGGGCAGTCAACAGGCGAGGTGGGGCAGGCCATCGCCTTTTGTGGCCTGCCTTTGCCCGGTTGCCGAACAAGCGCAGACGACAAAACCTTTTGTGGCCTGCCTTTGCCCGGTTGCCGAACAAGCGCAGACGACAAAAAACGATCGTCTGCGCCACATCGCGCAAACGAAGACAAGCCCGCCCCTTCATCGGAATCTCTTTTTCTCAGTTTTTCTCCGCGTTTATCTCCGTGACTCAGCGTCGGGGTACCCTTTGGGTCCGGTGAATTCGTTTTCTCCGTCCAGCCTACTCCGCCCGCAGAGCCGTACTCGGATCCACCCGCGTCGCGCGCCGCGCCGGCAGCCAACCCGCCGCCAGCGCAATCGCCGCCGCCGCCACCGCGCTCGAGCCGTAAGCCAGCGGGTCGAACGGCGCCGCCAGCGGCACCAGCGACCGAAGGTACTTCGCCGCCGCGCCCAGCAGCAAGAGCCCCAACGGCGCGCCCCACGCCGCCATCCATAACGACTCGCGCAGCACCAGCCCCTGGATCCGCTCCCCGCTCGCCCCCAGCGCCATCCGCAGTCCCAACTCGCGCGTCCGCCGGTTCACTCCGTATTGCAGCACGCCGAACAGGCCCGCCGCCGTCAACAAAACTCCGAACGCGCCCAGCACCATCGCCAACGTCACCATCATCCAATCGCCCGTCAGCGCCCGGTCCAGGTGCTCCCGCAGCGTACTGGATTCGAAGATCACCGCGTTCCGGTCGAACTGCTTCAGCTCCCGGCGAATCGCCTGCGCCATGCCCGCCGGATTGAGCGCCGTCTCCACCACCATGGTCACGTCCCCCGACGGCATCTGCGCGAAGGGAAAATACAGGAACGGCTCCGCCGGCTCGTGCAGGTCGTTGGAATTCGCGTCCTCGGCGATCCCCACAATCTGCCGCTGCTTGCCGTTCACCGGAATCCACTCGCCCAGCGGATTGCGGCTGCCGAACACCTGCCGCGCGAAGGCCTGCGACGCCACCGTGACCAGCCCGCTGCCTTCGCGGTCGTTCGCGTCGATCCCGCGTCCCGCGACGATGCGCGTTCCCATCACCGCGAAGTAACTTCCGCCCACGTTGTTGTAGTGCACGCTCATCGGCGCCTGCTCCGGCATCTCGATCCGCACCGTCGCCCCGCCGCCCGAACCGCTCAGGGGCATCCGCCGCGCAAAGGTCGCCCCACGCACGCCCGGCAACCCCGCGAAGCGCTCGCACACCTGCTCGCACCACGTCGCGGACGTCCGCCCTCCGGGACTGACGGTCAGGAGGAACAGCTTCTTGTGCGGATCGAGTCCCGGCCGGATCTCCATCGCCTTCCGCAGGCTCTCGATCGACATCACCGCCATCCCGAAGAACACCACGCTCACCGCCACCTGTCCCGCGATCAGCACCCGCTTGTGCCACGCCGTGCCCGACCCCGTGGAGCCCTGTTCGGATTTCAAAATGTCCGCCACGTTCAACCGCAGAACCTGCCGCGCCGGAGCCAGCCCCGTGAGCAGCACCGCGAGCACCGTGGCCCCAACCGAGTACGCCAGCACGCGGTGATCCAGCCGTATGCCGAAATCGATAAAGCTCTGGCCGCCCGACAGGAATTGGGTAGCCTTGATCATTACTCCGCGCGCCAGCGCGATGCCCAGCGCCCCGCCGGCCGCTCCCACGATGCTGCTTTCCACCAGCAGTTGCCGCACCACCCGCCAGGCGCCCGCGCCCATCGCGAAGCGCACCGCGAGCTCCTTCCGCCGCGACTCCGCCTGCGCGAATCGCAACTGCGCCACGTTGGCGCACGCCACGAACAGGACCAGCGCCAGGACCACCAGCGATCCGCCACCGATGACCATGTCGCGATGCCAGTCCGACGCGAACATCGCGCGCAGCAGCGTGGGGTGCGCTCCCGGAGGCGCCGGTTTGCGCTTGCCCGGTCCGCGAATCGCCGCGTCCAGTTGGGCCGCCGCGCTCTCCGCGCTCACGCCCGGCTTCAGCCGCGTGACGATCTCGAACTGCCCGTTGCGGCTCTGCCGTTCGTTCCGGTTTCCCATGGCGCCGAACCACGCTTCGGTATTCAGCCAGACGTCGTTGGAAATGCCGCGTACCAGCCCGGTGAAATCCGCCGGCATGACGCCGGTCACCGAAAGCGCCCTGCCGTTCAGCACGATGGTCTTGCCGATCGCTCCCGGATCGCCGCCGAACAACCGTATCCACATCCGGTGCCCGATCACCGCCGCAGGCCGCCCGCCGGCTTCGTCCAGCGACGCGTATCCCAACTCGGCCCGCACGCCGATCAGCGAAAAGTAGTTGGCGGTCGCCGGCGTCACGAACACCAGTTCGCTCTCCTCCCCGTGGGTCAGCATGGAGGCTCGCCGCTGGTAAGTCGCGAAATCCCCCAAGGCCGATCCCGCGTGGACCATGTCCTCGTAGTCGGGCCACCCGTAAAGAAACGCGCGGCCATCATCCGCCCGCGAAGAAGCGTATAGCAGTCCGGCTGGCCGGTCGATCGGAAACGGCCGCAGCAGCACCGCGTCTTCCACGCTGAAAATCCCCGTCGTCAGCCCGATCCCGAGCGCGATCGACAGAATGGCAAGAGCCGTTGCGCCACGGCTCTTCCACAACACCCGCATCGCTTGCCGTATTTCCTGCCAAAACATATTTACAGTCCCCCGTCCCACACCCACCGGCCCACGCTGTTGTCATTCCGCACCGCCAGGTTCGCTTTCAACACGCGGCCCGACTTCAGCCGGACCTCGTATGGAACGTGCCAGCCCGCATAGGCAGAGGACCGGAACGGCTCGCCGATGGAGATCACCTGGAGACCTCCGAGAATCTTCTTGAACCGCTCGTCGACGCCGGTCATCGGGAAGACCACCAGCGCCGCTTGCCAATCCTCGCGCGAGAATGCGTCGAACAGCATCACCGCGGCTTCCTTCGGCGATTGTGGCAGCGGACCCGTCACGGGCATCTGTGTGGGATCCACGATCGAGATGGCTTTTTCCGGCGCCGCCAGTGCGAACAGCGCGTGATCGAACACTTCGTCGTACCGCACTTCGGTGATCTCGAAGACCGGCAAGTCTACCCCGGGGCTGTGCATCACCATCTGCATTCCCTCGAGCCGCCGCGTGACTGGGTCGAAACGATAGGTCCGCGTGTGATCCGAGCTCGACACCCCCCGGTCCACAAACCAGTCACTGCTGAACCAGCGCCGCGGATGGAATGCCACCGTCAATACGAGGTGACGCGTCCCGGCCGCATCCTCCTCGGCCACGCTCGCGCTGGAAGCCCCCGAACGCGCCAGGTCCAATTCTTTCTCCATGAGCTGGTCCGGATCCAGCAGGATTCTCATCCACTCCAGGTAGTTGAAATCCGGGGTGCCGCGGGACACTGTGTCCGGCTTGACCACCAGCATTGAGCTGGTGCCGTCCATCACCACCACGCGCCCGGGCTTCTCGACGCGCCACCTGGCGGGAGGACCGGCCTCGCTCCAGATTTCGATCGGCACCCAACCCGCGTCGGGATGGATGATTTCGAAATTCTCCGTGGGAGTGGTCCGCATCCGCGCGATCATGTGGACCGATCGCGCGCCCGCCATGGCCTGCGCCGATTGCGCCAGCAGGCTCACCACGGACGCCGGCGCATGCCCGCCCCGGCCCAAGTTACCAATCAAAGGCGCCAGTACCATCAGCAGCACCGCCGCGCCCGCCACAAATACGAGTCTCGGGAAAACCAAACGCCGGCGTACCGGCGCTTCCTGTTCCGTAAGTTTGCTCATCACGCGCTCCTTGAAATCCGGAGACGCCTCGATGCGAACGGAAGGTTGGATGGAGGCCAGGGTCGCCTGGATTGCCGCATATTCGCGGGCGCAGTCCTCGCATCCCGCCAGGTGAGTAGTAGCACAGGCATTCTTGCCTGTGTCATTCTTGCCTGTGCCATCCAGCAGCAGTTTCCGCGCTTGCCGGCAAGTCATCGTTCACCTCCCTGTCGCTTCAAGACTCTGCGGAGTTTTTGTATTCCATACCGGAAGCGGGATTTGACGGTTGGAACGGAGCATCCCATCGCCTGCGCGACGGCCTCGAATGGCAACTCCCCATACACGCGCAGCCGGATCGCTTCGGATTGCCGCCGCGGAAGACGCTGGAGCGAATCTTCGATCCGGCGCTGCCTTTGTGCGGCCGCGGCTGCTTCCTGGGCGCCCTCGCCCGACGCCGCCAGCTCGCCTGCGCAGTCCTCCAGGCGGCCGCCCTCATGCTTGCGCCTGCGCAGCACGTCTGTCGAGCGGTTGGCCACCATGCGAAAAAGAAAGGGCACGGCGTTGGCCACCGCTCTGTGCTTTTCCCGGTCGCGATAGGCCTGCACCAACACGTCCTGCACGGCGTCCTCCGCGTCTTCCCGGCTGTGTAGCCGGCAGAACGCGAATTGCACCAGCCGGTGCTGCATCGCATCTATAAGGGCCTCAAACTCCTTTATCGATTGAGGCCACGGCACATCCGGCTGCGCCGAAGTCCGTTCTACCACAGTTTCCATGGGGAACGGGGGACACCCTGATAGTAACGCCATGCGCCATTCCATGCCATCTCACCCGCTTGCCTGCTGCTATCACGAACCAGCACCCGGAAAAGATTTAACCGGTTTCTCCCGCCGGGATTCTGAGCTCCTTGGTGGGACATGCTTCAGCCTGCTCCGTGGCGCACACTCTCAGCGTTGGGCGCCATCTCCAGAGTGTTGAGGGCGCACACATCCCCTTCGCCAATGCCCTTTTCAGCCGCGAAGGCCCGCGCGATTCTAGATATGGTTCTCAGCCAGATACCACTTCATTCCCTTAGAATGGGTGAGGCGTCGCAGCGAGCCGCGAAACCGCATGGTCGAAACCGGACATCACTCCTTGAATCTGATCCTCACAACCTCGGAGGAACGCCCGTTCATGTTTGCGGCTTGCCGCTATGCGGCGCCGGCTTTCAGCCTGCGGGCCCGCTTTCAGCGGGTCCACCCAATCTCTATCGGCAGCATCTTGTATCACGGCAATAGCAGGAGGTCGAGAGTATGAAGAGGCGAGGATTCTTGAAAACGGTCGCATTGGGCGGTGCCGCCGCGACCGAAACATCCGCGCAAACCGCGGCGGAAGCCACCACACCAGCCACCCACCCCACTGAAGAAGCAATCTCCTACCCCCGCCGCTTAACCGGCCGCAAGCTGGCTCTCATCGCCTTCCCCTTGGGCGGCGTAGCCGCCGGAGCGATCTCCCTCGGCGGGCGCGGCCAATTGCGCGATTGGGAAATCTTCAATCGTTCCGAAAAAGGCAAATCGCCGAACTACGCATTCCCCGCCATCTGGGCGCAGGCCGGAGATGCCCCGCCCGTGGCCCGCGTGCTCGAAGCCCGCATCCTGCCCCCATTTGAAGGGCACGATGGCCTAGGCGCGCAAAATGCGCCGGGGCTCGCGCGCCTGGCCGCCGCAACCTTCACCGGCGAGTATCCGCTCGCACGCATCGACTTCCGCGATGCCAAGCTTCCCGTAACCGTGCGGCTCGAAGCCTTCTCGCCCTTCGTGCCGCTGGAGCCGGACGATTCGGGGCTGCCCGTCGCCCTGCTGCGATACCGCGTGCGCAATCCCGGCAAGACGCGCGCCAAAGTCTCCATCGCCTTCGCCATCGACAACCCCGTGACCTTCGAACCACCCGCATCCAACGCGCCGGCCGCCTCGCGGGTCAACCTGTTCAAGGAAGCCGACGGCCTGGCCGGCTTGTACATGCACAATCCCGGACTCGAAGCCACGGCCCCGCGCGCGGGCTCCTTCGCATTGTGCGTTCTGAATCCGGCCGGAGGGCGCGTGACGCATCTCGCCGGATGGCCGAAAGCGCGATGGTGGACCAGCCCCTTGCTCTTCTGGGACGATTTCACCGCGGATGGCGAGCTCGGTCCGGAGACCGGCGCGCGCGATGCCGTGGGCTCCCTGTGCCTGCAGCGCGAACTCGCCCCAGGAGCCGAGGCGGAGTTTGCGTTCCTGCTGGCGTGGCATTTTCCCAACCGGACGCCCGCCCGCATGGGGTGGTCGTCGAATTCCGGCCACGCCGACACCCTCATCGGCAACTACTACGCGCAGCGGTTCCCGGACGCGTGGGCGGCGGCGGAGTACGCCGCGCATAAGCTCCCCGAGTTGGAAAAACGCATGCGCCAATTCCTGACCGTGATGCGCGAATCCACGCTGCCCGCGCCAGTGAAGGAGGCCGCCATGGCCAATGCCTCGACGCTCGCTTCCACTACCTGTTTCCGCACGGCCGACGGCCGCTTCTTCGGCTGGGAAGGCAGCGGCTGCTGCCACGGCAATTGCGACCACGTGTGGAATTACGAATGCACCACGCACCACCTCTTCCCCTCCTACGCGCGCTCCATGCGCGAGACCCATCTGGAGATCGCGGAGCGAATGAAGGGCGCGATGCCCATCCGCGCGAACCTGCCGCTCGGCTTCCAGACCGCGGGGGCCTGCCGCTCGGCTTCCAGACCGCGGGGGTCGCGGCGGCCGACGGCCAGATGGGGCAGGTGGTGAAGGCATATTTCGACTGGCAGCTTTCGGGCGACGATGAGTGGCTGCGCCAATGGTGGCCGTCGCTGAAGAAGGCGCTCGAGTTCGCATGGGTGCCGGGAGGCTGGGACGCCGATCGCGACGGCGTCTTCGAAGGCGTGCAGCACAACACCTACGACGTCGAGTTTTACGGCCCCAACCCCATGTGCGGAATTCATTACCTGGGGGCTTTGCGCGCGGGAGAAGAAATGGCGCGCGCGGCCGGCGACCCCGATGCGGCAGCCGAATACCGCAAGCTGTTCGAGCAGGGGCGCCAGTGGATCGACGCGAACCTCTTCAACGGTGAATACTACGTGCAGCAGATTCGCGGCGTGCCTCGCGACCAGATCGCCGCCGGCCTGATCGCCGGCATGGGCGCGGAAGACACGGCCCATCCGGATTACCAGATCGGCGACGGCTGCTTGGCCGATCAGTTGGTGGGGCAGCATGTCGCGGAATATGCCGGGCTGGGCCCGCTGGTGAGCGAAGAGCACATCCGCAAGACCATGCAATCGGTCTACCGGTACAACTACCGGCGGTCGCTGGCGGAGCACGACAGCGTCGAGCGCACCTACGCGCTCAACGATGAAGCGGGGCTGCTGGTCTGCGACTACGGGAAAGGCAAGCGCCCGCAGGTACCGTTCCCGTACTCCTCGGAGGTGTGGACGGGGTTCGAGTACCTGGCGGCCTCCCTGATGATGGCGTACGGGATGGTGAAGGAAGGGGTCGAGATCGTCGAGAGTGCGCGCCGGCGCTACGATGGCGAGAAGCGCAATCCGTGGGACGAAACGGAGTGCGGGCCGCACTACGTGCGCGCCATGTCGGCCTGGGCCACCATCCCGGCGTTGAGCGGTTTCCGCTATCAGGGGCCGCGCAAGCAGCTCACCGTCGCGCCGCGGATGAAAGGCCCGATGCAATCGTTCTGGTCAACCGGGACTGGGTGGGGCAGCTTCACGCTCGGCCCCGCGAAGTTCTCGCTTGCCGTTCTCTTCGGCAAGCTTCCGCTCGAGGTTGTGGAACTGCCGGCGGGCGCGGCGCCGACCTCCGTCCGCGTGGCAGGACGGGCCGTGGCGCATACCATGCAACGCGGCCGCGTGCATTTCCAGGAACCCGTGGACCTTTTGGAGGGCCAGCAGATCGCGATTCAGCTATGAACGCCCCAACCCTGATATTCGTCGGCGGATTTCTCGGAGCCGGCAAGACCACGCTCATCCTGCGAGCCGCCTCATTCCTACGCGAGAAGGGCACGCGCGTCGCCGTGATCACCAATGACCAGGACCGCTTCCTCGTCGATTCGCGGCTCGCCGAGGCGCACAACGTCGAGACGCGCGAAGTCGCCGGGGGATGCTTCTGCTGCCGCTTCTCGGACCTGATCTCGGCGGCGGATGCTCTCGCGGCGTATGCGCCCGAGGTCATTTTCGCCGAGCCGGTGGGGAGTTGCGTCGACCTTTCGGCGACCATCCTGCAACCGTTAAAGTCGTCCTTTCGCGACCGTTACCGCCTCGCGCCGTTGACCGTCCTGGTCGATCCGGAGATGGCCGCCCGCGTGTACGCCGATCGCGCCGATCCCGACGTGAGCTTCCTCTATCGCCACCAGGTCGCCGAAGCCGACCTGATCTGCGTGTCGAAAATCGACCGCTATTCCGGCGCCGCGTCCCTGCCCGTGCCGATCGATTTCCAGGTCAGTGCGCTCACCGGACAGGGAGTCAGTGAGTGGCTGGCCGAAGCAATGGACTCGAGCCGCGTGGTGGGAGCGCACGTGCTGGACGTCGACTACCAACGCTATGCCGAGGCGGAAGCCGCTCTCGGCTGGCTGAATCTCCATGCGGATGTGAATCTCGCGGAGCCGTTGAGTCCCGCGACCCTGGTGGGGCCGCTCCTGGAAGACCTGGACCGCAGGCTGACGGAGTCAGGAGTACAGATCGCACACTTGAAGATCTTCGACCAGGCGGCCTCGGGCTACGTGAAGGCCAGCGTCTGCGCCAAAGGCGAGGAGCCCTGGCCGATGGGCGACCTGGCCGCGTCGCCCGAGCGGCGCCACGAGCTGGTCATTAATCTGCGCGCGATCGGAGATCCGGAGCTCTTGTTAACGCTGGTCCGGCAGGCATCCGGCGAGATTTCGGGATCGGTCCATGAGCGCCACGCGAGCAGTTTCCGGCCCGCGCCGCCGCAGCCGGAACATCATCCTTCGAAGAAGACCGAGTCCTTTTCGAGGACGTGACCGCTGATGAAGTCGCCGACCTCCTCGTCGATGGCCTGTTCATTCGCCGCGGCTTCGGGCGTCGTCGGCTCGGGCTGGGGGATCGCCTCGGGCTGGGGGGCCGGGTTGGAGTTGTCTCCCATGCCTCAAATACTATCACTTCAGGCGAAGGCTGTTGGTCACCACCGTGACGCTTGAAAGCGCCATGGCCGCCGAAGCAAGCATGGGGGAAAGCAGGCCCAGCGCGGCGATGGGAATCCCCAACGTGTTATACGCGAATGCCCAGAAGAGATTCTGGCGGATGATCCGCATGGTGCGGCGCGAAAGCTCGATCGCGTCCGCGACTCCGTGCAGGCTGTCGCGCATCAGCGTGATATCGCCGGCCTCCATTGCCACGCCGGTGCCCGAACCCATCGCGATGCCCAGGTCGGCCTGGGCCAGCGCCGGAGCATCGTTGACGCCATCGCCCACCATGGCCACGCGTTTTCCCGTGGCCTGCAGTTCGCGGATCTGCGCCACCTTCTGGTCGGGCAGCACCTCGGCCAGCACGTGATCGATGCCGGCTTCTTTGGCGACGGCTTCGGCGGCCGCGCGGCGGTCACCGGTGATCATCCAGACTTCCAGCCCCATGGCGCGCAAACGGCGGACCGCGTCGGCAGCTTCGGGCTTGATAGTATCAGCCACTTCGATCGCGCCGGCGAACACGCCATCCACCGTGACGGTCACACCCGGGCGGCCAACGACCACTTCGCGGCCGGCAACCATCGCGCGGACGCCGTGGCCGGTCGTCGCGGCGAAGCCGGTGCTCTCGGGCAGCGCGAGG
>OMOG01000329.1 GCA_900290305.1 Candidatus Sulfopaludibacter sp. SbA4
CAGTAGAAGACGCGGCCCACGGGATTGAGATTCTTCTCCAGCTCGTCGTGGGCGAACGGCTCGACAATCAGCCAGGTGCCGTCGGGCTTTAGCGTTTGCCGGACATGCGCGGCCGCGCCGGAGGGATCGCCCATATCGTGGAGGCAATCGAAGCAGGCCACCAGGTCGTATTGCGTACCCGGATAGACCTTGGCCGACGCGATCTCGAAGCTGCACCGGTCGCTGACGCCGGCGTGCTCCGCCGCTTTCCGGGCGGACTCGATCGACCCCTCGTGGTAATCGAAACCCCAGAAACGCGACTTGGGATACTGCTGCGCCATGATGATGGTGGAGGCGCCGTGCCCGCAGCCGATATCCGCAACCTGCGCACCGGCCTCCAGTTTGGCCACCACGCCATCGAGGGCGGGCAGCCAGGACGACACCAGGTTCATCAGGTAGCCGGGCTTGAAGAACCGCTCCGTGCCGGAAAACAGGCAGGGATGGTGCTCGTCCCAGCCGACTCCTTCGCCGGTGCGGAAGGCTTCCGCCAGCCGCGGTTCGTCGATCACCAGCGACTTCATGATCTCGTAGGCCGCGGGAAGGAATGCCGGCCCGTTTTCGTGGGCCAGCAGCAGGGCATACTCGTTGGTGAGCGTGAAGGTCCGGGTGGCCGGGTCGTACTCCACCAGGTCCCCGGCGGCCTGCGCGGAAAGCCACTCTCTGAGGTAGCGTTCGCTCAGGCCGGTTTTGGCGGCCAGGTCCTCGGAGGTCATGGGACCCGCCCCCGCCATGGCCTTGTACAATCCGAGCCGGTCTCCCAGCGCGATCAGCGCGCCGTTCATGGCGGCTCCGATTTCCGTGACAGCTTTTCCCAGAATCTGCATCAGCCGATCCTGATTGATGGTTGGTGTCGCAGCAGTTGCCATAATGCAGCGATTCTACGGGGATTCGGGTGGCTACACAAGGAAGATTAGTACTGTTTTCGGATGGATGCTCACGGTTTGCGCGCGCGAAACCGGAAAGCCTGCGGCTCCATATCCACTTGAACGCGTTCAAATCCCGCCGCTTCGAGGCGCCCTCGAAAAGTGGAGGGCTCCACCACCACCATCGTGTCGAAGAGATGCAGCAGGCGAAAAGAGCGGCTGTAGCGGCTATCCCTGCCCGCGAAAATGCCGCCCGGCCGCAGGACTCGAACCACCTCCGCCAACAGCCGGTCCTGCAAGGCCGCCGAGGGAACGTGGTGCAGCATGGTGAAACAGACCGCGGAGTCAAACTCGCCGTCGGGAAGCGACATCGCGGTGGCGTCCTGGCACAGCACCCTCACATTGCCGCCCAGCGTGCGGCGCCGCAGGGCAGTGGCGAGCCCGGCATCCACCTCCACGCAGGTCAGACGCCCGACCCGCCTGCTCAACAGGTCCGTGGTCGCGCCATACCCCGGCCCGAGCTCGAGCACATTCGACCCGAGATCCAGTCCTTCGAGGGTCCACGGCAGGACCCGCGATTCCACCGCCCGCTTCCACCTCGCCGAAGAGCAGAGCCAGCGATGCAGCAGGTTCACCCTTGCCGCTCCGGATGTGACGAGATGCTCAAGATGTTTCCATCGGGATCCTTGAACCACGCGACCTTCGCGCCGGTGGGCGTGGTCCAGATGCCCAGCGCGTCCGGCTTGAGCTGCTCGTAGCGTTCGAAGTGGATTCCAACCTGCTCCAAATCGCGGACCGTGGCGGCCACGTCGGGGACCTCCCAGCCGAGCACCGTGCCCCGCGCCGGCGGCAGTTCCTTGCCCATGCCGAGGCGCAGCATGATGCCGTTGGCGTCGAACACCAGCGCGAAGGGAGGCTCTTCGCTGAGCAGGCGCAGGCCGAGTTTATCGCGGTAGAATTCCTTGGCGCGCTCCACGTCGACGATGGTGACGAATCCGATGATGTTGTATTGGGCGAGTCCCGAGTGCGTTTGCATGGGGCTATCATGAGCCGTTTTGCCGCTTGTCGCAAGACTGTTACTGCGCCATAATATATCTCGATTGCGACAGACCGGACTTTTGACCAATCTCGACCCGAAGCCGGGCGTTTCGATTTCCACCCTGGCCTACGAATATCCGCGCGGGTCTCGCGTGCCGGAACACGCGCATGGCTCCGACCAGTTGATTTACGCCATCCGCGGCGTGATGGAAGTATTCTCGGGCCAGAGCGTGTGGCTGATCCCGCCGCATTTTGCGCTGTGGATTCCGGCGCGAACGTATCATCGGATTCGGATGCACGGAGCGGTCTCGATGCGGACGCTCTACCTGCGGCCCGGACTGGCCTCGGCCCTGAGAGAGGGTTGCGCGGTGCTGCATGTGACTCCGCTGCTGCGGGAGTTGATCGTGGAGACCGTGCGGGTCGGACAGCTTCGCGCGCGGCATCGCCATGAGCGCGCCCTTCGCGACCTGGTGGTCCTGCATCTGGAGAGTGCATCTCCGGTGCCGACGTTTGTGACCATGCCGGTGGAACCGCGGGCACTGGCGGTGGCCCAGCCGGTGCTGGCCGACCCGGGCCAATCCCGGCCCCTGGCGGCGCTGTGCGCCGATGCCGGCGCGAGCGTCCGCACGATCCAGCGCGCGTTCCGCAAGGATGTCGGCACGGACTTCGAGTCGTGGCGGCGGCAGGTGCGGCTGATGAAGGCGGTGGAGTTGCTGGTCTCGGGCAGCGCCATCAAGGAAGTTGCATTCGCGGTGGGCTACCACCAATCCAGCGCGTTCGTGGAGATGTTCCGGCGGACTTTGGGGACGACTCCCAAGGCGTGGATTTCGGCTCTGCGAAAGTTGGATTGAGAGGCGGTAAAGGGCCCACCGCAAGGCGCTGTTGACGTTCGTGCTATGGTGATGGGACCGCTCGCTCATGAGGAAGACGAGTAAACATCCCGGCAAGGTGGAACAGCGAAAGCCGAAGTCGCCGCACGAGCCTTATGACGACCTGCTGACGGGTGTTGTCCGCCTGATCGAGCAGGCGCGGCTCGCCTCCGTCCGATCCGTGAATACCGTGATGACATCCACGTATTGGATGGTGGGGCAGAGGATCGTTGAACACGAACAGTCTGGTTCAGAGCGTGCCGCTTATGGAGAAGCGCTCCTAAAGCGGCTGGCTAAAGACCTGACGGCCCAACTTGGCCGCGGGTTCTCAGAACGTAACATCGAGCAGATGCGCTTGTTTTACCTGGGTTGGCCCAATCGGAAGACAGTGTCTGCCGAATCCGCGCCGCCGTCAATTTCGCAGACACTGTCTGCGAAATCTCGTTTGTGGCCTCTGTTCGCCCTGCCGTGGTCCCACTATGTCCGCTTGCTCACCGTCGCGGACCCCGAGGCCCGAACGTACTACGAGCGCGAGGCATTGCAGGGCGGCTGGTCGGTTCGCCAACTCGATCGCCAGATCGCCAGCCTTGCGTATCAGCGGCTCCGTCGTGGAAGACCCGTCCCAGCCAAGGATGAGATCTTACCAGCCGACGCGCACGTGAGGGATCCGTTCGTTCTCGAGTTCCTGAATCTGAAGGACGAGTATTCGGAAACGGAACTCGAAGACGCGCTCATCCAGAGCCTTGAGCAGTTCCTGTTGGAACTGGGCGGCGATTTCGCTTTCGTCGCTCGACAACGGCGCCTGCGCGTGGGGACTGAATGGTACCGGGTCGATCTGGTTTTCTTCCACCGCCGGCTTCGATGTCTTATTATCGTGGACCTGAAACTTGGAAAATTCACTCACGCCGATGCCGGCCAGATGAACCTGTATCTCAACTACGCGCGTGAGCACTGGACGCATCCGCATGAGAACCCACCGGTAGGCTTGATCCTTTGCTCCGAGAAGGACGCGGCGGTCGCCCACTATGCCCTTGGCAACCTGACGAACCAGGTGCTTGCACGCGAATACCACCTGAACCTGCCTGACGAAACCGAAATCGCAGCACGAATCGACGCGGCGCGACGGCTCCTTTTGGGTCCACCTGCCCGTCTCGGCCGGCCGGAGTAATCGCCCGCCGCCAAGTCACTCGTACCGCAGCGCCGAGGACGGATGCACGGAGCGGTCTCCATGCGGACGCCCTGCCTGCGGCCCGGACTGGCCTCGGCCCTGAGAGAGGGTTGCGTGGTGCTGCACGTGACTCCGCTGCTGCGGGAGTTGATCGTGGAGACGGTGCGGTTTGGACAGCTTCGCGCGCGGCGTCGCCACGAGCGCGCCCTTCGCGAATGAACTTCGGATGTAAAAGTGCGATTTAAGTGCGATAATGAGGAGAATTCACACAATGCGCTACATTCGATTGCTTTTGGCGTTCGTTGGACTGGCCCTTGGGCAAACGGCGACACCAAACATCTCCAATATCACAAACGCTGCGCTACCAACGCTGGACCAGCCGCCCGCTTCGATTGCGCTTCCAGGGCGAAGCATGGCGACAATTCTAGGTGAAAATCTAGCCGATTCTACGCTGTCGGCTGTACCACCTTGGCCGAACACTCTTGGTGGAACCGAAGTTCATCTTGCCAGTGATACGTGCTTCGATGTTTCGTGTGATCTTGTTGCTGGACTCATCTATGTGAGTCCCACGCAGATCAACTTCGTCGTTCCAGATGATGGCACATTATGTCTGACAGCGTCGACCTGTAGGGCATCTCAACCCTACCGAGTCGTACTGGTGCGAGACGGCCAGCGTTTCGATGATAGGAGTTTTATGATAGGCGGTCCAGGCAACCTCACGATTGACTCCTTCAAAGGCGACTACGAAGTCGTCTTCCAGATGGGATATGAATGCCTGTACTCGTACAGCTTGACCGACCCAACATCATGCGGGCTTTCCTGGAATCAAGGTCCGCACCGTGCCCTATTGGGAGCCGTAACGGATGCGATATCAGGACAATTGTTGACGACTAAAGCGCCGGTTCATCAAGGCCAAATCATAACGCTGTGGTTCACAGGATTGACCGGCAACCTCACCATCGACAGTCAAAGTGGATTCCTGGAACAAACACCGCCGCTGCCTGTCAATTTTGGCGTGGCACAACTGGGGCAAGATGTAACGGGCGATGTGGATTTCGGTCTGACAGGTCCCTATTCACAGTACGGCATTCTCCAAACAGCAAAACCATTATGGGTGGGCGAATCACCCCAAATCGTCGGCCTCGACCAGATGAATGTGGCCTTCCCAACGTGTCCCAACTCTCCCGCTATAAGCGAGAAGCATTATGACGCATTCATGTTATATGGGAACGGGGGGAGCGGCGAAACCGTAAGGCTCTACTTGCCCTTCATAGTCAGACCCGGCGATCCAGATTGCTTCGGTGTGATCACTCCACCCGCAAAGCTCAGCACCACCACCACACTCACTTCGAGCGTAAATCCTATCATCAAGGGACAGGCAATCATTTGGACAATTGCGGTGTCGCCCTCTACTGTCACTGGAACGGTGACAGTGGCATTCACTTCGCCAACATCAACTGTTGTGTCCACAACATGGTCCCTGAGTGGCGGCACACTCGTCGTGAATGAAGGAACTGCCTTTAACGCGGGAACCTATTTGGTCACGGCGACCTACAACGGTGACGGTAGCTATGCGGCCTCCACCGGTACACTAAATCAGGTTGTGTTAGCACAGTAGCCACGTTCAACGACAGAAATGCCAGGAGAAATGCCGCCGCCATTGTCGGAGTGATTCCGGCTTGGCAGCTTTCCCTTCTTCTTCACAGTTTTGCCGATGTTGACACGTTGCGGAGGCTGTCCCAAGGTCATAATGGGCAATCCTGAGAAGGACAGGATTTGTACGTCGCATGTCGAACGTCCAAGACTTGACCATCCGAATGCAGATGCGACGCATGCCGCCGCAGGTTGACATTCTTCAGTTTCATAGGACAATAGGTTTACTAGGAGATCACACACCATGACAATCCACCTGACGTTCCAGGATTTGTCCAAGCTGGCCGCTAATGGACAGACGGAGAAGGACGGCGTGACCATTGTATTCGGACGGCCCATCCTTTCTAAAATCGAGATCGACCCAAAAGCTAAGACCGGGAAAGTAGTGTTTTACTTGGATGAGACCGACGATAGGCGTTTCGCAGAGCTTTGAGCAGCGGCTCGAATGCCTGTATATTCAGCGAGATGAATATTCATTCAAGCAACATAGACTTTTAGCTCATTACCCGGCGGCAGGTGCGGTTGATGAGGGCGGTTGAGTTGTTGGTCTCGGGCAGCGCCATCAAGGAAGTTGCATTCGCGNNTGGTCTCGGGCAGCGCCATCAAGGAAGTTGCATTCGCGGTGGGCTACCACCAATCCAGCGCGTTCGTGGAGATGTTCCGGCGGACTTTGGGGACGACTCCCAAGGCGTGGATTTCAGCGCTCCGGAAGTTGGATTGAGAGGCGGAAGACAGCCCGTTGCCAGGAGGACATCCTTGTTCAACAGGTTTCAGCAAGGCTTCAGCCGGAGAACTTGCGCGCAGCGCGCGGAAAGCGCTCTACTGTTAGAGGGTATGTCTCTATGAACACTGAACCCACGACCCTGGTATTGCCATCCGACCTCCTGGCGGCAGTCGACCGGGTGATCCAGGAAGGCCACGCACGGAGCAGGGATGAGTTGGTGGAAAGCGCCCTTCGCCGAAGACTGGCCGAGCTGCGACGGTCCGCACTGGACGCGGAATTTCGACAGATGGCTAACGATGTCGACTACCAGAGAGAGGTACACCAGATCCTCCAGGAGTTCGCGCAGGCGGACTGTGAAACTGTCCACGAGGAGCCGGGTCCAGACGCTAGCGACCGGCGATGATGAAACGGGGCGAGGTTTATGACGCCCGATTGGACCCGGTGGGAGGGTCTGAGCAGCGCGGATCGCGGCCCGTGGTGATTGTCAGTCGCGATGCAATCAACGAATCGAGTCCCATTGTGAGTGCCGCGCCATGCACGACCTACCGTGAGAGCCGACGCATCTATCCCAGCCAGGTACTCGTGAAAGCGCCGGAGGGAGGGCTGGACGCCGACTCGGTAATTCTGGGAGAGCAGGTGCGCGTGCTTGACAAGAAGCGGTTGCTACGCCTGCGCGGGGAACTGACGTCCGACAATGGCGCGACTCAATGAAGCTCTTCGAATTGCATTCGATCTGGACTGAATGCGAAGTCACTCGTACCGCAGCGCCGAAGCCGGGTCGATGCCCAGCGCCCGCCGCACCGGCGCGATGGAGGCCGCCAGCGCCACCGCCGCGAACAATAGCAGGCCCGCGCCAAAGCTCACCAGGTCGAAGGGGATGAAGCCGAAAAGAATATTGCGCACCACCTTCGCCGCGGCGGCAGCCAGCGCCACTCCCAATCCCGCGCCGATCCCGAAAGGCACCGTGTACTGGCCCAGCACACATTGCAGAACGTGAAACCTGGGAGCGCCCAGCGCCATGCGCACGCCGATTTCCCGCGTCCTCTGCGCCACCGTAAAGGCCAGCAGCCCGAAGATCCCGAGCAGGGCCAGCAGGCTGGCGACGGCTCCCAGCGAAGCCACCACGGTCACCATCTTCCGCATCGAATCCAGTTGCCTGTCGACAAAACTCTGAAAGGTGTAGACCATGGGGACGATGCCGGGAAGCGTGGCCGCCGACCGGAGCACTCCCGCCACTTGCCCCGGATTGCTCGCCGCGTGGACCACGATCGTCGCGTAGACGGCGTTCTTGTCGTCGATCGGCATGTATGCTTCCACGGATTCCGGATTGGTCATGAGGTTCATGCCGCTGTCCTTCACCACGCCGATAACGGTGCGCGAGCGTTGCGCGATGAGGCAGCTTTTCCCGACCGGCGATTCGTTCGGCCACAGCTTGCGGGCCGCCGATTCACCGATCACCACCGCGTCCTGTTCCACCGGCCCGAACATGCGGCCCTGCAAAAGCGGCAGCCGCATCATGGGGAAGTAGGATGGATCGACTTCGTTGATATAGACCTGCTGGGCGGAGACGTGCTCGACCCACGAACGCCTGAGCGGCACAATGGTCGTGATCGAGGCCGCATCGATGCCGGGCGCCTGCCGCACCCGCGTGGCCAGGTCCAGCGCCGCCTGCCGGGCCTGCGAAGCCGTGTAGTTGTGAAGGTAGAAGGCGGGATCCACCACCATCATTCCCGCGTAGTCGAAGGTGACTTCGGTGCGAAAGCTCTGCTGCACGGCCCGCGTCAGGAAGCTGCTCAAGATCAGCAGAACGCAGCTCGCGGCCACCTGCACCGAAACCAGGATCTTGCGCGCGCGAGTGGTCTTCAGCCCGCGCTTAACAATCTGGAACGCCGGAGCCAGCCCGAAGGCCAGCGTGGCCCCCAGCCCGAGCACCGCGCAGGCCAGCACGATTCTCCAGTCGGTCGACACCCGCAGGTTCGGCGGAGCCTCGATGATGCGCAGCAGAATATTCGCCGCCAGCCTTCCCACCAGCAGGGCGGCAATCGACGCCAGCACCGCCAGCAGCAGATTCTCCGTCATCAACTGCCGGATCAGCCGCCAGCGTCCGGCGCCCACCGCGAACCGGATTTCGATTTCGCGCTGGCGGGCGAGCCCCCGCGCCAGCAGCATGTTTCCCAGGTTGGCGCAGGCCGAGAGCAGCACCAGAAGCACCAGCAGGATGCAGGTACTGAGCAGCAGCAGCGCGGCAGTCGAGGGATTGGGCGGCATCTCGGCGGGTTGGAGCTTTAGCCATTCGTTCCGCCCCACGTACTGGGGCTGCTGCCTCCGTAACTCCGCGGTCAACGCGCGGAATTGAGCCTGGGCCGCTTCGAGCGAGATCCCGGGCTTGAGCCGGCCCACCATGTAGCTCCGCGGTATGCCGTAATCCACCAGCGCCCGGCCGTCTCCCGTGAGATACGGGAACTGCGAGTTCGCCATCCAGACGAGCGTTGGCTGCCGGACGAGCCCGCCGAATTGCGATGGCGCAATCCCTACCACCCGTACCCCACCCGTACCGGCTTGTCGTTCAACCGGATGGTCGTCAGCACAATTCCCGGATCGCCGCTGAAACGGCTCTGCCAGTAGCCGTGGCTGAGCACGGCCACCGGAGGCGCGCCCGGCTGGTCGTCCTGCTCGTCCAGCATGCGGCCGTACACGGGCGTGATTCCCAGCTCCCCGAAAAAATTCCCGCTCACCAGGCTGAAGGCCAGGCTCTCGGAATCCCCCGCGTGGAAAATTCCCGGCACGTCGGTCTCGGCGATAATCGCGGAAAGCACCGTGTTGTGCCGCCGGTAAAACTCGATCTCGGGAAGGGAAAAGTTGCCCGCCGTCCCCGCGCTGGTCACCCGGAAAAACCGGGCGAGCGAATCCACATCGCGCACCTGCAGGCGATGCAGGAGCGCGTTGAACAGGTGAAGCTCGGCGAGGTTCACCCCGATCCCCAGCGAGAGCACGGCAATCGCCGTCAGCGCGAAACCCGGAGAGCGCCGCAGCGAGCGCGCTCCATACAAAAGGTCCTGGCGGAGATGGTCGAGCCACGTCCAGCCCCATTGGTCGCCGGCCTCTTCCTGTAGACGGAGCGCGCTTCCGAAGTGCCGCTGCCGGCCCGCGGGCATCATCTCGCGGTGCGCCGCCATCTCTACTTCCAGCTCCTGCCGCAGTCTCCGGCGATGGAACAGGGCGGAAAGGCGGCGGAAGAATTTGCGCATGTCAGACGGCCCTCAGTGTGGCGCGAGGCATCGGTAGCCTAGGCATGGTCTATTTATATATGGAAGCCACGGGCCCTGTCAACCCGCGCGCTTCACAACTCGCCCTTCCGCATCTTCTCCGCGATGTATTGCGACGCCCGCATGGCCAGCGCCAGAATCGTCAGCGTGGGATTCTGCGAGCCCCCCGACGTAAACGCGCTTCCGTCCACCACGAAGAGATTCTTCACGTCGTGGCTCTGATTGAACCCGTTCAAAACCGACGTCTTGGGATCCTTCCCCATGCGGCAGGTTCCCAGCTCGTGGATGCTCTCGCCGGGCGGCACCATCTCCGCGTGGCTGGCCAGCACTTCGAAACCGGCGCCGCGGCACAGCTCTTCGGCTACGCCGGTGGCGTCCTTGGCCATCTCGCGCTCGTTCTCGGTGTACGTCTGCGCGATGTGCAGCGATGGGATGCCCCAGGCGTCCTTCACGGCGGGGTCGATGCGCACGCGGCTCTCGAAGCGCGGCAGCACCGTCCCCATGGTGGTCATGTTGAAGCCGGTGTTGGCCGCGTCCGCCAGTTCCTGGAAAAGCGCGTCGCCGTACAGCGGGAAATATTTCGACGCGGGCGTGCCGCCGCTCGAGAAATCGAACGCGTAGCCGCGCAGGAACTTCTTCTCGCCGGCCTTCAGGTTGCGGAAACGCGGGATGTATCCGCCGCCGCCCATCAGGTTGCGCGGCCCCTTGCCGCCGCGCGCGTCGGGCACGATCGATTGGATGCAGTTCTTCACGTAGAACTGGTCGAGCAAATAGCGGCCCAGCACGCCGCTCGAATTCGCGAGGCCGTCGGGCCAGGCGGTCGAAGTGGAATTCAGCAGGAGCCGCGTGCTCTCGAGCGTGGACGCGCCGAGCACCAGCACGCGCGCCGCGGCGTGCAGATGGCGCTTCGACTGCCGGTCGACGAATGATACTCCATTCACCATCCCGGTCTTGGGATCGAGCGTGATCTCGCGCGCGATGGCGTTGGGCACGATGGTCAGCTTGCCGGTCGCAAGCGCATCCGGCAGCAGCAGATTCGCCGAGCTGGCCAGCGTGCCGGTGGCAACCCGCGACTTGGTGGTGGGCACCCCCAGCTTGTTGGCCGAGGCGATGAAGCGCTGCACGCTGAGGCTGTCGGGAGAGTTGTCCGCGAGAAACACGCCGTCGGGAATCTGCGGCAGTCCGTCGCGCCGCCCGGCCACCCGGAAGATGGGTTCGACGCGGTCGTAGTAGGGCGCCAGGTCGGCGTAGGAGATGGGCCAGTTCTCGCCGAATCCGTCGTGGTCGCGGCACTTGAATTCCAGGTCGCTCATGCGCCACGAGGCGCGGCCCCATCGCAGCGTCTTGCCGCCGATAAGGCGGATGCGCACCCAATAGTACGGATCGCCATTGGGATAGGTGTACGGGTTTTCTTTCTCGTCGGCCCACAGGTTGGCGTCGAACTCCGAGGCCTGCGTGATGTGCGGGAAGCGGCCCGGACGGCCGAAGCCGCGGTATGGCAGATCGTAAACCGGCTTCAACGCGCGGTGGCGGTCGAAGTCCACGGCCGGGCCCGCGTCGAGCATGAGGCAGCGCACGCCCTGCTGTGTGAGCGTGTAGGCCGCCATGCCGCCGGATGCTCCGGAACCGATGATGAGTACGTCGTATTCCTGCTTCATAAGTAGCACAGCCATTCTTGCCTGTGTGGTTCTTGTTGCCTGTGTGGCTTTTTCATTCGATCGGATACCAATAAGTCCCCAAGCCTCCCGCGCGCCGCCCCGCCGCCGTCTGCGCCGCGGCATATTCGCGGGAGTTGAACGTTGCCGCCAGCAGATCCCCCCTGGCCGCCCACAGAAACTCCGCCAGGGGCGCGCGATAACTCAACGGCGTCTGCAAGCGAGTCAGAAGTTCGCCGGCCTGCTCCGCGGTCAGATCCTCGAAGCGCCGGTTAAAGCGGCGTCCCGATTCCAGTTGCAGCCGGTCGAGCCCGTTGCTGTACAGCACCTGCCGCGCGTGCCCCGATTGCGCGAGCAGGAAATCCAAAAACTCGGCCGCGTGCGCGTCGCTGGCCCCCGGCCGGTTCTCGCCGGCGGGCACCAGCAGGTCGCCCAGCCTGCGCAGCACGGCCAGTTGTTGCGGCGTGAAGAACTGCCGCTCCGCATCGGCCGCCGCATCGGCCACCGTGGTCGCGAGCTTGGGCAAATCGTTGGCGGGCCGTGGAGTCTGCTGCGGCGCGGCCGATGCCGCGGGCAGCGCGGTAAGTATGGGTGTCCCCAGGATGGCCTGAATGGCCTGGCGGCGTTTCATGTAGTGAACTTATCACGAATGGGCGTCCCGTATCCTGCCCCGGACCCTATTGCTGCCGTTTTACAAAAGCGGGGCGGCCTGCAACGATTTGGTGGGGCGGAGCCCCCGGTCCGCCGGGGTCCCCTCGGGGGAGCCCCCTGGTCGGCCTTTGGCTGCTTGGCAGCGGCTGCATTTTAAAATACAGTAATACTATTGCCCCAGCGCGCTGTACGCCGAAATCACCAGGTTGGTCGCGCGCTGTCCCCCCGACAGATTGCTGTTGTCCTCGTTTCCGAAACTGATCCCGACCGCCCCGTTGTTGGTCCCGTTGGTGGCGGGGAGAGTCACTGTCGTGACCTGCGCTCCGTTCTGTGTGAAGGCCTGCAATTGCCCGTCCAGCGACACCTGCAAGTTACTCCCCTGCACGGCCATCCGCAGGGTGTGCATCACCGCCGCGTCGAACCCTGCCTGCGCGCCTGTAGTCACGATCAGGGCGAAGGGATTCAGCCCCTTCACCCGTACCTCTCCCGTGCTCACCAGCTCCACCCAGTAGCCCGCCGATGACCCTCCGATGATTCCGTCGCCGGCCGCGGCCGCGCGGCTGCGGAAGTATGGCCCCGCGTCCGTGTCGTTTACCCCCGTGAAAGGCACCAAAAGATCCACTTGTATGTCCAGATCCTGGGGCAAAGTCACTCCGCGTATGGACGAGTTGGCGCAAGCTCCACTCGATGCCGTCAACTGGACACCGCCCAGCGCGGTCCCATTGTTTTGCAGCGCGTCCGAAACCAGGTTGGCGCCGGCGGGTCCGCTCGCCCCGGGGGCGATAGGCAGATAGAAGTAAGTCCCGCTCCCACCCCTCGCCAGGTCAGCTTGCCCCAGCGAACAGGCGGGCGCATCGGCGCGCTGAAAACTGTCCGAGAGTATGACGTTGGCGGTGGATGCCGTGGCCGTCCCGGAGAGCGGAATCGTCTTGGGAGATCCTGGGTCGTTGCTCGCGATCGTCAGATTGTAGCTCGAGCCCGAGTAAGTCCCCACTGCGGTCGGATTGAATTGCACCGTTACCAGCGTCCCCCCAGCCGGCACAGTCAGTGGCGAGCCCGGCGTCACAACCGGCGAGACCACCGAGTAGGGCGCAGGCGCGCTGATGGAACTCAACGTCAAGGGCGCGCTGCCCGCATTCCTGATCGTCACCATCTGGGTCGGAATCGGCGTTTGTCCCACGGTCACGGTTCCGAACGGCAGGCTGGTCTGGTTCAGCGAGACCGCCGGCGTGCCGCCTCCGCTCGTTCCGCCGCCGCTGAGGGCTGCCGCCGAGATGGCGAGAGTTCCGTTGCCGCCCGTGGGATCGGCTGTCATCGTCCACATCACCAGCAGCGTCTGCCCGGCCGATCCCGCCTGATATACCAGCGTGTAGTTACGGTCTCCCAGCGTGCCCCCGAACGCAAACGTATCGGGGAAGTCCATCGCCCCATCCGACAGGTGAGCGGTCAGTTTCCCGCTGCAGTTCACTCCGCTCACATGAAGGGTGAGGGTATTGGCCGCGGTGTTGCTTGCCGGCACGGTCAGGCTGTACCCGTTTCCCACGCCGTACCAATGCAGCCCCCAGGTATCGTTGGAGTTGGCTCCCGCCACCTGGGGAGTGCCGTCGGTCTCGGTCCATGCCAGCGGGCGGAGATCGTTCCCGTAGCCAGTCGACGAAAAGTTCCCGATGGGCGTCAGGGTTCCGATCTGACTGCCGTTGGCCTTACGGGTGACGCCCAGAGTTCCCGTTCCGCCATCGCCCCCGCCACCCCAATGGACCCAATCCACGCCGCCTTCCGCGGTCAGGTTGTGGAGCGCGGCCGAGTTGTCGAAAGTGCCGGTCAGTGTCCCGCCCGTGCCTCCTCCCGTGCCGGTGGCGCTGGGCGACCATGTGCCCATGGCATGCCAGTCCGTACTGTTGGCCTCGTTGACATCCCGCGACGCCAGGTAGATCACATCGTTCCCGGCCAGCGCCCCCATGAAAGCAATGTTCAAAGTCAGTGACAGGTTGTTGCCGCTGGCACTTACTGCCGTGGCTCCCCAAGTCACCGTGCACTGACTGTTGCTCAGGCTCCCGCCGGCGGCCAGGCTCTGCGCGGGCAGCAGGGCGGTCCCGCCATCGTTCACCAGGTACAATACGTTGCCCGGCCGCGAGAAGGCCAGGTAGCAGGCCTGCTGGCCGTTCAGTGCGGTGTTGATGAGGATGTTCTCCACTCCCATGTCGGCAAAGCCCTTGGTGTCGGACCAGTTGAACGTGAACTGAGTCGGGCCGGATCCGCCGGCTCGATTGGGACTCATTCCCACTACCGCAATGGGGGTTTGCACGGGTCCCGGCGCCCGCGCGACTCCCAGTGGATACCACCCCGAGTTGTTCTGCGCGGTATCCCGTGCGGCCAGTTGGATGATCTTGTCCCCCGCAAAGCTCGCGGTCCACGTGATCGTCAAAGTCAATGTCAGTGTGTTGCCGCTCCCCACGGCCGACACCAGAGTGACCGCGCACTGACTGTTCTGGATTGCGGCGGAGTTCCCCAGCGCCACCGATCCGGCATACGGCCCACCGGCATCCCCGCCGTCATCGACCAGAATCAGCGTGCTGGAGGAAACCACGTACGCCAGGTAACAAGCATGGCGGCCATCCAGGAAGTTGTTCACCAGGACGTTGACCACGTTCAGATCCTGGTATCCGCGCGGATCGGTGTAGGTGAAGGTGTAAGTCGCGTTTGAGGCGCCTCCGCCGGCCGGACTGACCGAGGCCGGCATGGGTGCGACCGTCCCCGTGGTTGTGACGGTAATCGCAGCGGAAGTTCCGGTGATGCTGGCGGTCGCGGTATCGGTGGCAGTGATCGTCTGGCTGCCCGAAGTCTTGAGCGTGGCTGCGAACATGCCGGTTCCATTGGTCAAGGTAGCGTTGGTTGGTAGCACCGCCGCAGCGTCCGTGCTGGAGAAGTGTACGGTTCCGGTGTAGCCGGTCACGGTGTTGTTGTTGGCATCGAGCGCCGTGACCGTGTAATTGAAGGACACACCGGCAGTGGCCGACGCGGGCGCCGACGCCGTGAAGTGAGTGGCCGCGGGGGGGACCACGACGCTCCCTGGCGCGAGGTTGCGGTACAGGTTGACCGTGCCATTTACCGTGACCTCCGATTGCGGCTGGTTCATCACGGCGAGATCGATCCGGCCGGCGCCGAAATCCCCGGCAATCGCAGCTCCCGGGGAATCGCCCGCAAATAGCAACTGCTGCTCCTGGAAGGTTCCATCGCCATTGCCTTGCCAGAGAGTAAGGGGCGGATCATTGGCCTGGTGAACCACGGCGAGATCCAGCTTGCCATCGCCGTCGAAATCCGCCAGCACCAGGCGGCTCGGCCAACTGTACACCTGGAATAGCTTGGGTGTCTGAAATGTGCCGGCGCCATTCCCCAACAGCACTCCGATATCGGCCTCCGTGTCCGAGGCTGTCCCCACCACCAGGTCCGGCTTGCCGTCGCCGTTCACATCGCCCACCGCCACCCAGGTGGGATTCACGCTGACCGTATAGGGGGTAGCCGTCTGGAACGTCCCGGTTCCATTCCCCAGCGCAACGGTCACGTTGCCGGGGGTGGGCGGCGCTGTGCCATAAACATCGGCCATACCCAGATTGGTCGCGATCAGATCGAGCTTGCCATCCCCATTCACGTCGGCCAGCGTTACCTGCACGGTGTTGACGCCGGTGGGCACCATGGTGGCGGGGTTGAAGCCGCCCCCGGCCTTGCCGGTCATCAGGACCACCGAAGTGGTTCCCGCGGTAGTGGCACTCTGATTTCCGTAGGCGATCACCAGGTCCGCGAGGCCATCGCCGTTCACATCTCCCGCCGTAACAAACGTCGGATTCATGCCGGCGGAATAGCTGGTGGGGGCTTGAAACGTGCCATCGCCATTGCCCAGCCAGGTATACACGTGGCTGGCGACGGGCGGATAAATGTTGACATTGTCGATGGCGATCAGATCGGGCTTGCCGTCGCCGTTGAGATCGGCGGTAGCCACCCACGCCGCAAATCCGGCGCCGGATGGCATGGCCACCCGTGTGGGAGTTTGGAATCCGCCGCCGCTCTGGCCCAGCAGGATGTAGAGGCCGCCACCGAGCACGTCTGTGCCGCCGGCAACCACCAGGTCGCGCCGCCCGTCGCCGTTGAAATCGGCCGACGCCATGGCCAACGGGTATCCTGCATCAATCGCCGGCGCCGCCCCCTGGAACGTCCCATCTCCGTTCCCGAACAGCACGGTGATCGACTGCGGTCCCGGGTAGAGCGCATCCGGATGGCCGTTGCCGAATACCAGGTCGAGGTTGCCATCGTCGTTGAAGTCCGTGGCGAACATGGCGGGCGAGTACACACCGGACGAGAGCGGCGTGCCCACCACGTACCGGTTTTGGGTGGGGAAACTCCCGTCGCCCGCGTTCAGCAGGATGGCCACGGTGCCGTCGTCGTTGAAGGCCGCCAGGTCCATCTTCCCGTCCTTATTGAAATCGCCCGGCGCCAGAAATACCGGATTGTAATGCGGCGTATAGCCGGTCTTTTGCGGGAGCACTTGAAACGTCCCGTCGCCTTTGCCGTGGAGCAGCGTGAAACCTATGTATTCGGTATACACCATGAGATCCGGGTTGCCGTCTCCATCGAAATCGGCGGCCACGATGGCGGTGGCGTTTTGCCCCTCGCCGTAATTGCCCGGGACCGTGTAGGTGCCCGCCGTGCGCATGGAGCCATCGGGGTTGTCCAGCAGGACGGTCACCGTGCTGTCCACCTGGTTGATTACCGCCAGGTCAGGGCGCCCGTCATGGTTGAAATCCAACGACGTCATGGCCACCGGATAGTTGCCCACGTTGTAGCTTTTCGCCGTACCCAAGGTTCCGTTTCCATTGCCCAGCAGAATGTAGACGCTGCCAGGCGACCCGGAATTGAGCCCCGCGAGGTCCCGCTTGCCGTCGCCGTTGAAGTCCGCGGTCAGCAGGGGTGCGCCTGTGTCAACACCCGTCGTCATATTGCCCAGGGTGGTCTGGCTGTCCAGAGAGACCTGGTTGCCCTGAATCTCCGCGTATGCCGCCCCACCCAGGTTGGTAACGATATATCTGCGCGCCATGGTCCCCGGCAAATCGGCCAAGATGGTGGGATGAGGCTTCGGCGTCCACTGGCTGATGCCCTGACAGGTGGCTAAATATGTCTGGGCCTGCGTGAGGTTGCCGGCGTTCGTGCCGGGAACATTGGTGTTGACCGTGCCGTCCGGGTTGGTTGGCTGGGAGAAGGCTTCCGCCGTGAAACTGCCATCCGGCTGGCGATACATGGGGACCACGTAGTTCAGGTTGGTGGTCGTATCGGAATAAGACATCATTTGGATGGACGCCTGGCTGAAGTTAATGGCGGGACAAGTCTGCGTCTGCGCCAGCGTCAGGGTTGTCCGTTTAGCCTCCGGCTTCGGGCAGCCGCGCTTCACCACACAAAAGTAGATAAAGTAGATTGTCTGTGCGACGTCCGGCTTCTCATAAAACGTGCAACCCTTTGCTTGTTCGGTCAGTGCGTTGGGATTGCGGCAAACCATCGTTTCGGTGGTGCAGCCCGAGACCAGTAAGGCGGCAGCCAGAACCTCGGCGAGGCAGACCGGAAGGCTCCTCCACCGGGAACACTGCTGCATGCACGGCTTCATTTCCCACCTCCGAACGACGGTATACTGATGTTGGCTCTTAGTATGAGTGCCGACGCCGGGAAAGTACCGCCGGAAAACCGCCAAAATTCCGCAATTGTTCCGCAATCCAGGATTTACCGCGTGGGGAGCGTGACGGTGGACCCCTCCCGCGCCAGCGTGGATCGCGGCGGCGAGTCAGTGGTGCTCCGTCGAAAGACATTACAGGTACTATTGGTACTGCTGGAGCGTTCCGGCGGATTTGTCAGCAGAGAAGACCTGATCGCCGAGGTCTGGGACGGCAGGGCCGTTTCCGACGACGTGCTGACTCGCTGCGTGGCGGAGCTGCGGAACGCATTCGGCGACGATCCCAAGGATCCCAAGGTTGTGAAGACCTTTCCGAAGTTGGGCTACGGACTGGTCGCCCCGGTGGAGATCGTCGCGCCGCGAGTCGTTCCGGCCCCCGTGGAGCCAGCCGTAACCGGCGCCCTATCGCCGGCGACGCAGCGCAGATGGCCCTGGATGGCGGCCGTCGCGCTGTGCGTTGTCGTGGCTGGTTTCTTCCTCTCCCGCCTGACCCGGACGCCGCCCGGGGTAGTCTGGGAGGAAGACGCCTGGTGGAAACTGGACGACGGCAGCGGCACTGCCGTGCGCGACTCCAGCGGCAAGGGTCTCGGCGGCGCCGTCGCCGGAGGCGCGGTCTGGGTTTCCGGCAAACCGCGCGGCGGCCTCCGCTTCAACGGCCTGGACAGCATCGCCACCGGCCGCACCGGCAGTTCGCTGCCCTCCGGGAGCGCTCCGCGCACCATCAGCGGGTGGATCCAAGTGGCGGTCCCCCTGGTGTTTGCAGGCAACATCTTCGAGTACGGGTCGGACTTCCACGGCCGTACGGTCAAACACTTTGGCCTCGGCATAGGCCCTGACGGCAGGATGCGGTTTGGCAGCTCGGCAGCGGGTGCTGAAATGGAGGGAACCGGCCGCTGGGACGATGGTTCGTGGCACCTGGTGACCGCCACTTACGAAGGTCCGCCGGCGCACACGGCGCGAATCTTCGTGGACGGCCAACTCGACAAAGCTCAAAACCTCACCGCGACGCCCGACACGGACACACGCTTCCCCTGGAGGATCGGGCAGGCCGGGTTCGGCGGCGCAGCCTTCCGCGGCACGATCGCCGATGTGCGCGTGTACGGCCGCGCGCTGGACGAGGCCCAGGTGAACGCTCTCTATCGCTGTTCCGCGGACCTGAAAGACGCCGGCGTCTATTACTATCTGCCCGTGGCACAGCCCCCCGGCCACTACGGCCTGGTTCTCGAACAGCGCGGGCCCGGCGACCTCTCCACGCCCTTCCGGAACGGCCTCAATGACTACGCCGGCATTCAACTGGCGCGTTCCGATGGCAGTTGCGGAATCGCCGGGCTGCGCGGCGCGGATGTGGGGCAGGATCTGCGAATTTCGGTGGATGTGCTGGCGCCGGCGGCCGGTCCGGACCGTAACACGGTCGCAGGCCCCTACTTTCGGAGCCGTAAGGCCGGGGCCGGGGACGGATTGATCGGCGGAAAGTCCGCGGGGTATTGGGTGCAGCTTCATTCCACCGGCATGGTGAAAGTGAAGCTTCTCAATCCGCAAGCCGTGATCGCGTTCTCCGTGCCGCCCGCGGGTTTCGACCCGGCCATCTTTCACCATTTGGACGTGGAAGCGCGCGGCGAGATCCTGCAGGTGTGGCTCGACGGCCAGGCGGTTTCCTTCGATAGCGGGGGCCGCCAATTGGAACGCGTGCCCATTCCCCCGGCGTGGAACGGGCCTGCCATTCGCGGCGAAAACCAGGGCGCGGCGGGAGTGGCCTTCGGCGCCGAGGAGTACCGGTTGATCGGCGGCGAGCGGGCGCGGAATCTACAGGTGACGCCGCTTCCTCCCCCACAGTAAGAGGACCGGATATCACGGTCACGCGGGAAGGATGTTTATTTTTACCCACGCTTTCACTCATTTTAAAGCAATGCCGCGGCGTATCCGTAGAAGCAGCGCCAATTCGCCAGTTCTCCAGAGCTTCGTCTTAATGACGGTCTCAAGCGACCGGTTTGTGGCTGAAGTATCGCAGACGATGCGCGAGGGCTCGAAGATGCCGCGTGCGGATTGGAAACTAATGACTCGCTACCCAATCGCGCTGCCGCGGCAACCTCGAAACCTTCTCGGCCTTCGTATCACCGATTGTCGGGCAACTCCGCACGCTTTCCCTGGAGAGCCGAAAGTTGAAGGTCGCCCGCGATCTGCTTTTACCGCGCCTTAACAAGTGGAAGGCGCCTTCTGGATCTCCTGCATCATCCAATCCCACCAGCCTTCGCCCCGGGCGAAATGACAGAACATCTCCAGGCCTTCGTGGTCGGGACCGGCCGCCGCTATCGCGCGAGTTAGAAGCGATTTGAAGCCATCAAAATCGAGCCGGCCAGAGAAATAGAGGTCATCCAGCTCACTGCCAATAGCAACGAGTTTGTCGTGCCGCTCTTGTTCCTCTCGGGTCATTTGCCAACACCATTCGGAGAATCGCTTCAACCATATGGTAGCCCCCCGGTTCCTTGTCTGCAAATCCGTCCTCGAAGCGGTACGCCGCGAAGGTCTCATTGGTGCAAAGCTGAGTGAGGGGATACCACCTGGCGGCGAGTTCCCTGGCCGCAGGTCTTGTCCATCCGCTGGAATCCCTGCCACATCGTGGACTCAGCGGTCTTCCAACGGCGAGTATGCGGTACGCTAGAACACAGGGAGTCATGGCAAACCCAGAACAACCTGCACATCCCGGATGATCTCCTCAACGCTGTGAGTGAAGCCGCGAGTGCGGACGGGAAAACCACGGATGAGATCGCGGCGGATGCCCTGCGGCGATACCTGGAACACCGCAAGCTGCAAGAACTCGGCAATTACGGGCGTGAGCAGTCGCGCCGCCTTGGCTACACAGAGGCCGATGTCTCCCGCCTGATCGCTGAATCGCGGCGCGAGAATAGGGCGACTGAGTATTCCCGTACGGCCTCCCTGACTTGTGAGCCTGAGGTGCCGGCCTGGCTCACGCCCACGGTCCAATCGCTCGTCGATTTACTCCGATTGCCTCAGAATTGGGATGGCTACGGGGCTGCTCAGATTCAGGAACAGATCGCACAGAAAGTGCTGATGGTCTTGGTCGAGGTCATGGAGAACGACGCGCCGGCGCCAAGTGTCGTTCCTCTGAGCGACGGCGGTATTCAGGTCGAGTGGCACCGTCGGGCCCGGAACCTCGAGATCGAATTCCCCGCCGGCCAAGCGCCGAGCTTCTGCTACTACCAGGACGGCTGCGAATTGGAAAGCGAAGGACAGGTCTCCGGAAACTACGATCGCATCCAGGCGTATATCGCAAACTTGAAGTGAGATCTGCCCGAGCATGGCTACAGACCATTTCGACGACCCCAATATCCCCGATGAGGAACGGCTCTTCCGCCGCATACACCCTACCCACATCGTCGAGCGTGACGGCGGAACAAGCGAGGTGTCGTCGGCCGCGTTTCGCGACACCGAGCTCTCTGTAAACCTGGATTCGGTCATGCAGGCCGCGGGACGAAAAGCCGCGGATTCGCTGAAGGACCATCCAAACGACCTGCTCATGAGCCTCGCCGCCGGCGTGTGCCGCCGGAATGGGCAAGTTGTCGGCCCGGACCCAACACCGGAGGAACCGGCGCACGGCTACGCATTCGGCAAGAAGAGCAATTACAATGTATTCCGGAGATGAGATCCCTATGGCCCAAATCTGGTCTCTCCGAACCCTACTGCTAACCCTCTTCATTGCCGGCACGCTGCCGGCGCAAGTTTCTGTAACGATCGCATCGAATCCGAGCGGTGCCGGCTTCACGGTGAGCGGCACTGGCTGCGCAGGCGGCAGCTACACGACGCCGCAAACGCTGGGCCCGGTTAAAGCCCCAGCGAGGGACTGGCATTGTGGAGTACTGACTAGCCGGCTGGATGTTGCCGAAATCTATCGGAACAGTGCTCCATCTTTGACGCCGAATACGCGTTGCTGTCGCGCGGAAACGAGGATTTCCCGGCTCTTCAATACCACGACCGGCGCTTCTGAAAGGCTTGGGATTCGTCAGGATCGCGATCCCCGGTTGCGGTTGAGAAGATTAAAGCGACGAACGCCGCGCGCCAGCCGACGCTTCCTAACGGGGCTCATTCGTGGCGGAGTGCCACAAGCGGCTCGATTGCAATCGCACGTCGAGCCGGCGCATACATGGCAAGTGTCCCGCTGATGACCAAGCCAAGTCCCGCCGCCGCGTACGTCCTCGGACTGGTGGGACTGATGTCGTAAAGTAGGTCCTTTAACAGCGGCAATAACAGCCGTGCTCCTAAAAACCCTATTGCGCACCCGGTGCCGATCAACAATACACCTTCCCGCACAATTGGCTGAAGCACGCCCCACGGTGATGCGCCCAGAGCGATACGGATGCCAATCTCCCGGGTCCGCTGCTGGACGGAGTTTGCTAGAACGCTGTAAACCCCGATCATCGTCAGGAGGAAGGAGATCGTCGCGAAACCCGTGACCAGCATGCTGTCGAAACGCGGCCCGGTCGTCATCTCCTGGATTCTGTCATCCAGCAGTTCGAATTTCGCAAAAGTTCCCGGATAGTCATTTTGCAGTTGCGCGCGGATCGCGGCCGTGACGTGCGCCTCTTCGCCGACCGTACGCACCAGAAACTGGAAATTGGAGCCGGAATACAGCGCAATTTGATCGAGAAACACCTGGGGCATGGCGGGCATATTCAGCCCTTGGTTTTTTGAGTCTGCAACGACCCCGATTACGGTCTTCCATTGCCCTTGCGAGTCCCCAAGGATCTGTTTACCAAGAGGGTCTTCACCGGGGAAATAGGCGCTCGCCGCGGCCTCGTTGATGATTGCGGCCGTACCCGGCCGATCGAAATCGGCGTCGATGAATGGGCGGCCCCGTTTAACAAGCCCGCCGGTTGACCTGAAATAGTCCGGTCCGATTCCACACTGCGCAACCCTGACGCCGCGATGCAAAGGCTCGGGCAGCGGCCGGTCGGATCGTGAAAACGCACCCACAATCGGCCCGAGCGATACCGGCGTGCACTCGCCGACGGCGGCCGCCACCGTGCCGGGCACACTCCGAATGCGGCTGAGAATCCGGTCCACCGCGACATTTCTGTTATCGTTCGAAATGGCGGGGCGTTGCAGGGGAATGGTGATCGCGATCAAGTGCTCCGGTTGGAAGCCCAGGTGGCCGTACTGTAGTTGCCACAGCGTCTCGATGAGAAGTAACGCAGCCGAGAGCAGAACGAAAGAAAACGCCACTTCACTGCCCACCAGGGCGCGTCTGAAAGCCGGCTGGCCGCCAGCGAGGCCAAATCCGCCTGCCCGCTGCAAAACGCTTTGGACTTCGGTGCGGGCGACGCGCAGGGCCGGCACGACGGCGAATATCACGATGGTAATAGCGGAGACGATCAAAGCGATGCCAAACACCCGGCCATCCATTCCTATTTCACTGAGCCGAGGCAACTGCCTGCCGGCATAGTGGCCGAACCCGCGCAAAGTGACGTTCGTGAGGACCAGACCCATTACGCATCCCGATACGCCCAGGACGGTCGCCTCCGCCAGCAACTGCCGAACGATCCGACCGCGAGAGGCGCCGAGTGCGGCTCTGATCGCGATTTCGCGCGACCGTCCCGCCCATCGGCCCAGGAGGAGACCAGCGACACTCGTGCATGCGATGAGCAGAAGACAAGACGCGGCTCCCGACAATACTAGCAGGAGAAGGCGTGCACTGCCCATGCGGTGTTGCTGAAGCGGTTCCACTACGAGGCTGGCGTCCGTCGGAAACGCCTGTGGCAAATCCGCCTTGCTGGCCGCGAAGAGCACGGCCACGTCGGACCCCGCCTGAGCAAGCGTTATGCCTTGCTTCAGCCTTCCCAGCACCGCCCAGCTCGACACCAGCACCGCCCAGCTCGACATGGTGCGATCGCGATGGCTTGCGGCGGGAGAAACCGATAACGTGGTCAGCATGTCGACCTTGGCATCCACCGGGAAAACGAAGGATTCCGGAAGAACTCCAGCGATCGAATAGGGATGTCCGTTCAGTGCGATGGTGTGTCCTGGAACGTCACGGCGTGAAGCGAAGTGGGTTTGCCAGAAGCGATTGGTCAGCAGCACGGTAGGTGGGCCGTCCGGGAGTTCTGCCTCCTTTGAGAATGTACTTCCTAGCATCGCAGTGGCTCCCAAGCACGACAGGAAATTCGATGAAACGGAAGCCGTGAACACCTCGATAGGGTCCGCGCCGTTCAGGATCATGGCGCTGCAGCAATTCAATTGCATGGCTGCCAATTCTTCGAAGGTATGATTACCCCGCCGCCAGGTGACATAGTCTGGCGACGGTACGAATTCGGCCTTGAAGGCGGGAAACTGAATCGCGACCCACACCAGCCGTGCAGGGTCGCCATATGGTAGGGGACGAAAGAAAACCGTATCCGCGACACTGAACACCGCCGTGCTCGCACCAATGCCCAGGGCCAGCGGCAGCAGCGCGGCCAGGCCTAAACCGCGGTTGCGGAGCAGGGATTGTGCGGCGAACTTCAGATCCTGCAATCCGAAGCCAAACCATTCGAGTGGGTCCATTTTGCGCTGCATTATTCCTCCCGAAGTGCGGTTACGGGATCAACTCTCGCTGCCCGCCATGCCGGAAATGCAATCGTACAGGCAGTGGCAAGGACCAGTGTGAGTGCTCCCAGAGCCATGGCGGCGGGGTCAGCCATACGCAAACCCGGAAAGAAGCTTCCCGACACGCGCGCCAGTGCAGGTGCGGCGGCGACCCCGGCCAAGATCCCCGCCAGGACGGGTGCGCCCCCTTGCTTTGCCACAAGCCAGAAAAGATCGCCCGACTGGGCGCCAGTCGCTCGTCGCAATCCGAACTCGGGTATGCGGCGTGAGACGATCTGGTGGAGGGTACCCTGTAAGCCGGTGGCAGTGATAACGAGACCCGCCAAGGCGAAGAAGGAAATTACCAGGGCCCGGAAACGCGGATACGCGCGCATCTCCGCAACCTCGGAATCCAGCGTGTGGATCGTCTCGTTCGGAATCGAGTCATCCAGCGAGACAATGGCCCTCCGAATCGCACGGCCCGAGTCGGCGGAGCCGGGCCGCGCCCTGATGGCGACATCGAATGCGACGTCGGCGCTCTGTGCGAGCGGCTGGAACACCAGGCGGGAATCAGCCCACCTCGCATCCCATTCCAGATGCTTCCAGTCAGCCACAACCCCGACGATGTTCATCCATCGCGACGTCCTCGAAAACTGCTCGACGCGAATCTCCTCGCCCAGCGCATCGCGGCCGGGAAAATACTCATTCGCAAGCGACTCACTTACAATCGCAACGGGTGCGGCTCCCAGCCGGTCGTGGTCATTGAAGAGCCGCCCGCGCAGCAGCCGCGTCTCCAGGGAATCGAAATACCCTGGACTCACAGCACAGCTCAAAACATCATAAACGCCGTGCCTGGGATCGCTGCCTCGAATCTCCAGGTGCTCCATCGCATCCTCCCGGTATGGAGGGAAGAAACTGCCGATTGCAGAGGATGTGACGCCGGGCAGACCCTGCAGTTTTCGCAGCAGCGCGTCCTGAAATTGGATTCGCGCTTGAGAATCGGCGTACTTCGCCAGATCGACGTGAGTGGTGGTGATGTTTTCAGTGCGAAACCCCAGAGACGTGGTTTCAAGGTGGAGGACGCTGTCGGCCAGGACAACCGTGGCCGTGAGTACAACGAAGGAGACGGCGACCTGCGTCATGATCATCCATCGGGAAATCCGGAGGCTGCCTCCAGCCCCGACCAGCCCGCGCGCCGCGCTTGCGAGCGAGGGTCGAAGATCCGCTCTGGCGCCATTCAAGGCGGGAACCAAGCCCGATACGAGAACGGCGACTCCGGTCACGAGTACGGCGAAAATTGCAACCGGCACGTTCAGGGATACCGTGACGCCCTCGGGAAGTTCGCCGGCGTGGTCCCAAGGCAGGCACGTAACCGCAGCCGCGGCAAGGCACGTTCCGAGGACTGCGCCCGACAGCGATAACGCCATTCCTTCGGCCAGTATCTGGCGGATGATCCGGCCTGATCCACAGCCCAGAGCCATTCGCACCGCAAGCTCTCGCTGGCGATGTGCGAACCGCGCAAGCAACAAGCCACCTACGTTGAGGCTTGCGATGCACAGAAGAGCCACTACCGCTCCAAACAGAACCACTAACGTGGATCGGAGGGTGGAACTCGCCAGATAAGTCAGCTCCCTCTGAGCATCGTCGGCATCGGCCGCCCGGTCTTTCCCATGGTCGTCCCCCGCGTGCAGGGAAGCATGGATCGCTTGCAGTTCGGCCACGGCCCGTGCCAATCTCACGTGCGGGCCGAGGCGCGCAAATATGACCACATACGGCAGCCGTTGTCGGCCAGCGGGATCATGCCCCAGAAAGAACCACATGTCAGCCCGTTTTGGGTAGAAGCGAAAGCTGCCGGGCATCACCGCTTGCACCACGCATGCCGTGCCATCCAGATCGATCGAACGCCCGATCACCGCAGCATCCGCGAACAGCGCTGTTGTCCAGAACGAGTGGCTAACAACCACGGCGCAACCTTCGCCTCCGCTCAGGCGGGCCGTGCCTAGCGCCGCAGCTGTACCTAAGACATCGAAGGTCGCGGCGCTTACCACTCCCGCAAGATACTTTCGTCGCGTGCCCCGATCGTTGAGGGTGGGCCGGATGAGCCCGGCTGCCGACACATCCCTCACCAACTCTGCGCCTCGACGGTAGGCCTCAAAATCCTCGAAGCTCGCCACCGTCTGACCTTCGCGGTCGCGCTGCGCGCGGTCCCAGATCACGATCACCCGATGCGGATCCCGGTATGGCAACGGCCGGAGCAGGACCGCATCGACGACGCTGAAAACCGCCGTTGCAGCCCCCACGCCAAGGGCAATCGTGGCAATGGCGGCGGCCGTGAATGCAGGGCGGCGGGCAGACGTTCGAAGGGCGAAGCGGAGGTCCTGAAGTAGATCCTCCAGCCAGCGGAAGAGCCAGACATCGCGGCTTTGGTCTTGCAATGAGAGCACGTTCCCAAACCGGCGTTGCGCTTCCCTGTGAGATGATGCCGGCGCCGCGCCGTCCCTTTCGAGTTGCTTAGCGCGCAGGTGAACGTGCAGGCGCATCTCCTCGGCCAGATCCTGTTCCACCCGGCGTCTTTGAAATAGCATGGACAGCCGCCGCCAGAATCTCATGCCGGTCTCAGCACCCCCTCAATGGCTGCGCTCACGCGCCTGTACCTGGCTAGCTCCTGATCAAGCTGTCGACGCCCTTTTGCAGTCAGGCGATAGTAGCGGGCGCGGTGGTTCTCCTCGGTGTGTCCCCATTTCGCTTCGAGCGCTCCGCCCACCAACAACCGTTGCAGTGCCGGATAGAGCGAGCCTTCCTCCACCCGGAGCACGTCATCGGACAGAGTTCGGACGGCCTCGGCGATCTCGAAGCCGTGCATCTGTTTCGCCCGCGCCAGCGTCCGGAGTATCAACAGTTCGAGCAACCCATGCGGGATTTCATCTCGGCTCACAACATAGAGAGTCTATGCTAAAATTGTTGCGGTGTCAAAGGAAAACGCATCGCGCGAGTGCCGCCAGAAACCACCGGGCCACCGCGAGGCGGAGGGCGTCTCCGGACACAGCCCGCCAGCCTTCCTGTTGGGCAGCCCTTGGAAATTCACCCTTCTTTGATTTGAGGGTCACAAGCAGGCATTTCGCTTCCATTCAAATCCCGCGCCCGGTGGAGGCACTTTCCGGTAATCCCAGATACCATTCCCTTACCGTAAGGGCCGCCAATCCACGAGTAGGGCGTTTGACGTCAAGTGGCGGGCGAGCCATTCTACGACAGGCCTACCTGGAGGTTGTGGTCGGCCGCGCCGAAGGGCTATAGCCCTTGACAGGCACAGCTGTGCTTCTGTATCCTAACATGGGTACACTAGATGACGTTCTTCAAGCTCAAGCCCATCGCAGGGCAACCACTCTACATTCAACTGATGCAGCAGATCAGGCACGCAACCGAAACGGGGGCATTGCGAGATGGGGATCAGTTGCCTGGGATTCGCACTTTGGCGGAAGAGCTCGTCGTCAGTCCAAATACGATTATCAAGGCCTACTCGGAACTGGAACACGAAGGGCTTCTCGAAATGCGTCAGGGCGCGGGAGCTTTTGTGTGCGTCACGCGGCGTACACGACTGATTGCGGAGCGGATTCAGTTAGCGCAGGAGAGGATTCGGGACGTGATCGAGGAAGTACGGGTGGCCGGCCTCGAGGACGACGAAATCCAGAGGGCCTTCGAGGCGGAACTCGCCGCACCCAGGAAGGCCGCGAGAAGACGATGATAGCGGCACCCGCCATCCAGACCTCATCCCTGTCGAAGTACTACGGCCGCACCAGCGCGGTTCAGAACCTGGACTTGGTGGTCGAGGCCAATCGAATCACCGGCTTTCTTGGACGCAACGGCGCCGGCAAGAGCACAACAATCAAGATGCTGCTCGGTCTGATTCGACCGACCGGGGGCGACGGGACCATCCTCGGCCGGCAAATCACCAATCCCGAACTAAACCGCCAGGCACGAGCACATATCGCATATGTGGCCGAGGATAAACCCCTGTATCGATATTTGACCGTCGCGCAGACGGTTCGTTTTGCCGCGGCGTTTTACCGGGACTGGCGGTGCGACGTTGCCGGCAAGCTCCTGCGCGAATACGAACTGCCTTTGAACCGGCGGGTCAAAGCGCTGTCCAAAGGCATGAGGACGAAGCTTGCCTTGCTCCTAGCCCTGGCGCGTAAGCCTGAACTGCTGATCCTCGATGAGCCGACCGAGGGGCTCGATCCGGTCATGATCGAACATCTGATGCAAACGATCGTGGCAAGGGCGGCTGAAGGAACTGCGGTCTTCTTTTCGTCGCACCAGATAGCCGAAGTGGAGCGGGTGGCAGACCAGGTGTGCATCCTCGATCGGGGCTGTCTGGTACTCGACCGCTCTCTCGATTCGCTCCGTGAGTCGTTTCGCAGGGTTGACATGGTCTTCCCTGTAGACGTTGTCGAACGCGAATTCCAGTTGCCGGGGGTTGAGCGGATCAGAGCCAATCGCCGGCAGATGAGCGTGCTTACCAGCGCAAACGCGGAAGGGGTGATTGAGCGCGCTCGCGCCTTTAATGCCGTTTCCTTGGAGGTTGCGCCTGTCGGATTGCGCGACGTCTTCCTCGCGATGGTGAATGGGCTTGAATCCGCAATTGGAAAGGAGAACTGAACTGTGCTTTGCTACAGGGCCTGGGTTGAAACCCGATGGCGATTCTTAATCTGCCTGACGGTGATGTTGCTGCCTTCCGTCCTCTATTTCCACGAACTCGGGATATTCCCCATGCAACATTGGACTTCCGATCCGCATTACGCCTATGGCCTGTTATTCGGGACCCATTTACCGTCGATTGGAATTTGGACTTTCGCCGCCGTCTTCCTCGGGCTGGGCGGGCTCCTCAGGGAGAGGGCCGTCGGCACATCGACACTCACGCTGACGTTGCCCGTCAGCCGCGCCCATGTGGTCGGCACACGCGTTGGAGTTGGTGCGAGTGAAACCGTCGCGCTCGCGCTTGCGCCATGGATCGTCAATTCATCGATCTCTTTGTTCGAACGCACGCCGTTTTCCCGCGCGCAGGCGGGCTGGTGTGTCCTGTTACTCGTGGGCGGCGGTTTGGTCTATTTCGCGTGCGCTGTGCTGGTTTCGTCCGTCGTAGAAGGTGAGTACACTGCAGCCGCCCTGATGTTTGCGCTGGTGTATGGCATCGGTTATCTGGCAGACCACGTCTCCGGGTTTAGCGCACTGAACCTCTACCCGCTCATGAGTGGAACCAGGTATCTCGACAGGAACACCAATCTCTTTCCGGGCCCGATGCCTTGGCTGGGTATCCTCGCCAGTTCGTCCGCGTCAGCTCTGATGCTGCTGGCCGCCGTCACCATCACGCGGCGCCGTGATTTTTGATCCCGTGCCGGGCAGTTGGGCTCCCACGCTGTCCCCTCTGACGCTCCGGCCAGGTTTGATCCGTATGCGAGATACAGGAGAAATCATGAGGCTTCATTCGTCGATTGTCGCCGCGGTTGCCATAGCAGGACTTGCAGCCACCACCGGTCCGCTGGGTGCTCAGACGTCCCCGCCTCCCCGCTGGGCGGATACCCGCAATCATTCGCTCGGAATGCCGCGTTGATTCTGAGGCCCTTACCGGCCGTAGCGCCCACTTTTTTATGCTCTCCCGGGAAAGCCGGGGCGGGGCAGGTTCCCCGGGTTGAGCCGGAATAAGCGTAAAAATAGGACATTGCGTCACAAAGAACTTTGGCGCGGATCGATTCCGTTGTATTCAGGCGCGCCGTGCTGCGCCGGACCTTCGCGACGCCGCGGGATGGGTCGCGCCGGCCTCGGCGCCATCTTGGGAGGAGATTCGCCTGCGAAGGGAACAGCTTGGAATCGTCCGCAAAGATCCGGGAGCGGTTTAGGCATCTCTCGCCAGACGACGAACGTGCGCTTCTACTGAGAGGCCCACCGGTTGGCCGCGTCAGGGGAAATCGGCCGCAAACTGCGGGTAGCGTGCTAGACGCTTTTCGAGGCCCGGCATTCCGATCAGAACCAGACCGATGCCTCCATGGTCAAAAATGTTCCGCACTTGTTCAAGCCCTGCCACTTTGAGCCGATCCGCTTCATCGAAGGGTGNNCCAACAGTTGGCGAATCTCTTTCGCAGCCAAAAAAACTCCTATCAAAAACCAGTTCAGTGAGGGAACACGTTGGTTAGAGCGAGTGGAAACCGGATTAACCCAAACATCAGCACCCACATCTCGTTCCAGTTGCCGTCGTCGACCTGCTCGGGGATAGTGATGGTACAGGTGGCGCCGCACACGGGGCAGGAGAAGGCAAATGGGATAGTATTGTCGATCTTGAGGTCAACAACGAGCTTGCCGGAGGTGATATCCTCCTGCAAAGCGCCCCCAAAGCCCGCTGTGATGGATTCGCCCCATGTCCAGGCGCAGGTGTTGGAACCGTACGGATCAGTCGATCTGCAACCACGATCGAAGGTGAGCGACCCAGTTAGATGCTGAATAGTGTTTACAGTGCGTGAGAAAGCAACCTGAGTGAGATCGGCTGCCACGGTGTTGGAGGTTTTGAAAATGACGCCCCCACTTTGGTCAGCGACCTGCACAGTGCCCACAACAGAGAATGGAACGCGCAGGGGATTCTTCGTGGGGAGCATGAATCCAATTTTGGTGGGGGGGACGGTTGTAGCCTTGATCGGGCAAGCAGGCATGGCGAAGGTCAACGTCTTGGGTTTGTCTTCACCCTTTACCTGGCTGGCACCGAGGGTGAAAACAAATGCCAAAACAGCCAGCACCCCAATAAGCGTCAGATTGGTTTTTCTCATCATCCAGGCGGTGCAACAGAGCGGCGGCGAAAGCCAGAGAACCAAGAACGTTTCGCGATTTCAACATGTGACGGACCCCTCCTCGAATAACGTTGTGTCGATTCCTCTTCGGAAAAGCTGCTTCACCCAGTATGGGGCGTCCAGGCCCTCGATTTGCGCAAAAAAATCGCGCGCCGGTTTTGATCAACAATCCCGCCGGCCTCGGGTATCCGGGTATCCGGACCAGCCTGGAGGAGTTGCCTGCGGCTACGAGATAGCCGTCTTCTCCGCAGGATAGCACTGCGGAGGTTGGGGAAATCGCACAAGGGGATAGGCGTCGCCACCGTGTCGCGCCTGCTGTCACAGGCACGCCTGGCGGCTCTCAAGGAAGCAAAGGTTCGGCCGAGGTCGAAGGCCGCCTATGCCAAATAGCGCCGAAACTTCTGTGCCAAATAATTCCGAAAGTGACAGACGGGGGGGCGGCTCAACGGTCTACCAGGCCCAGTGAACTTGAGCGGCAGGCAGTACCCCCCGGCCGACAGGAACTGGCGCTCACAAGTCGTAAGAAATCGGGTGTCGCGTTTTCCGAGTCACGCCGGAAGGACATTTATTTTCGCCCACGCTTTCACTCATTCTAAAGCTACTTAGCACAGCCTCACGCGCACTGCGCAACCTGTCTCCGCACGCATGCCTGCTAAATTTAAATCAGGAAGAGACCTGCGCCCCCGCGAGGAAACATGATCCAGCCGATCAAGACCATCGTCGCCATCCTCGACCAACGCCGCAACCCGGCCGGTTAAGTGACGCATCTTTTCCACAAAACGCCCCGGATGCGTCTCCCAATCTCGACGCCTCTTCGCAACCCCAAGAAACAGAGCCACTTAAAACCGCGCAAATAATATTTCGACCCCCGGGAACATGCGCCACCCCAACCCCCAACCGGGTGACGGCGATTGTAAAAACCACCCCGAATCGCCGTCACCCGATTTCGACTCCTCTCCGTAACCAACAGAAACAGAATGACTTACAAGCCGTCAAAAATAAATCGACATTTCGGAATATCGCCGCCTCCCGCCCCCTACCGCCCCGCCGCTTCCTGGTAAATCTCCAGCATCTGCCGCGCGGTCCGCTCCCAACTGAACCGTGCCGCCTGCTCCCGTCCGCGGCGCACCAGCTCCGCGCGCAAGCCTTCATCCAGCAGCACCTCGCGGATGCCGCGCGCGATGTCGAAAACGTTCTCGGGATTCACCAGCACCGCCGCATCCCCCACCACCTCGGGCAGCGAGCTGACGTTCGAGGTCACCACCGGCGTGCCGCACGCCATCGCCTCCAGCGGCGGCAGCCCGAAGCCTTCGTGGCGCGAGGGGAAAACAAATGCCGCGGCGTATTCGTAGAAGCAGCGCAGCGTCTCGAACGGCACGAATCCCAGAAACCGCACCGCGTGTTCCACCCGGCTCTTGATCACCGCCTGCCGTACCGCCGGGAATTGCGAGATGGTGTCGCCGATAATCACCAGCCGCAGATCCTTATATACCGGATGCGCGGCCAGTTGGTCGCGCACCACCGCGAAGGCCTCCACCAGCCGGGGAATGTTCTTATGGCGCCGGATGTTGCCCGCGTAGAGCAGAAAAGGGTAGTCGATCTGGTAGCGCTCCAGGGTGCGGAGCTGCGCTTCCGATCCGGCCGGCGCGCCGGGCGTCAGGAAGTCCGGATCGGGCGCGTTGTAAACCCTCCGGATATGTTCCGAGGGCGCGCCGAGGAAGCTCTCCACTTCGCGCTTGGTGGCTTCGGAAACCGCCACCACGCGGCTGGCGCGCTGCAATCCCCGCCGAAAACGGAAACGCCGCATCTGCATCCGGAAATCCGAACGCCCCTCCTCGAAAAACAGGTTGGCCATGTCGTGAATAGTCACCACGTAGGGACGCATCATCAGCAGGGGGACGCGGTTCAGCGGAATGTGCACCAGGTCGGGCGAGAGCCCCCGCAGATAGAAGGGGAACACGATGTTATCCAAGTATTCCGAATCGCTCCGCGTGTAGATCGCGTTGCGAAAATTCTCCGGCAGCCCGGCCAGCGTCCGCACATCGCCGGCGCCGCTCACCAGCGTGTATTGATTGGTTTCGTCGATGGCGCTCAGCGCATGGACCAGGCTGCGGATGTAGGTGCCGATGCCGAAGTCCCGGATGTGCCGGGCGTCCATGACGATATGGAGAGCCATTCGCTACGCCCGAACCGGGTCGAGCTTCCAGTGGTAGAGCGGGAATCGGGCGGTCAGCGCGCCCACCTTCTGCCGCACCGAAGCCAGCACACCTTCGTCGGCGATGTGGAACAGCACCTCGGCAATGAGCGTGCCGGCCTCGCGCATCTCCGCTTCGCGGAAGCCGCGCGTGGTGACGGCCGGCGAGCCCAGCCGTATGCCGCTGGGATTGAGCGGCGGATTCGTGTCGAACGGAATGGCGTTCTTGTTGACCGTGATGCGCGCCCGGTCGAGGGCCTGCTCGGCCTCCTTGCCGCGGATGCTCTTGGAAAATACGTCGAGCAGCAGCAGGTGCGTGTCGGTGCCGCCCGAGACCACGCGGAAACCGGCGTCCACCAGGCTCTCTGCCAGGGCGCGGGCGTTGGCGATCACCTGCTTCTGGTAATCGATAAACTCCGGCTGCATGGCTTCCAGGAAGCACACCGCTTTAGCCGCGACCACGTGCACCAGCGGGCCGCCCTGCACTCCCGGAAAGACCGTCTTGTCGATGTCCTTGGCGTATTTTTCCCGGCACAGGATCAGCCCCGCGCGCGGACCGCGCAGCGTCTTGTGCGTGGTGGAGGTGACGATGTCGGCGTATGCGCACGGGTTGGGGTGCAGGCCCGCCGCCACCAGGCCGGAAATGTGCGCCATGTCCACCAGGAAAATGGCGCCCACCGCGTCCGCGATCTGGCGGAAGCGCGCGAAATCCAGGATGCGCGGGTAGGCGCTGGCGCCCGTGATGATCATTTTGGGCTTGTGCTCGTGCGCCAGCCGTTCCACTTCGTCGTAATCGATGCGCTCGTCTTCCTTGCGCACGCTGTAGGGAATCACGTGGTAGGTCTTGCCGGA
>OMOG01000046.1 GCA_900290305.1 Candidatus Sulfopaludibacter sp. SbA4
GTGCAGCGCGGCGGGCCGTCCACCGGCTTGCCCACCCTGCCCGCGCAGGCCGACATGATGCAGGCCCGGTGGGGGTCGCATGGCGACTACGGGATCATCGCCCTGTGCCCCAACTCGCCGCAGGAATGCTTCGATCTCACCATCCAGGGCTTCAACCTCGCCGAGGAGTTCCGCGTTCCGGTGATGCTGATGCTGGATGAATGCGTCGGCCACATGACCGAGAAGGTGGTCATCCCCGAAGCCGGCAAGATCGAAGTCACTCCGCGGCGTTACACCAAGCTCCCGCCCGCGGAGTTCCAACTGTTCGAGCCGCGCGAAGACTCCGTCCCCGACATGCTGCGCGCGGGCGACGGCTACCGCTTCCACGTCACCGGCCTGACCCACGACGAGCGCGGCTACCCCAGCATGAACGTGGAAACGCAGGACCGCATGGTGCGGCGCCTGCAGGACAAGCTGAAACCCCTGGCCAACGGCCGCGCGCTGTGCGAAACCGAAAACCTGGAAGATGCCGAAGTGGTGGTGGTCTCCTACGGGATCACGTCGCGGGTGGCGCAGCGCGCCATCCAGCTCGCGCGCAAGCAGGGCGTCCGCGCCGGGAAGTTCCGCATCATCTCCGCCTGGCCCTTCCCCGAGCAGCGGATCCGCGAGCTTGCCGGCCGGGTCAAGGCCTTCGTGGTGCCCGAGCTGAATCTCGGCCAGATGGTCTACGAAGTGGAGCGAGCGGCCCGTGGCCAGGCCGCCGTGATCCCCGTGACCCACGCGGGCGGCACCGTTCACAACCCCGATGCCATTCTCAAAGCCATAGTGGAGGCGGCCCGATGAACGAGACCACACTAGAAATTCCGTACGAAATCCCGGCCGGCGCGCACAACCCCGTCGAGCCGTTCCTCCGCATGGACCGTATGCCCCACATCTGGTGCCCCGGATGCGGCATCGGCACGACAGTGAACTGCTTCACCCGCGCCCTGCTCGATTCGAAGGCCGACCTCGACAAAGTCGCGGTGGTCTCCGGCATCGGCTGCACCGGCCGCGTCGCCGGGTACGCGCGGCTCGATTCTTTCCACACCACCCACGGCCGCGCCATCCCCTTCGCCACCGGCCTCAAGCTCTCCAATCCCGAATTGCAGGTGGTGGTCTACTCGGGCGATGGCGACCTGTTCGCCATCGGCGGCAATCACTTCATTCACGCCGCGCGCCGCAACATGGATCTGAAGGTGATCTGCGTCAACAACCTCACCTACGCGATGACCGGCGGCCAGACCGCGCCCACCACTCCCGGCAAAGTGATCAGCGCCACCAACCCCTACGGCGTCTTCGAGCCGTCCTTCAACCTCGTCGCCCTGGCCGAAGCCGCCGGCGCGTCCTACGTGGCGCGCTGGACCACCTACCACGTGAAGCAGCTCAGCCGCTCCATGGAAGAGGTGTTCAAGAAGAAGGGATTCTGTTTCATCGAAGTGCTCTCGCCCTGCCCCACGCTTTACCAGCGCCGCAACAAAATGGGCGATGGCCTGGACGCCATGAAATTCTACAAGGAGGTGAGCAAGACCCGCCACGGAGCGCCCACCAGCGAGTGCGCGCTCACCAAGTCGGGCGAGATCGTGGTCGGCAAGTTCGTGGACCGCGAGCGTCCCGACTACTTCGAGTTGCTCCGCGCCCAGATGACCGAGACTCTCGGCGATCGTTACGTTGAACCGCTGCGCGAGCAAGAGGAGGATGTCGTATGCAGTTGCTAACCGAGATTCGCATCGCGGGATTTGGCGGGCAGGGTGTGATCCTGGCCGCCGCCGTCATCGGCAAGGCCGCCGCCATTTTTCACGGCGCCCATGCCGCCATGACCCAGAGCTTCGGCCCGGAGGCCCGCGGCGGCTCCTCCAGCGCCCAGGTCATCCTCTCCACCGAGCCCATCCTGTACCCCTACGTCACCCAGCCCGACGTCCTGGTAGTGATGAGCCAGGAGGCTTACACGCGCTTCGCCCCCGGGTTGAAGCCCGGCGGCATTCTGATCACCGAGCAGGACATGGTGCGGGTAGACAAGTACCCCACGGGAGTCCGCGCCTTCGGAGTTCCCGCCACACGCCTGGCCGAGGAGCTCGGCCGGAAGCTGGTGCTGAACATCGTAATGGTGGGCTTCTTCGGAGCCGTCACCAACCTGTTGGACCCCGATGCGCTGCGCAAAGCCGTGGCCGATTCGGTGCCGCCCGCCACGCAGAAGCTGAACCTGGAAGCGTTCGACAAAGGTTTCACTTACGGGGACCGCTTGCTGACGCGGCTCGCCGGGAACGGCGACCACGAAGAAGCCCTTTCGCTGGAGTCTGCGTAGCGTAACGTGGCACAGGCATTCCTGCCTGTGTTCTTCCGTAACGTGGCACAGGCATTCCTGCCTGTGTTCTTCAGACACACTGTATCCTACCTTCACAATTGATTCACAAAGCGGTTGGGCTTAACTTAGTCACATGAAGTCCAGCCGCCTTTGGATTTGCGGCCTCGCTTTGTGCCTCGTGGCGCCGGGCCAAACCGTCAAGAAGCAGGAACAACTCCGCAAAGAGCTTCAATCGGGCTACACTCACTGGACGGACCAGGATGTTGCCTATATCATCACCGCAGAGGAGCGTGCTGTTTTCACGCACCTGAATAACGACGAAGAGCGCGAGCAGTTCATCGAACAGTTCTGGCTGCGCCGCGACCCCACGCCGGACACGGTGGAGAACGAATTCAAGGAAGAGCACTACCGCCGCATCGCCTACGCCAACGAGAGGTACGCGTCCGGAATACCCGGCTGGAAGACCGATCGCGGCCATATCTATATCGTCTACGGACCGCCGGATGAAATCGAAGCGCATCCCTCCGGCGGCACTTATGAACGCCCGCCGGAGCAGGGCGGCGGGACTACCTCCACTTTTCCGTTCGAGCTGTGGCGCTACCGCTACATCGAAGGTCTGGGAAACGACGTGGTAATCGAGTTCGTCGATCCGACCATGACCGGCGAGTATCGCATGACCAACGACCCGTGCGAGAAGGACGCCCTGTTGTACGTACCCGGCGCCGGACTGAGCCTGATGGAGCAGATGGGACTGTCGAGCAAGACGGACCGCTTCAACCGCACGGACGGCACTCACTGCCCCGTGGCTTTCGGAGGAACCACCGAGAAGATGAACCCGTTCAACCGCATCGAGCAGTCGGCCCGCTTGTTCGCACCGCCCTCGATCAAGCTGAAAGAGATGGAGGCGTTCGTCACATCCCGCTTCCACAACCTGCTGCCGATGAAGGTGCAGGTCGCGTTCTTCCCCGTCACCGAGGCTTCTGCTCTGGCCGATATCACGGTCCAGTTCGACAACAAGGACCTCGAGTTTCACGCCCAGGACGGCGTGCAAAAGGCGACCGTCGACGTCGTGGGCTATGTCAGTACCATGACCCGGCGAAGGATCGCGGTCTTCGAAGATACGGTCGCGGTCGATAGCCCCACGGCCATGTTGCAAGCCATCGCCCAGCGCCGGTCCGTGTACAACAAGGTCCTGCCACTCGCCCCCGGCACCTACCGGCTGACCGTGGTCGCCAAAGACGCTGTAAGTGGCGGCGCCAACGCCTACGAGACTGCAATCACAGTGCCTAAGTTAGACCCCGGCCAGTTACAAGTCAGTTCGATCGTCTTGGCCGACCGCATCGAACGAGTCTCTACCCATGATATCGGCGCCGGTCAGTTCGTCATCGGCAATTCCAAGGTCCGGCCGCGCGTGGATGCCGCGTTCGATCGCAGCGAGAAGATGGGTGTCTACCTCAAGCTCTATCACGCAGGCACCGGCCAGGCGACCTACGAGGTAGTCAAGGACGGCATCACGGTATACGAGGAGACCGAGGACATCGCGCCGGTCCGGCCGGGCTCCCTGAGCGAGGTGACCTTGGAGAAGTTCCTGGATCTCCAGGATCTTACGCCTGGCGCGTACACCCTTCGCCTGCGCATCACCGACCAGACTCGCGCCCAGACCCTGACGCCCTCCGTGGCGTTCACCGTGAAATAACCCGGCAACGCCGGCGGCCTCGGCCCGCAAGCGGGTCTTGCCCCCGGCCCCTGGCCCCCGGCCCGCGGCCCCCGGCTCCCAAGCCCCCGGCTCCCCGGCCCCCGGCCCCCGGCTCCTAAGCCCCCGGCTCCCCGGC
>OMOG01000701.1 GCA_900290305.1 Candidatus Sulfopaludibacter sp. SbA4
GATCATGGCACTTTGCGGGTCGATGTCGCTGGCAGTCGCGGCGATGCCGAGAGACGCCATGATCCGTTGCCATCTCTCCTCGGTGGAAAGCTTCGAAGGATTCAGCATGAGGTTGTAATTCGCCTCAAGCACGCGCGCGCAGTGGTCGGCCCGCTCGAAATAGCGGCTCATCCAGTAGAGACTGTCGGCTACGCGGGAGAGCATCGGAGCACCCTGACGTTCAGTTCTGCAATACCCATGTGTCCTTCGAACCCCCACCCTGCGACGAATTTACCACCAGTGAGCCCTTGCGCAGAGCGACTCGCGTAAGCCCTCCCGGTACGATGGTGATCTTTTCTCCAAATAGAACGTATGGCCGCAGATCCACGTGGCGTGGCTCAATCCGGCCTTTCATAAAACAGGGAGCGGCCGACAGCGTGAGGGTCGGCTGTGCGATGTAGTTTCTGGGATCCGCTAAGATCTTGTCGCGGAATTCGGAGCGCTCTCCGCGGCTGCTGTGTGGACCGATCAGCATGCCGTACCCGCCGGATTCCCCTACGGCCTTCACGACATATTTCTCCAGGTTTCCGCAGACCTCGTCGCGCTGCACGCGGTCCGTCATCAGAAGGGTCTCCACGTTATCCACGATGGGATCTTCATTCAGATAGTAACGAATCATTTTGGGAACGTAGGAATAGATCGCCTTATCGTCGGCCACTCCCGAGCCAAGAGCATTCGCCAGCACCACGTTCCCCGCCCGGTAGGAGTTGAAGAGCCCCGCCACTCCCAGGCCGGAGTCGGCGCGGAAGGCCAGAGGATCGACGAAATCGTCATCCACGCGGCGGTATATCACGTCGACGCGCTGCAGACCGGAAGTGGTCCGCATGTAGACCATATTGTCGTGCACCACAAGGTCCCGCCCCTCAACCAGCTCGATTCCCATTTGCCTGGCGAGGAATGCGTGCTCGAAGTACGCGGAGTTGTAGATTCCCGGGGTGAGCAGAACGATGGTGGACCGGCCCTCCGGGGCAAGCGAACGAAGCGTGGAGAGGAGCGCCTGGCTGTATTGCTCGATGGGACGCACGCCGCATTTTCGAAACAGCGCCGGGAAGATCTGCTTCATCACCTTGCGGCTGGTCAGC
>OMOG01000191.1 GCA_900290305.1 Candidatus Sulfopaludibacter sp. SbA4
GCCGTCGTAGTCGAGAAAGGCGCACCCCGGACCCATGGTCTCGGGCAGATATTTCTGGCCGAACGCGCCGCTGTTGTGGTGAAAATCGATGCCGGCGGCGGCAGTGACATCGGCTAGGCGAAAGCCGGGGCCGGATGGCGCCGCCGCAGCGGCCGAAATGGCGCCGAGCAGGAGTGTTCGCCGGGTACAACTGGTACTATTTTGGAGCAGAGGAAGATTGTATCCTGGTTCGCTAGTGCGGTTGCGCCTTTTTGTTCTAAAACATGCAAGTACCATTGGTACTAGGACGTTATGCGTACCTTGAGAATTGCAACTCTCAAAAAAACGTGGTACCGTTGCTTAATCATTTCCGTAAGGTCGCGGAGCTGAGGTTGGCCTGCGGAAAGAGGACATCATAGAGAGGAAGGACAAATGAAGTACTTGCTTGACGACGTCGTAAAAACACTGGCAACCCCCATGCCGCGGCGGAAGACTTTCAGACTCCTGGGGGGGCTGTTGGCAGGCGGTATTCTCGGCGGTATGGGAGTACGGCCGGCCTTCGCGACTCAGGGGGGCTGCGGCAGCGGCCCGGCGTGCCCGACAGGGCAGGTGTGTTGCTCGGGGGGGGGCTTCTTCGGCTTCTTCGGCTTCCGGGCGACCTGCCTTAAAGGCGTAAAGTGCTGCGGCAACGGGGCGTGCAGTGCCTCAGAGACGTGCTGCGGGACGAACTGCGTTAATGGCACCGACGTGACGTGCTGCGGCAACACAGTGTGCACTGGCGGTGACGTGTGCTGCGGGCAAGGCTTCCTGCGGACTTGCGCTAAGAGCACCGATTGCTGCGGCGGCCAGGTGTGCAGAAATGGTCAAAAGTGCTGCAGAAACGCTACTTATCCCTACTGCTACAGCAACACCAACAGCAAGAGCTGTCCGGCTTCCGCTCCTCCGTCGTGATCGCTGACTTGCCATGGAAGTCGAGGCGCTTAAGCGCCCCCTTTCCATCGACCAGCTTCGTGACGGTCACGTGTACCTGAGGCCTGCCACGTCTTTGGTGCAGACGAATCTGTTCCTGAAGGTCGGGCAGATGGACGAACTGTTCATCAAGGTTCCGTCCGAGCTCGGCCTTGAGGACTACTGGACTTACGCCAAGAAAGCCTTCCCCGATCCCCAGGATATGCGAGCGGTCGAGGAATCGGAGCGGTTTGAACGCCTGGAGTCGACTCTTGAGACCCTCAGTGCGTTGAAGCCGCTCACGCCCATCGGCAAAGAGTTGGTCCACTATCTGGCCCTTCACAAACTGCAGCACGACCGGTTGAAGACCCAGACTGCCGTGGGTATTCCCGAGGCGCGGTTCGGAGTGCTGCGTTCCACCCGCCTCCGTATCTTCTATCGGTATGAGCCGGCCATGTTTCAGGCGCGGGTATGTGGTAATACACTTTGGGACATGTTCGACTTTTCAGCCTTCCGGGTCGCCCCGCAATGGCGCCGGTTCCTTCCCGCGATTTCGGCCCAGTTGTCCGCCCTGATTGACTCCCGGATGTTGAACCACATCGACTGGAACATCAAGAACTTTGTCTTTGAAGAGACCGCGGAGCGTGTCTTCTACGTCGACATGAAACCTACCACACTCCTGGCCAGGCAGACCAATGAGCAGAATTTGAGGTCGATTCGCGACTATTTCATCGCCTGACGGACGGCCAGGAGTAAGATGACAGGCATGGCCGCTCCTCGCAGACCCAGCCGGATCTCGCAGGGTGTTTCTCTGGCCCTGCTGACTCTGGCTCTGGGATACGCCGTCTCACAGCCCACCAATCGCGTCCTCACGGACTGGAATGTCTGCCTGGTGGGAATCGGGCTGGCCACAGTGGTGTTCTCGTTGCCCGCTGCCAGCCCGGCGCCGCGCTTGGAGCGGTGGCTTGCCTGGGCGGTTCTGCTGATTCCCTGCTATGTGGCCTGGCAACTGCTTCCGCTGCCCTCGTTCCTGCTGAGACTGGTTTCGCCGGAGCGGGCCTGGATTCTGGATAACTTGAAGCCTGTCATGCAAACGCCGGCGTTTGCCCCCCTGACCATTTCTCCTGGCACGACCACCGAGTTTTTTCTCAGGATGACCGGCTACACACTGACTTTCCTCGCCATCCGCACCATCGCCGGGCGTTTCTGGGAGCGGCGAAGTTGGGCGCCGGCGATTCCCCTGATCGCAGTAGCGGCGCTGGAGGCGGGGTTTGGTCTCTGGCAGCGGGCGAACGGGGCGAACGGGGCGGCCGTGACGCCCGTGGCGGGCAACTATTTGAACAAAAACCACTTCGCCGGTCTTCTCGAGATGGCCCTGCCGATCTCGGTAGCTTACGCCATCGCCAAGTTCAATGGCGAGCGATTCCACCGCCCATCGCCTGCGCTGGACGCCTTCAAGCCAGCCGCCGCTCTGGCCGTGGCCGCGGTTCTGGTGGTGGCGCTTCTGTATTCTCAATCCAAGTCCGGTCTGGTGGCCGCTCTTTGCGGCTCGTTCGTCATGGGCGCCCTGCCCATCGCTTGCCTGCTGCGGGGCTGGAAACGGGCAGGGGCCGTGGCCTGCTTCGCTGGTCTTGTTTTTCTGGCATTTGTCTTTTTGCCGCCGGATTCTCTGGTCGGAGGTTTTGGCGGGACAGTTTCCGGTCCATCGCGCATGGATCTGGAGGGACGCTGGCCGATATGGATCGACACACTCCATCTCATCCGCGATTACCCGCTGTTTGGTTCCGGGCTAGGCACCTACGAGGCTGCTTTTCTGAAATACCAAACCGCTGCCCTCGACGCCGTTTTTCAGTTTGCGCATAACGATTATCTGCAGTTGGCCGCGGAGTTAGGGGCGGTAGGGTTTATGATCCTGGCCGGTGTAATGGGCGGCGTCTTCCTCAAGGCGCTTCGCGCCGCCACCGCCGGCTCGGACCGGCAGACCCGGTATCTCGGCCTGGGATGCGCCGGCGCCATGACGGCGATTTTTGTCCACAGCTTTGCCGATTTCAACATGTACCATCCCGCCAACGCCATGTTCCTGGCTTGGATTTCGGGAATTGCCGCCAGTCTTCCGTCCGGCGTCCGGCGGCGCGCACCGGAATACGGGTTTCCCGGCCCCGGCTTTTTCCGGTGGTTTGCAGTGGCCCTGGGGTGCCTTCTGCTGCTTTATGCCCCGGCGTGGCTTGTGTTCCGGAATCGCTTTTGGAGTAACCCGCGCGCCGAACAGATGTTTTGCCGCTTCGGCATTTGCGACAGCAATGCATTTCTGTACGCCCAGCTCCCCGCCGCGAGCAGGAACAAATCGTTTGCGCCCGTCAGCGCCCTTTTGGAAACGCTTCGCCGGGAGCCGGCCTCTCCCAGCCTGTGGCGTCATCTCGCAGAGGCGCTGTTGATGTCGGGACGCGTGGAACAAGCCAGGTATTGCTTCTCCAACGCCCTGGCTTTGGCTCCCAACATCCCTCTGGTTTTGCTGGCGGCGGGCGACTTCTACGCCGGCCTCGGGGACCGTCGGCGGGCGCTGGAACTGGCCTCCCGCGTGTTGGAGGAAACGTCCGGCTACGACGACGAAGTCTTTGGCTGGTTTAAGAAAAACAAGGTTGCGGGGAGCGAAATCCTGAGCGCCCTGCCGCCAGGCCCGCGCGCTCCGCGAGCCTGCATCCGGCAATTGATATACGACCACAACGCGGCCGACGCTTCGATCGTGTGGAATTGGACGCTTGCGCATGGCTATGCCGACGAGAAACTGGCCAGCCAGTACGTGGCCTTCTTGATTCGCGGCAAGCAGTACGAGGCTGCGGCACGGTCGTGGGCCGGTTACCTCGGGGACCGCCGCAACGGCTACCTGCAATCCAACTGGGTATTCAACGGGGATTTCGAAACCGAGCCTTCCGGGGAGGGTTTCGATTGGAACATTGCCGCTTATCCTGGGGTCGAAGTGGCGCGCGATTCGAGCGTGGCACACACCGGCTCGCACTCCTTACGCATTCGTTTTGACGGGAAGGAGAACGTCGATTACCGCCACGTCTATCAGGACGCCTTTGTAACTCCGGGAGCCTACCGTTTCGAGGCTTTCATCCGGACCCAGGACATAACCACCTCCCAGGGCATTGGCTTTCTCATATTCGACGCCGAGAACGCTTCCCGCGTGATGGTCAGGACCGAGCAATTCACCGGAACCAACGACTGGAAGAAAGTGGAACAGACCATTCGGATTCCGCGCGAGACCAGGTTGCTCCAGATCCAGGCGAACCGCGCCCCCGTGGTGTTGAAATTTGACGACAAGATAGCCGGCACAGCCTGGATCGACAGTGTGCGGCTGTCCAGAATCGAGTGAGTGCCATACTGGCGTCAATCCTGGTAAAATGGTCAAGTTCAAGTTATGGGTATCCTCTTACTGATCGTGCGCGTGCTGCTCGCCGCCGTATTCGCGGTTGCGGGCTTGGCAAAGTTGGCCGACCGCGAGGGATCGCGGAAGTCGATGGTGGATTTCGGGGCCCCCGCTTTCCTCGGGCGCCCCCTGGCATGGCTCGTACCGCTGGCCGAGTTGGCCTGCGCGGCGGCCCTTTTGTGGACGCCGTGGTCGCCGTGGGGAGCGGGCGGGCTGTTGGCCATGCTGATCGTCTTCAGCGCCGCCATGGCGATCGTCCTGGCGCGCGGACGCCGGCCCGATTGCCATTGCTTCGGCCAACTGCACGCTTCGCCCATCGGCGCGGAAACACTCGCCCGCAATGCGGTCCTTTCGGCCCTGGCCGCGTTCGTCTGGTGGCAAGGCCCGCAACCCGTGAATGCGGCCGCGCTGTGGTCCACCTTATCCCAGACTCAATCGATCCTGCCGGCGGTTGTGGTGTTGTTGGCCGTGCTGCAGGCAGCCCAACTGTGGATTCTGTTCAATGTGATGCGCCAGAACGGACGCCTGATGTTGCGCGTCGAAGAAATCGAGAGTAAAGGCGGAAAGGCCAAATCCCAACAGAGGGAGCCCACCGGGTTGAAAGTGGGTACGCCCGCCCCCGCGTTCAGCCTTCCGGCCGTGGATGGCGGGACCGTAACGTTGGATAGCCTGCTCGCGGTAAACAAACGGATCCTCCTGTTTTTCAACGAACCCTCCTGCGGGCCTTGCAATACGATGTTGCCCGATGTGGCTCGATGGCAGGCCGAACATGCGGAGCGCCTGCTGATCGTCTCCATCAGCAGGGGCGATCTGGAAGCCAATCGCGCCAGGAATGCCGAGCATAATCTCAGGCGCGTCCTGCTCCAGACCGACCGCGAGGTCGAGCAGGCTTACAAGGTGGTCGCCACCCCCACCGCGGTTTTGATCGACGATGGCACGATCCTCAGCCGGTTGGCCGAGGGCTTCCAAGAGATCCAAGCCCTGGTGGCGCAGGCCGTTCTGCCGCCGCCGTTGAAAAGGGGAGAACCGGTGCCCTCCCTCCCTCTCTCGGACCTCGACGGCAAGATTGTCGATCTGGCCACCCTGCGCGGCCGCCGCACGCTGTTGTTGTTTTGGAACCCGTCATGCGGTTTCTGCCAGCGGATGCTCAAAGATTTGAAGAAGTTCGAGCAGAACCCCCCCGTGGATGCTCCCGATCTGCTGGTCATTTCCCAGGGCACTCCCGAAGCCATTCGGGAAGACGGCTTTCGTTCCACGGTGCTTGTCGACCAGGACTCCGCCGCCGCCAAGACATTCGGCACCTACGCCACACCCACTGCCGTGGTGGTCGACGAGGAGGGCCGGTTGGCCTCCGCTGTGGGTGAAGGCGCGTCCGCGGTGTTGGCGTTGGCCAAGCCGGTTCCCGCTACGAACGGTCGGCCCGCGTGAGATTCCGGCCGATCAGGCTCGTTCGGCCGCCCCTTAAATCCCGAAAACTCGCAAAATGCCCCCGTTAAATCCCGGAAACTTGTAGAATGAGGTCTAGGCGGCCCCGCTAATGCCCGATTTCTCCAGCCTACCGGAGGCTTTCGTCTCCGCCGGCGAACTCGCTAGCGCCGTCTCGCGCGAGGTAAAGCGCGGGACGCTGCGCAAACTCGCGTCGCGCCTCTACACACGTAATCTTACAGACTCGCCGGAACAGCTCGTGCGCCGCAATCTGTGGCCTCTGGTGGCGGCCTACCTGCCGGGCGCCCTGATCGCCGACCGTACCGCGATGGAGAACCGGCCGGCGTCCGATGGCTCGGTGTTTCTCATCGCCGATCACAAGCGCGAAGTCGTATTGCCGGGGGTGACCCTGCGCCCACGAAAAGGACCGCCTCCATTGGAGAGCGACCGGTCGTTCATTGGCGGATTGCGCCTCGCTTCGCCCGCCCGCGCCTTTCTGGAGAACATGCGGCCGTCCCGCGCTCGCGGTGGCGTCGCGCGCACCCTCTCCAAACGCGAGATCGAGGAGCGCCTGGATGAGATGCTCCGGCGCAGCGGCGAGACCGCCGTCCAGCGGCTTCGCGATGAGGCCCGCGGCATTGCGGCGCAACTCGCCATGCCCCAGGAGTTCCAGCGCCTCGACGCGCTGATCGGCGCCATGCTGGGCAGCCGCGACACGCCGCTGGAGTCGCCCATTGCCTCGGCGCGCGCCGCCGGCCTGCCCTACGATCCGCAGCGCCTCGAACTGCTGCAGCGGCTTCACGCCGAGTTGGCCGGGACTGCGCCCGTGACGCGCCCGGCGCGCTCCACGGATGGCCCGGCGCTGCCTTTCTTCGAAGCTTATTTCTCAAACTTCATCGAGGGGACCGAGTTCGCAGTCGATGAGGCGGCCGATATCGTCTTCAAAGGCAGCATCCCACGCGGGCGGCCCGAGGATGCCCACGACATCCTCGGCACGTGGAAGGTGGCATCCGATAAGCGCGAAATGTCCCGCCGCCCCCAGAACTTCGAAGAACTGGTGTCGCTTCTTGGGAACCGTCATGCGCAGGTCATGGAGGGACGCCCGGACCGGGGTCCAGGCCGCTTCAAGACGGAGGCCAATCGCGCCGGAGCCACTTTTTTTGTCGCCCCCGAGCTGGTTCGAGGCACCCTCTCCCAAGGCTTCGAGATCTATCGAGGTCTCACCGCCCCGCTCGACCGCGCCATCTTCATGATGTTCCTGATCTCCGAAGTCCATCCGT
>OMOG01000232.1:0-20210 GCA_900290305.1 Candidatus Sulfopaludibacter sp. SbA4
GGTCGATGCCCGCATTCTTGATATCGGCGACCACTCCGCGTACGCCTGGACAGTCCACCCGACCCGTGGCGCATGATCGTGGGAGTGGTCGCCGATATCAAGAATGCGGGCATCGACCGGCCCACCGGCACGGAGCTTTACATCCCCGCCGCGCAGGTCCCGGTCCGCACGGCCTACCTGGTGATCCGAACCCAAGGCGACCCGATGGCCATCGCCGGCGCCGTGCGCGGCGAAATCCGATCGCTCGACCGCGCGCTGCCCATCTCGCAGCTCCGCTCGATGGAAGACGTGATGTCCTCGGCGCGGTCGCGCCCGCGGTTTCTCACCCTGCTGCTGACGCTGTTCTCGTCGGTGTCTTTGCTGCTGGCCGCGCTCGGTATCTACGGAGTGATCTCGTACTCGGTGGCGCAACGCACCAGCGAAATCGGCATCCGCATGGCGCTGGGTGCGCAATCGCTCGACGTCTTGAGGCTGGTAGGGATTACCGGGCTCCGCCTGGCGTTGGCGGGAATCCTGATCGGCGCGGTGGGGGCGCTGTTCCTTACGCGCACTCTGAGCGGGCTGCTGTTCGGCGTGAGCAGCATCGACGCCGCCACGTTTCTGGGGATGGCGGCGATGCTGTTCGCGGTGACGCTGCTGGCGTGCTACATTCCGGCGCGGCGCGCCAGCAGAGTGGATCCGCTGATCGCGCTGCGGTACGAGTGAGAAGCAAGTGAAAGGCAACACAGGCAGGAATGCCTGTGCCACTGTGGCACAATAACCAGGGATGCTACAGGATTTCCGCTACGCTCTCCGCAACCTCGGCCGGACGCCGCTCTTTACGCTGGTGGCCCTGCTTTCGCTGGCCCTCGGAATCGGCGCCAACAGCGCGGTGTTTACCATCGCGGACCAGGTGCTGCTCCGTCTCATGCCCGTCAAACACGCACGCGAGCTGGTCTTCTTCACCAGTCCGGGTCCGCAAAGCGGACGTATCGAGGGCAACAACATGTTCTCGTACCCGATGTACAAGGACCTCCGCGACCACAATCCGGTCTTCACGGGAATCGCCGCGCGGTTTGGCACGCCGCTCAATCTCTCCTACAACAACCACAGCGAGCAGATCCAGGCGGAGATCGTTTCCGGGACGTACTTCGACACCCTGGGCATCGATACCGTCAGCGGGCGCGGCATCGCGCCGTATGACGACCTCGTCCCCGGCGGCCACTCCGTCGCGGTTCTCACCTACGACTTCTGGAAATCGCACTTTGGCGGCGATTCCTCGGTCCTGAACAAGATCCTTCTGCTGAACGGCCATCCCATGACCGTGATCGGCGTGGCCGCGCCGGGGTACCGCGGCTTCGACGTGGGCACGCGCACCGATGTCCTGGTGCCAACGATGATGAAGGCGCAGATGACGCCTACATGGAACGGGCTGAACGACCGCCGCACCATCTGGCTCCAACTCTTCGGCCGCCTCAAGCCCGGCGTGACCGCGCAGCAGGCGCAGGCGAGCCTGCGGCCCTACTACAGGTCCTTGCTCGAGATGGAGCTGCAATCGATGACGCTACCGCCGTTGAGGCGAGAGCGATTTGCGGCCAAACCCCTGATCTTCGTGCCTGCCGCGCAAGGCGTCAGCGATTTTCGCGACGAGCATGCCGCGCCGATCCTCATTCTTCTGGCGATCGCCGCACTGCTGCTGCTGATTGCCTGCGCCAACGTAGCGAACCTGTTGCTCGCGCGTGCCATGGGCCGGCAGAAGGAGATCGCCGTACGGCTCGCGGTGGGCGCCGGCAGAGGCCGCCTGGTGCGCCAGTTCGTGGTGGAGAGCGTGGTGTTATCGTTGGGCGGCGGCGTGTTGGGCCTGATCTTCGCATCGTGGACCAGCGGCACGCTGCTGGGGCTGCTTTCGAGCGCATCGGACCTGGGGCTCACCGCCAGCCTGGACCCGCGCGTCTTCGCGTTCACCTTCGTGCTCGCACTCGCCACCGGCGTGATCTTCGGACTGGTGCCTGCGTGGCAGACCACTTCACCAGAGCTTGCCAGCACGCTCAAGGACCAGGGAGGAAGCGTATCCGCAGGCGCCGGCCATGTCCGTTTGCGGAAGGCCCTGGTGGTATCGCAAGTCGCTCTGTCGCTGCTGATGCTGATCGGCGCGACGCTCTTCGCGCGCTCGCTGCACAACCTGAAGAACGTGGACCTCGGGTTCCGGCGCGAGAGCCTGGTAGAGTTTGCCGTGGATCCTTCGCTGAACGGCTACCCCGCGGAGCGCATCCGCCAGTTCGCGGAGAATGTTCAGCAGCGTTTGGCTGCGGTTCCCGGGGTGCGCTCGGCGGCTATCGGAGTCAACCCGCTGATCGGCGGCGACGATTGGATGAGGAGCATCAAAGTGGAGGGATACCAGGCGAAGGACGACGAGAGCATGAGCCAGTACGTGGACACGGTGAGCCCCGGCTATTTTTCCACGATGGGGATTCCACTGTTGCTGGGCCGCGAATTCAACGCCGGCGACCGGGCGGGCGCTCCGCAGGTTGCCATCGTGAACGACGTCTTTGCGAAGTACTACTTCGGGAACCAAAGCGCGCTCGGCAGACGAATGGGTTTCGGGCTGAACAAGAGCACCAACGTCCAGATTGTGGGCGTGGTGCGCGGTTCGAATTACGGGTCGGTCAATGAACCGGCTCGGCGCGTGGTCTATACTCCGTTCGTACAGCAGGACAACCCGAGCGCGGTGATGGTCTATGCGCGCACGTCGGCAGATCCGAAGACGCTGTTTGGGCAAATCCGCCGCGAAGTGACCGCGCTCGATTCGGCGCTGCCCATCACCGGCATGCGCACGATGGAAGAACAGGTGGACCAATCTCTCGCGACCGAGCGGCTGATCTCGATGCTCTCTGCATTCTTCGGCATCCTGGCGACGCTGCTGGCTGCCATCGGGCTGTACGGCGTGATGGCCTACACGGTTTCGCGGCGGACGCGGGAGATCGGGATTCGGGTGGCACTCGGCGCCGGACGCGGCAGCCTGCTGGGGCTGGTGATGCGCGAAGTGGCGGTGCTCACGGGCGCGGGGGTGGGGATCGCGATTCCGATCGCGCTGGTGGTGACGCGGCTGGTGCGCGCGCAACTCTACGGAGTGCTGCCCACGGATGCGTTGAGCATCGCGCTGGCCGCGGGGACGCTGATCGCGGTGGCGCTGGCGGCCGGGTACATTCCGGCGGAGCGGGCCTCGCGAGTGAATCCGATCACGGCGTTGCGGTCCGAGTAGGGCGCGCCGACTTCCCAGACCGACGGTTACTCCAGAATCAGGCAATCGGCGCCTCGGTTGGCGAGCGCGCGGTCGAAGGTGACGAGCGTGGCCTCGCTGTGGATCGCGAAGGCGACGAGATATGCGTCGGCCCATACTTTGGGCGAAGCCGTTTTGAAGGAAGACCGTTTGCGGAACTCCGCCTCTAGACGGTCGGGCTCGGGGAGGAAGGCTACTCGGTCGTCTTCAAACAGCCGGTCATATGCGTTCCACGCCTGGCGCATTCCCAGGGGCTTGCCGTTCATCGCGGCGGCGGTAGTCAGCAGCCGGAGTACGCTGATTTGCGTCAGCCGCGCAAAAACGATCTGGCCGGATTGGTCGGACTCCCACCAGGCTTTGGCGGAGGGGCGATGCGTGTGATCGGCCAGCAGCAGCGCGAGCCAGACGTTGACGTCAGGGAAACTCAATGAGGTCATGGATCTGTTCGCTGGTCAAATCGAACGGCTTGCCCCTGGAAGGTACGATGGGACGATCGAGACTCAGGCGTTTGCGGCGCCGGGGCGGCTCGTGTTCCTGCACCGCGCTTTCGATGCTGCGCAGGATGAGCTGGCGTGCGGAACAGCCTTTGCGGGCGGCAAGCTCATGCAGACGCCGATGCAGGGACCGTGGGATATCGAGAGAGGTGCGAACGGTCTGCTCGGGCATAAGACCAGGATAGGGCTGGCGACTTAAATAAGTCAAGTTGGCAGGCGAAAGCGCCTGCCCACCTTGGGCCGACTGCCAGTCGGCCCGCAGGCTACCAGCCTGCCCCACAGGCAGCTCAAAAGCAGTCGGTTGCCCAGGGTTCCGGGTGTGTCGGTCACCCCGCGACGCGTTCCAGGCACTCGGCGCCGCAGATGGCTTCGACGGCCACGCGGAATTCGCGGTCGGGGCGGACTTTCGCGGGGACATCCAGGAGGACCGAGAAATCGCGGGGCGATTCCAGGCGGAGGCGCACGGCGGTCTCTCCGGGTTTGCGGCGGAACAACTCTTCGAGCGCCTGGGCGCGATCCACGCTGCCGTTCTTTCCCAGCCACACGCGAATCGCGATCACCGAGGGCAGATCCACACGGGCGTTATCCAGGGGCACGATGTCCTGGACCGAGAGCTTGGGCTGCGCGTTCTCTTCCGGCAGGATCAGGCCGCGGACCATCACTGCCTGGTCTTCCATCACCTGGGGCGCGAGACGCTCGTAACTCGAGGCGAAGACCATGCCTTCAACGGCTCCGATGCGGTCCTCGACGACCATGGCGGCCCAGGGCTTGCCTTCCTTATTGCGCTTGCGCGTGATGCCCGTCAGCACTCCGCAGAGCACGACCTCGGCGCCTTTGCCGAGGCCTTCGAGGGTCGACGTGTCGTGCGTGGCCAGCTCTGAAATCTTGTCGGTATAGACGTCGAGCGGATGGCCGGTCACCCAGAAGCCCAGCAGCTCCTTTTCGCCGGCGAGTTTTTCTTTATCCGTCCAGTCGGGCACGTTGGGCAGCGGCAGCCACTCGGTCGCCTCAGCCGCCAGCATTTCGCCGAACAGTCCCTCCTGGCCGCATTCGCGATCGCGCCAGGCGCGCTGGCCGGCTTCCATGGCGCCATCGAGCGCCGCCATCTTCTGGGAGCGGGTACCCTCGAGCGAATCCATGGCGCCCGCGCGGATGAGGCTCTCGATCATGCGCTTGTTGACCGCGCTCAGATCGACCTTCTCGCAGAACTCGTGCAATGCCTTGAAGCGCCCGACTTCGGCGCGAGCCTTGACGATCGCTTCTACCGCCGATTGGCCGAGGTTCTTGATGGCGCCCAGGCCGAAGCGGATGGCTTGGCCATCGGGCGTAAAGCTCCAGTCGGAATGGTTGACGTCGGCGGGCAGAATCGTGATGCCCATTTCGCGGCATTCGTTGATGTACTTGACGACCTTGGCGGTGTTGCCGGTTTCCGAGGTGAGCAAGGCGGCCAGGAAATCGATGGGGTAGTGCGCCTTGAGGTACGCGGTGACGAACGCCAGGTAGGCATACGCCGCGGAGTGAGACTTGTTGAAGCCGTAGCCCGCGAACTGCTCCATGAGGTCGAAGATCTTCTCGACCTTCTTCTGCTGGAAGCCGCGCTCGACAGCGCCCTGGATGAAGCGCTCGCGCTGCTGGGCCATCTCCTCGATCTTCTTCTTGCCCATGGCGCGGCGCAGCAGGTCGGCATCGCCCAGCGAGTAGCCGGCGATGCGATTGGAGATCTGCATCACCTGCTCCTGATAGACGATGACGCCGTAGGTTTCTTCGAGCAGCTCCTTCAACTCGGGGAAATCGTACTGCACGGCGCGGCGGCCCCACTTGCGCTCGATGAAATCGTCCACCATGCCGCCCTGGATGGGGCCGGGCCGGTACAAGGCGTTCAACGCCGTGAGGTCTTCGAGGCGGCTCGGCTGGTAGCGGCGCAGGATGTCGCGCATGCCGGGCGATTCGAACTGGAACACGCCGCTGGTGAAGCCCTTGGAAAAGATCTCGTAGGTGGCCTTGTCGTCGAGCGGCAGATCCTCAGGGATCAACTCCACGCCGTGACGCTTTTGGATGAGGCGGAGCGCATCCTGGATCAGGGTCAAGGTGGTGAGACCCAGGAAATCCATCTTGAGGAGCGCGAGCTTGTCGAGGCCGTTCATGTCGAACTGCGTCACAATTTCGTCGCGGTTCGTCTTGTAGAGCGGCACCAGTTCTTTGAGGGGCTGGGGTGAGATTACGACGCCCGCGGCGTGCACGGAACAGTTGCGCGCGAGGCCCTCGAGACGCAGCGCAACTTTCAGGACGTCATCGACGCGCGGATCTTTCTTGGCGGCTTCGCCGAAGCCGGGCTCCTGCTGCATGGCCTCGGTGAGCGAAATGTTGAGGACGTTGGGGACCATCTTGGTGATGCGCTCGACGTCTGCAAAGGGGATTTCGAGGACGCGTCCGACGTCCTTGATGGCGGCGCGCGCGCCGAGCGTGTTGAAGGTGATGATCTGCGCCACCTGCTCGCGCCCATATTTTTCGGTGACGTATTGAATGACCTCGCCGCGGCGGTTCATGCAGAAATCGACATCGATATCGGGCATGCTGACGCGCTCGGGATTGAGGAAGCGTTCGAAGAGCAGGCCATATTGCAGCGGGTCGATATCGGTGATCGCCATGGCGTAGCCGACCAGGCTGCCGGCGGCCGATCCGCGGCCGGGCCCGACGGGAATGCCGAGGCTTTTGGCGTAGCGGATGAAGTCCCAGACGATCAGAAAATAGCCCGAGAATTTCATTTTCTGAATCATCCGGATTTCGCTATCGAGGCGCTCGCCGTAGTCCGCGAGGTCGTGCTTCAGCAGACCTTTTTCGCGGAGGGCTTCCAGGCGCGGGCGGCGTTTCTCAAACCCCTGGCGGGCGACGTATTCGAAATAGGTGTCGGCGGAGTGGGCCTCGGGAACGTCGAATTTCGGAAAGGGCTCCTTCACTTTTTCGAGCTTGACGTTGCAGCGCTGGGCGATTTCCCAGGTGCGGTCGACAGCGTCTTCCAGCTCGCCGAAGAGCTCCATCATTTCGTCGCGCGATTTCAGATAGAAGTCGGGCGTGTTCCAGTGCATGCGGGTGGGATCGTTCATCCCCTTGCCCGTCTGGATGCACATGAGGATTTCGTGGGCGCGCGCGTCCTCCTTGCGCAGGTAGTGGGAATCGTTGGTGGCGACGAGCGGAAGGCCGGTCTCCTGGGAGAGGCGGTTCAACTGGGGGGTGAGGCGCTTGTCCTGTTCGAGGTGATGGTCCTGCACCTCGAGGAAGAAGTTGCTGCGGCCGAAGATGTCGGAATAAGTGTGGGCGAGGCGCCGTGCGTCTTCGTACTTGTCGGAGAGAATGGTCTCCGCGATGTGGCCGCGCAGGCAGGCGGACATGGCGATCAGGCCTTTGGAGTGGCCGGCCAGAAGGTCCATATCGATGCGGGGCTTGTAGTAGAAGCCGTCGAGGTAGGCGGTGGAGACGAGGCGGATGAGGTTGCGATACCCTTCCTGGTTTTCGCAGAGGAGCACGAGGTGGTTGTAGCGGTCGGAATCCGAGCGGGTCTTGTGCCCCTTCTGCGAAACGTACACTTCGCAGCCGATCACGGGGTGGACGCCGGCGGCCTTGGCGGCATTGTAGAACTTGACCGCCCCGAAGAGGTTGCCGTGATCGGTCATGGCGACCGCGGGCATTTTCTGTTCGACCGTGATCTTCATCAACTGGTCGATATCACAGGCGCCGTCCAGCAGCGAGTAATCGGTATGGCAGTGCAGGTGGACGAAGGACATCGTTTGGGTCAGCTCCTAGCCCGGGGGAGGCGGCTGTGAAAGGATAACGTTATTTTACCTCGGTCGACGGCCGGCTGGTTGACGGGGACTTCCGGCAAGATCGGTCGGTTTTTGGAGACCGCTTTGTTGAAAATGCTGGAGTTACGCGAATTCTTCCGACGGATTCTTCCGGAATGCCTGGTGCGGGTTGACAGGCGGAAGCGCCTGTCCCACAATGCGCGGCGACACAAGTTGTGTCGCGGAAAGATATTTCTTCACTGAAAACAAATGACTTGTTGGAATTCGGCGACACAAGTTGTGTCGCCCAGGGGCCGATGGGGGCTGGCTGCCGGTGCTTTGGCCGGATGAATGTTATCGCCGTTTCCATAGTGTGTTGGTAGGGCCGGAGCGCAAATCCCTTCCTGATTTAAAGCTAGCAGACAGGTATGCGGCAACCCGGCTGCTCGGCGCGGCGAGGTGCGCGTAAGCGGTTTAGAATGAGTGAAAGTGTCCTGAAAAATAAATGTCGTTCCTTTGTGACCGTGTTTCGGGCGGACCAACGAAGCTCACGTACCAGGCGTCATGTGCTTCGCTAAATATCTTGGAGTCAATAACTTCGACGGATTTCCGCTTGACGGGCCACTGGTGGTTCCCCTATAATTCGGCCTGCGCGCCATTCGGCGGAAAACGTGCGCTAACGGCCAAGTTCAGGAGGAAACGAAATGGATTTCGGAATTCGAGGTGCAGCATTGTTGGTTCTAGTCCTGGCCCCGGGACTCGCCTCCGCGCAACAGGGGGTCACCATGAGCCAGGTGAACCCGGGTGGCTCGGTTACCCAAAACAGTTTTACGTATGGTTCAGCCGGCGGTCCGGCGGCGGTTGCGCCGTCACCCGGCCCGAACGGCACTTTCAAATATTGGGACGTGCTCAGCACTCCCGGCACCCCAACGAACTATTACAGCCAGCCGCCGTATGTGACGGCTCCCCGGCAGCCGCAAGTCGCCGTGGGGCCGAACGACATTTTCGTTGTGGTCAATAAGAGCATTGCGCGTTATGCCAACCCGAACGGGTCGGGGAATACCGGCGCAGCGAATCCCCTGAACTACCCCGCGATGGAAACGGCTTGGATGGACACATGGCTGGGAATAGCGAATCTTGCGCCTCTCTGCCCGTCGGGACCCAGCTACCAGTGCACGATCGACAACCTATCGATCCGCTACGACCAGTTGCAGGGCCGGTTCGTGGTCCTGTTTACCGTCACCAATATTCCCGGCCACCGCTCAAACTTCGTCCTGATCGTGTCAAAACTGTCCCAGTTCGCGGCGGGTCCGCTGTTTACGCCCACGACGATCGCGCAGATCGGGGGCAGCAACCAACCGAGCTTCGCTGTGGCGAACTGGTTCTATTACACGATACCGGTCAACCTCTCCTACAGCACCGCACCAACCGCATTGGGGAATGGCGTGGTGGGCACGGCGGGGATGGTTACCACCGGCGGCCAATCCGGAATCCCGTTTGTGTCGGCGCCATTCTGCCCGAACGGCGGGCCTGCCGTCCCCTATACCACCGGTGCCGGCGGTACCGAACGAAGCTGCACCAACTATTTCCCGACCGCCGCGCGCATGGGGATCGACCACGACAACATCACGCTGGTTGCCCCGGTTGTGGACCAGATGAACAACAATGCCCCCGAAGGAACTCTGCCTTCGTTTTCCGGAACCGGAGCGGACAACCTGCCTTTTTCCCTGGGACCGTACGCCGGAACGCGCGTGGTTACGGTGCCCAAGCTGTACCTTTATAACGCGATTGCGCCGCCCACGACGCAACCGCCCGCGTGCGAGCCGGGGGGTTGCGGGGCGGTCAATCTGTCCGACAATATCGCCACCGGAACGCTTACGGAAGTAGCGGGCTGCAACGTCGCCGCGCCGGTGGGTCCCTGCGCTCCGAGCGGACCGGCGAACGCCCGGACGCAGCCCATCCGAGCGATTTACTGGGAGCCGGGCAACCTCCGCGGCCGTGCGCTGGCCAGCTTCGATGCGCAGGTTGCCCCGAAGGCCGACGGGCCGGCCGCCGGTGTCTTCACGCCGATTGATTACCTGGTAGGGCACCAGGTCTTCAGCAACACCGGGGCGGTGGTCAACTCCAACCAGATCCTGCTGCAGCCCATAGTCTTCTCCTGTCCATCGTCGGCGATCAATGCCGGCGTGGAAGGTCTCTTCTACTGCGGCGCTTCGGGTGGGGGCCAGGTTCCCGATGTGCCGGTTTTGGGACCGTTACAGAGCAGCGCGGCAACCGTCGCGGCCCAGGTGACCAACCCCAACCCGGTAGGCCAGGGGAACGCAGACGACGGTACTCCCGAAACCAACAACCGGTTGTTTGTGGGCGACTCACGGCCGGCACAGGTCATCTATCGGGAAGGCCTTCTGTACGAGGACCGTTCGGTGCGTCCCTTCGACCACTCGGGAAATCCCCTCGGCACCAGTACGGTTCTGTACGACGTTCTTCGCAACTGTCCCACGAATTCCGGGCCGTCGTGCGCGTACAGCGCCGGCGGCAGCGCGCTGACCGCGGCAATCCTGGCTCAGGAATATGGTTGGTTCAACGGGCCGAACGAACCCGACCCGAGCGGGGACCCCAGCGGCTTCGGCTTCTACGCGCCGATGTTCGACAGCCCGGCGGACGTGGCCGGCAGCGGAGGGGTGTCCCCCCTCAACGTTTTCGCATGGCTGGAGAAACTGTTCGTGGGTATGACCACCGGAGGGCCGGGCAACCAGACAGGCGTCTTCTCAAATAACTTTCCGTCGCTGTGGGGTTTCCGACCAGGCGACGATGCCTACGACACGGTCGAGCCGTATGTCGATCCGTACGTGGGCACGATCTTCACCACGGTCCCGTGCTCGGGAAGCATCAACGTGTATGGGAATTTGACGACGGGCAGCAGGACCATCACGAACATAGTCAATACGAACGGGATTCAGCCCGGGATGTTCATCAATGGATTCGGAGTTCCGCCGGGTTCGGTGGTGTCCCAGGTGACGCCGAATACCAGTGTCACCTGGAGCACGGCCACGGGCGCGGCCACGAGCAACTTCAATAACGACTCTCTTTCGTTCACGACGCAGGGGCCTGCCACGAGCGAACTCGCAAGCCTGCTGACGAACGGGTCCAACCAGATCACGGTAGGGAATGCTCCGCCTGCCGGAGTAAATGTGGGGGCCCAGGTTACCGGAGCCAATGTTACGGCGACCACAGCCGGCCTGCAGAACGCGTACGGCTGCCCGCACGGCGTTCCCTGCGCGGGCGCGGGTTTCATAGGACTCATCGGGGTCACGAGCCTGGCCAATCTGGCTCCCGGAATGACGGTGACTGCCGCGTCGGCAACGGTGGCGATCAACGTGTCGTTTCAAGCCGGAAGCACCACCGCGACGGTTCCCGCTCCTACCTCCAGCGGCGGCTACATTTTCGCCGGCGATACAGTGGACTGTGCCTCTACCGCGGGGACGGCGCCGAACGCATGTCAGGGAGGCACAATCGTCACGGCCGGTAACGGCGCTAACGGAACCACCATCACGCTGAGCCATCCCGCTGCAGTAACCGGAGCCCTCCTAATGATCTTCAGCACCGACGTGCTGCCGGACGGGGCGACCATCGTCAGAACGGTGACCAACGGAACGACATTCCAGATCCAGCTTGACAGGGCCTTGGCCGGGCCCATGCCGATTGGCCGGACGATCTCCTTTACATCCACAGGTCTGATCCCGGAGAACACCACCGTGAGCGGCTTCGGCAGCAACGGCGCAATCACTCTAAGCAACAAGATCACTCTCTCGGGGATTGTTTCGACCTGTCCGGGGATGGGCCTGTGCACCGGCTCCACTGCCAAGGCCGCAGGCAGCGGCGTCCCCCTCACGTTTACCGACAACAGCGGCCTCACGCCGCCGGGCGGTATGTGCCCGTTGATTCCATGGGGCGACAGGGGCGGCGCCTCCACCGACCCGAACGACGGTAGCTTGTGGGCCTATGGCGCATTTGCGAAGCAGCGGCTGGCGACGATTCCCGGCCCAGGGCAGTGGGGAACCGCGATCGCCAACTTCGGCCTCAACTTCCTGACGGATTCTCCGGACAACGGCGACGGCGGCCGCGACCATCGTTTCTTCGGCGATGTGCAGCAAGGGAGCAGCGCCTTCCCGTGGATTCAGATCGCGGAGAATCTGAATCTCGCGCCAGCCGCGGGTGATGCGGACGATTCCATCACTCGTGCGGAGGCGGCCTATTGGCTGGTGCGGGGGCAAATGGACGAGACGGCGGTTACCAACTTCCTGTGCGCCACGAGCGGCGATCCATCGGGGTTGGCGACTTGCCCCGGAATTCCGCCGGGGACGGCGGCCAGCATCTTCGGCGACCTGGGATCGGGGGGGTCCAAGATCGACAACCCGTTCGCGCCAGGGGATTTTCACGGATTCCCGTGGGTGACCAACGCAATGCTGATGCGCTACATCGAAGTGATGGGGCGGCGCGGCTACGCCAAGCCCGTAAGCGGCCCCTGCCAGGCTCACGGGGACAACGCCGTGGTCCGGTTTTGCCCGAACGACCTGGTGACACGCGGGCAGATTGCTGAATTCCTCATTCGGGCCAAGATGGGCAACCTCTTCGCGACGTCACTGCTGGGCGCCGGCGCGGGCGGCGACAACTTCCAGAGCTTGCTGCCGAGCGCGCCGTTCTTCACGGACGTGAATGGGGGCAACGAATTCTTCATTTACGTCCAGGAGATGCGGGAGTTGGGCCTGGCGACCGGGACGACTTACGGTCCCAATAATCCGGTTTCGCGTGGGGACGTTGCGATGTTCGTCGTGAAGGCGTTCCATTTGTAGGCTGGGTGCTCGATTATGGGCGCACTCAGTTCCGGCAACGCCGTGGCAGAGAAGCGTCGACACGAGCCGGGGACGATCGCTTCTCTGGCCGCAGGAACCTTTGGGGCCCGAGGGCACCGGCTGAAAGCCGGCGGCAGGCTGAAGCCTGCCCCACCAAGGCATTCAGAATCAGTGGGTTGTCCAGGGGTTCCTGGAAAGTGTCCGGCCCCGAGGGCACTCCGGCACGCTGGCGCACGACCGATCCGATCGCTTAACGCTGCGCGCCGCCGTGGAGTTCGAACTGGTCGATGGTTTTGCCTTCGGCGTCGATGGCCTCGACGCGGGCGACCTTGCCATCGACGTTGAAGGTTACGAAGTTCTCGGTGCTCATCACCTTCACGGTGATCCCGGGGGCCGGGATGTCCACGTCGTATAGGGGCGCTCCGCCGCCACCGGTGCCGATGTAGTGGATGCCGTTCTTCAAATAGTGCTGATAGTTGTGGTCGTGTCCGAAGAGGCCCGCGGTGACGTGGTACTTCTCGAGCAGCGGCACGAGGGCGGTCATTTTGGGCTGGCTGTCCTGGCGGCGCTTCACGGCGCTGAATGGCGGATGATGCGCGACCACGAAGCGAAAATCGGCGGCCTGGTTCTTGCCGAGATCTTCCTCCATCCAGCGGGTCTGCTCGGCCCAGAACGACTCCTGGACGCCGGGGCTGGCGGACACGTTGGCGACATCGCTATTGATCATGAGGAAGTGCGCAGTGCCCCAATTGAAGGAATAGTAGGGCGTTTCGACCTGGAAGAACTCGTAGTAGTTGCGGCTGTTGCGTTCATGATTGCCCAATACGGGAAAGAATGCGGTCTGACGCAGGAGCTCCCCTTCGATATCGAAGAAGATGGGCCACTGGGCGGAGTCGTTGCCGTTTTCCACGAGGTCGCCGGTGTGCACGACGAAGTCGGGAATGCCGTGCTTCAGGAGAGTTGCCATTACGCGGCGGTGTACGTCGTGGCGCGTGCGCGTGTCGCCGTAGACGACGAAGTAGTATGGCTTGGCGGCTGTTGGCGCCGGCGCGGTGGCGGCCGGCGTTTGCGCGGGGGTGGCTGGCGGGGTTAGAAAAGAGCCTTTGCCCGCTTCCTGTCCGGAGACGTTGTATTCGTACCGCGTGGCCGGCTGCAATCCGGTGAAGGTGGTCTTCTCCATGTGGAGCGAGGGGGCTGTTTTTGCGGCACCGCCCGTGGCGGGACGAAGGGTCGCCTCGTCGGTCTGTACGATCCAGACTACGGTGGCGGTGCGGGCCGTGACGTTGACTGCGACGGGCCCGCCGACGATCTTCTGGCCGGCAGCGAAGGCCGCGGCGGAGGTGAAAAGGAGGAGAAGAAGTCTGCGCATGATGAGGCTATTCTACATGGGGGTGATCACGTGGAGGTTAACAGACGGCTACGGAAGTGTGACAGCTGATCTTACGCCCTTCTCACGCCATCGGCAGGGCCGGGCTAAAAGCCCCGGCCCAAGACAGGCGGAAGGCCTGTCCCACCTAAGACCCGCAGGCGCGGCGGAGGGCTTCGCCCAGGATCTGCTGTTTGTCGGGGGGCAGTTTGCGGCCTTCGGCGGTGACGTAGAAGACGTCGATGGCCTTGTGCGCCTGGGTGTCGATCAGGACCACCTCGATGTTGCCTCCGTTCGACGAGATGGCGGAGGCCAAGTCGTAGAGGAGGCCGGGGCGGTCCTCGGCTACGATTTCCACCAGGGTCGCGGTGTTGCTGGCCTCGGAGTTGAACGATACCGCGGCGGGGATACGGGCTTTGCGGCTGGGGAGCGTGGGCTTGGGGCGGCTGCGCAGCAACTCCTTCACGTCGGTCTTGGCGGCGATCACGCGCTCGGCGGTAGTGCGCAGGCGGTCGAGCTCCGTGGGGTTCAGGTCGAGCGTGCGCAGCGGGTCGGCGAAGGTGAACGTGTCGAGCACCAAGCCGCGGCGGTTGGAGAAGGCTTCGGCTTTGAGGATGTTCATGCCGAATGCGGCGAGCGTTCCGGCAACCGCGGCGAACAGGCCGGGACGGTCGGCTGCCACGAGCGTCATCTGCCAGGCCGATTCCAGGCCGCGAATCTCCACCGCCACGCCGCGCTTGCGGCTCTTCTCCTCGAGCGCCATATGCTCGCGGATTTCGGCTTCGGTGTGGGTGCGCAGGTAACGCGTGGGGAAGCCGCGCAGAAATTCGAGCTGCTCGGGCGGGCCCGTGGGAACGGACTCGATGCGGTCGCTCTCGAGCTCGCGGGTCAGCTCGTTGTAGACCATCAAGTAGAGCTGCCACAACTGCTCGGCGCGCCAGGGCGTCATGGCGCTGGGATTGACGGCGCTGATATCGGCATAGGTCAGCAGCGTGAGCGCCTTGAGACGCTCGACGGTCTCGATCTCGTGCGCCACGTCGCGGATGGTCTGCGGATCGAAGACATCGCGCGACTGGAGGGCGGCGGAGAGATCCAGGTGCTTGCGGATCAGAAAGAGGACGGTCTCGCGGTCCTGTTGCGGCATCGCGATGCGCGACATGGCGCCGCGCGCGAGCCGCATGGAGGCGTCGACATGCCCTTCGCCGCGCGATCCCTTGCCGGAATCGTGGAACAGCACGGCGAACATCAGCACGGCCGGCTGGCGCACCTCGGCCAAGAGCGAGGCATAGGAGTTGCGGGCGCCGCACAGGCGCTCGAGAGCTACGAGCGTGTGCTCGTCCACGGTATAGCGATGGTAGAAATCGCGCACCACCAGGCACTCGATCTGCTCCATCTCGGGGAAGAGGACGGAGAGCACGCCGGTTTCGTGCATGGCACGCACGGCCAGGGGCGCGTGCGGGAGCGTGAGGATCTGGCTCAACGCCTGCCAGATGGGCCGCGGCTCGGCGAAATGCGCGCGCAGGGCGCCGATGCGCGCTTCGATGCGCTGCGCGGCCTCGATCGAGATGCGGAAGCCGTGCCGCGCCACGAACTCGAAGAGGCGCAGCGCCAGCTCGGGCTCCACATCGAGGGCTTGCGGAGCGCGGAAATGGGCGCGCTCGCGATGCACGCTGAAGTCGGCATTGGAGAGGCGCGCGCGCCAGTCGCGAAACTGGGCGAAGAGGGCGCTCGACTGGGCCTCGTTGGATTCCAGCGTATGGATGGCGGCGCGGAAAATGGAGCGGGAGTAGCGGTAATACTCGCGCATGAGGCCGGCGGAATCGCCCTCGCGCCACTGTTCGGCGATGGTATCCTGCGCGTCGAAAGAGAGCACGTTGTTGTCGCGGCCCGACTGCGTATGCAGAAGACAGCGGAGCCGGGCGAAGTGCTGGAAGGCTTCCTGCAGCTCGGGGCCGGGCTCTTCGCCGGTCTGGTGCAGCTTCTCGAGCCAGCAGATGAGCTGGTAGTCGCGCAGGCCGCCGGGAGTTTCCTTGACGTTCGGCTCCAGATGATAGAACGTGCCGGCGTACTTGGCGTGGCGTTCGCGGGTGAGCTGCGCGAGGTTGCGGATGAGCGGCTCGCGGCTGGCGTGGATGAAGCGCGGAAGGCGGCGGGCCAGCTCGGCATAGAGGCCGCGGTCGCCGGCCAGGTAGCGCTGGTCGAGCAGGCTGACGTCCAGCTCGATGTTGTGATCGTGCACTTCGCTCAATTCCGCGGGAGTGCGCACGGAGTGGCTGACGCGCAGGCCGGAATCCCAGAGGCGTTGAAGGAAGGCGGAAATGGCTTCTTTGTGGGCTTGCGCGAGGCGCTCGGATTCGAAGAGGAGCAGGAGGTCGACGTCGGAGTAGGGAAACAACTGGCGGCGGCCGTAACCGCCGACCGCGAGGATGGCAAGGCCGGAAGGCACACAGGAATGCCTGTCGCTCCGTGCAACGGAGTGCCACTTTCGATGACGAGGCGATCCACCTGCGCGGTGCGCTCGGCGAGTGAGATCACCGAATCGCTAAAGGGCAGATTCGCCGCGGTCGTCATTGCGAATCCGGATGGCTTCGGCTACGTCGTAGACGAAGATTTTGCCGTCGCCGATTTTGCCGGTGCGGGCGGCGGCGGTAAGGGTTTTGACGACCTCGTCGAAGCGGCCGGAAGGAACCACGAGCTCAAGCTTGACTTTGGGCAGCAGGTCGACATTGTACTCCTGGCCGCGGTAGACCTCCTTGTGGCCCTTCTGGCGGCCGTGGCCGCGGACCTCGGTGATGGTCATGCCGTCGATGCCGATGGCTTTCAGCGCCTCTTTTACTTCGTCGAGCTTGAACGGCTGAATGATTGCTTCGATTTTTTTCATAGGGGGGTTCCTACGACTCGAATATATACCCTTCTTCGCCGTGCATGCTGAGGTCGAGACCTTCGCTCTCCTGTTCCTTGCCGACACGCAGGCCGAGAGTCATGTCGCAAATTTTCAGAATGATCAGCGTTCCGACGATGGCCAGGACCCAGGCGATGAGGCAGCCCATCAACTGGTTCAGGACCTGGCCGCCGTTGCCATCCACGACGCCCAAGGGCAGCACTTTGCCGGCGGCGTCCTTGAAGCCGTCGTTCACCGCACTGGTGGCGAAGACGCCGGTGAGGAGGGCGCCCAAGGTTCCGCCGGCACCGTGCACGCCGAAGGCGTCGAGGGCATCGTCATAGGCGAACTTCGCTTTGACGCGCGTGACCATCAGGTAGCAGACCACGCCGGCGCAGAGCCCGATGAGCAGCGCGGGGAAGGGCTTGACGAATCCCGAGGCGGGAGTGATCGCCACCAGGCCCGCCACACAGCCGGAGATTCCGCCCAGGACGCTGGGCTTGCCGTTTTCGATCCATTCGGCGAAGATCCAGCCGAGAGTCGCGGCGGCCGCGCCGAAGTGGGTGGCGACGAAGGCGCTGGTGGCCAGGCTGGATGCGGCCAGGGCGCTGCCGGCGTTGAATCCGAACCATCCCACCCAGAGGAGGCAGGCGCCGATGAAGCTGATGACCAGGTTGTGCGGCTTGATCGTGGGGCCGGGAAAGCCCAGGCGCTTCCCCAGGTACAGCGCGCAGACCAGCGCGGAAACGCCGGAGGTGATATGCACTACGGTGCCGCCCGCGAAATCGAAGCAGGGAAACTTGCCGCCCAGGGAAGCGTTGAGCAGGCCGCCCTTGCCCCACACCATGTGGGCCATGGGGAAGTACACGATCAGGCTCCAGAGAACGGTGAAGAGCAGCATGGCGCTGAACTTCATGCGCTCGGCGAAAGCACCGGAAATCAGGGCCGGGGTGATGATGGCAAACATCAACTGGTAGACCATGAAGGTCTGCTGCGGGATGGTGGAGGCGTAGTCGGGATTGGGCGCGCTGCCGACGTTGTTGAGGAAGGCGAAATGCAGATCGCCGACGAAGGGCGAAGATCCGCCGAAGGCCAGGCTGTAGCCGGCGACCGCCCAGATGACGGTGACGACGGCCATGAGGATGAAGCTATGCATCATGGTGCCGAGGATTTTAGATGGAATATCCCCGCCCGTCTGCGCAGACAGGGCAACCGGAATCAGCAACAGCGACAGGGCACGAAGCCGAAACAAGGATGTCATGGGTAAGACCTTTATCTTGCAAGTCTGGTTTGCGAATAGTGTAGTCTAAGCTATTGTCCAACATGGGCTTGCGGGCTCCAAAATGGAAGTTTCTATGGGCGGGATTGGAATTTTTTATGGCCCAGGGCGCGAGATGTACGCAGAAGCACAGATAAAAAGGTACACTTATCCGATTTCGGGGGTATAATCGAGGCGTCGCTTAAATGGATTGAAAGCTGACCGGCAGCGTTCAGGTGTGGCCTCCATTCGCCCCCGGGAACGGCGCCCAGGCGCGCGGGGAGCGATCGAGCCGCTGCCGAGGGCCGGTCGGGTTGTGGTGCGCCCGACCGGCCATTATCAGTCTCTAAACTCCTTCAAGGTTGGATCGAAACCACAGGTATCAGTTTTGTTCGGTGGATTGACTTGCGGGGGCTTTCTGTTGTCAGGAAAACCTCTGCCTCTCCGAGATAGGCCGCAGCAACGTGAAGCGCGTCCATTGCGGCCAGCCCGGAGCGTTCCGAGTCCTCGGTCGCGATGGTGACGATCGACTCGACGTCGCCGATCCAGATTTGGACATTGTCGAAGAACGTCCTGTAGAACTCGACCTCGGACGCGTTTCGATGGTGGACGGCCTTCGGCATCGTTTCCAGGTAGAGGAAGGCGCTTCCAATGAAGGTACGGCCCTTGTCGTTCAAGATCGCTCGCGCCGACTCACGCAGAGGAGGGACTCCGCGGTGGGCGGCAAGAAGGATGCCGGTATCAAGAAATGTGCGAATGGCCAACGTGAGTTACCGGGATGTGCCGCGCCTCTCGTCAACTTCCTGGAGGATCTCCTCCCGGGACAGAAGGCGGCCTCCCGAGGCTTCATACTGTCGTGCCAGCTCCGCGAGTCTCGACCCCGCGCCAAGCGTTTCATCGTAGTAGGACTGAATCACGGACCTCAGTTCCCCCGAGAGCTCCCGGCTTGGTGGGTGCACCATCAAGTCATGGACGGCCAGCACTAACGCCTGCAGCATATGGTCGGTGCTTCGCTGCTGATAGTTGATCTTCGCTGCTTTCAGATCCTCAAGGGCTTCAACGACCCCTGATTCCTTGTGGTGGGAATTGAGAACCTGGAGCAATTCATCGAGGAGCTTGCCGTTCTTGGTGACCGGATAGTCCATACCGTCCTGCCACCTCCAGTCTACACTGTGCCGCGGCGTTCAGAAGGTGAACTTCAGGGCGATCTGCATGAGCCGCGGCGGCGCCACTTTTACCACTTGCCCGAAGAGGGGGCTGTCGATATTGCCGTTGACGGCGGCGGGTCCGAAGAACTGGGTGTGGTTGAAGGTGTTGAAGCTCTCGAGGCGGAACTGCAGGGCCTTCGCTTCCGAGAACTGGAAATTTCTCATCAAGGCGATATCGGAGTTGAACATTCCCGGTCCGTAAAACGACCGGCGCGAGGCGCTGCCCTGCGTGCCGAGGGCGTTCAAGCGGAATGCCGCGGTGTTGAAATAGGGCAGCGCGTTGCGCGGATTCCCGTTCAGTTGCAAAGGAGCGCCGTCGTAGTCCGGCAGATCCAGGCTGTAGTTATTCACGCCGTTGGGAATGCTGCCCATCAACGAATTGTCGCCGTTGCTCTTCAGAGTCACTGGAAAGCCGGTGCTGGCGCGCGTGATGCCTGAAATCTCCCATCCGAGCGGAAGGTGATACTCGTAGCTCGCCACCAGATTGTGTTTCAGGTCGAAAGCGGAAAGGGCGCGGGTGGCGCCGAAGCGATAGGGATTGATGGGGTCGGATAGAGCGGAGGCTTGGTCGATGGATTTGCTGTAGGTGTATCCCACCAGGAACGTGAGGCTCTTCGACGAATGGCGGACGGTGGCTTGAAAGGAATGGTAGTTCGAATTGGCTATGCTGGCGTCGTAATCGTCATTCGCGAAAGCCGTCCCCAAGCCGCGGCGCGTTCCGTTCACGATCTGGCCAGAGGCCGCGAGGTACTGAGTATCCTCGCCAAACGGGCCGCACACAGGCGATCCTACGGCTACGGCGCGAGGCTGGCTCAACGCCAGGCAAAGCGCGGGATTGCCTGGATTCGCGGAGTAGACCGCCAGCAGGTGATGCGCCTCGGAGCCGACGTAACTCAGGCTCAGCAGCGTGGAAGCGCCAATTTGCCGCTGGATGGAGAGGAAATCATTCTCGGCATAAGGGACTGTGTTCCACGGTGGCGGCGCGGTCATTCCCGCGATGGGCTCAAAGCCGGTGAAGTCGATGTTGGCATCGGGATTACGCGGCGTGTGCCCTCGGAGAACGGGAAAGGTGAGGGGGAAGGGATTGCCGGCAAACGAGCCGTTGGACGCGT